>JAIXTS010000350.1 GCA_027483805.1 Azospirillum sp. | reverse complement strand
CTCGTAACAGGAAAAAAACGTCACGATACCAAAAAACATAACGCCGGCCCAAAAGGCCGGCGTTCCGCTTTACCGGTCAACCAAACGACCGGTCTGACGCGGGGTGGAGCAGCCCGGTAGCTCGTCAGGCTCATAACCTGAAGGCCGCAGGTTCAAATCCTGCCCCCGCATCCATACCTAAACCCCTGAAGGCCAAAAGCTTTCAGGGGTTTTTGCTGTCTGCCCCAAACGCCAGCCGGAACCCCGCAGGTAACATATAGGTAACAACAGAGAGTGAAAATGGGCGTAGGTAGCGGCGATCCAGCACCGCCAGACGCCCGCTGAAACATAGGGTGTTGGCGCTCTCAGGGGCGCGAATCCGGGTCAGCATCGTGCCCGGCAAGGCTACGACGTCGCTGGATACGACAAGCAAGCAGTATTGGCCCCAGCGCCCACTCGAGCTACCAGCCAGCTACCGCCGATCTCGCCGCCATTGTGACGGCGTCGTCCCTGTCGCCTTGTGGAAGTTGCTGGTGAAATGGCTGGGCGTGGCAAAGCCGAGCGCCATGGCAATGTCGGTGATGGACATGGCTGGATCAAGCAGCAGGGTCTTGGCCCGGTGCAATCGCCGCTGGGCGATATAGCGTAGTGGGGACACACCCAGGCTGGCCCGAAAGGCCCGGCCAAAATGGTCAGGGCTGACGTCAATTTCCGCTGCCAGTCGCTCCAGAGTCAGATCATCTTGGGAGATGGGCGTCGATGTAGGACAGCACCCGACGCTGTCGCGAAACGCCCAGGCCGCCATTAATAGCGGGTGGTCCAGGTTTGCTTCCGAAAATCTCCAGCAACCTGCCGACCAGCAGCACGCAGGCTAGCGTGAGAGTCCCGGCAGTTGTTGACTGTTCCAGTCCTTCTTTGAGGATTTCGAGAATGTAACCGATCCGCGCATCTTGGATATCAAGCTGCGCCGGCATAATGTCGAGAATATCGACAGTGCCCCCGCAGGCGGAACTGGTGATGAATCCGACCTCCAGGGCCACGATGAACACCGACTGCCGACCGGACCATGACACCTGAATGATGCGTTCAGGTGGAGTCAGATGGATTTGTCTCGGCTCAACCCGGTGCTGGGTGGCAGAAACCTGATCAACCGGATGCCACCGCAACATGAAGGGTTGCCCGTCATGCTGGATCAGCGTCAACTGTGGGGACCCAAGTTTTGCATCCGCGCATTCATCCAGCAGATAGCGCCCGATGACGTACCCGTCGTGCCGAACACGATGCAGCGATTGGATGCCGCTGGGTAATCTGTCCGATTGGAAGTCTATGAAGCTGTGTGTATCCATCAGAGTCCCCTCATATGGCTATGCGATGATCTCCCTTCTTGTTTTGATTGATGGCTGCCGACACTAAAGGTGAAATTGAGGCTGATGGAGAAAAATTCTATATAGACTGAATGCGTATATTCGAGAGAGTTATCGTTAAGTCTTATTGTCGAACTTTGCGAACAAATTACGTGTAATTTCATTGTTTCGGCGCTGCGCAATTCAGCGTAATTTCGACAGTCATGCCGGTTTCGTGAAAGTTTTCCGGGGAAATCGTATCGATAATCATCGATACGGCCAGCTTGGCAGTTGGCGGTATCGTTCCACCGCTGTGCCTTATCGAGGCACAGCCTGTTGGGAGGTGGCAACCCATGCAGAACAGGAGCCCTGTGGGTGCCGCACTATCTGTGCCGGATTGGCAGGATGGTGCGGCCTATCAATCATTGCAGCACATGGACCGGCCCGGTTGGGCTTGGCAATGGCTGAGGCGGAATGGTGATTTCAAGGAGGCGCTGAAATCCAGCACCTGCCTTACCAGTATCGACTGTTCTGTGGTGCGGTTTGATACCACGGCGCATACCCCGAACTGGGGGGTGATGTTTCGCCGACATTACCAGCGATGCCAAGGCCTACTGGCAACCCGAAGCATGCCTGTCGGTTCTTACGGTCGCCGCAGAGCCAGCGAAAGCTGCGACGGCGACGGACGACCTGTTCGACCTGGAAGCGGTTCGGACCCTCACAACCGTCGTCAAGGAACCTGACGGGGACGAGCATCTGATGCTGTCGGACGGCCTTCGGCATCTGCAGCTTCGGGTGACAGGTGGGACGGTTCTCGACGGCCCGGTCCGCCTCCGCTGCACACTGACCGGCTTGCGGGAGATTGATCGGAAGGTGCTGTCCCTGCGCCGTTTGTGCCTGTGCTGTCGGTTGCGTCGAATGCCGCGCAGCCTGTACGCGCCTGAGCCCCAGGCTGGGCGCTGGATCGACAAACTACGGGCGGTGGATGCCGCCAACGCGGGCGCGTCCCAGCGTGACATCGCCCTTGCGCTCTTTGGGGAAAGGCGTGTTGCCGCTGAGTGGTCGCATGGTTCCGACTGCCTGCGGCTGCGGGTCCAGCGGCTCATCCGCGAGGGACGGCGGATGGTGCGCGGTGGGTACCGGGATCTGCTGGCCTGACGGGCCAGAGTCAAAGGGTGGCGGGCGTGGGTGTCAGGGTCTAGGCGGGAGAAGGTCTCGCCCTTTGACCGCAACCATGATGTGACGGAGGGCTTTGCCATGAAGCTGTTCAAAATCGCAGTGCCCGTGCTGGTACTGGTGGGTATCGGCACGGGCGCTTTCATCTACTGGCCCAAGGGACGGGTGGAACAGGAGGGGCCGGCCACGGTGGTAAAGGCTGATGTGGTCGAGATTACGGGTGTTCGGCATCGGCTGGCCGGGATCGTGGTGCCGCTGCCCGATCAACAGTGCCTGGACCGAAAGGGCCAACCATGGCCCTGTGGTGCGGAGGCGATCAAGGCCCTGACCGACCTGACCACGGGGACACCCGTCCTGTGCCGTCCGCGTGCTGGCAGCCCTGATTTGTCGGACTGCTTTGTCGCCGGTGATTCCCTGTCGGAACTGATGGTTCGTCGCGGTTGGGCCATGGCCTGCCGGTCGGGCCATGCCGACCTAAGTGATTGGGAACGAAATGCGCGCTTCCTGCTGTCCGGTGTGTGGCGTGGCACCTTTGATCCGCCCACACCTCCTGACCAGTGTCAGTGAAGGTCCATTTCCTGCGGCAACTCATCGGGTACAGGCAGATCGGCTGGATAGGCGCGAACGGCCTGAACGCCGATAATCCAAAGCTTTTCTATCGGGTTGCTGCCCATCACGGGAAGCCGGAGAAAACCGACAACACGGTCTCGGCTGCCAATCTCATGATAGGCCGTTTGATCGA
Organism: Azospirillum sp.; assembly: GCA_027483805.1. Lineage (GTDB taxonomy): Bacteria > Pseudomonadota > Alphaproteobacteria > Azospirillales > Azospirillaceae > Niveispirillum. The sequence goes on along the minus strand of JAIXTS010000350.1, from coordinate 1,354 downwards.
CCGGCTCCTGCGACAGGATGCTGTTGATGATGGCATGATCATCCAGATCTGGTAGCGAACGGACCAGCGACAGCGCCGTCTTACCGATCATCTGCCAGCTTCGAGGTTGGATGGAGGGGGCAACGACAGCGACGGTGCCTTGGTGCGCGTTGGCGACCCCGTTGGTAACATCCGTTGCCGTTGGAAGGGGAATCTGTCCATGCCCCGCCCTGGTCCAACTGACCAGCAAGCTGCGATGGCCGGGCTGGTGAATCCGCTGTAAATGCGGCACGCCGACCATGGCAAGGGCGAAGACCATCCGGTCTGAATAATCAGCGAGTGACATGCAGGGGGGCTGATCCTATATAGGCTCAATAAGGGCGAAAATAGCCCTTATTCACCGCCTTGTCACCGGCTTTGCTTTGATCGGAGCCATGATCTCGCTCCGTCAAATCCGTGCTGCCCGCGCTCTCCTTGGTTGGTCCCAGCAAAAGCTGGCCGACGAGGCTATCGTTTCGGTGAAAGCGGTCGCGCGACTGGAACGCAACGAGGTGTCTACCCGCACTTCTACCCTGGAAGCGCTGGAGAATACCCTCACCAAGGCGGGTATTATCTTCATCTCGGCGTCGGAGGGGGTGGGGGAGGGCGTGCGCCTAGCCTCGGACCTGGATTGACCGGGCGGCGGGTGTAACAGAGTCAGAGGCAGGCTGGGCCTTCGTGACGGGTTGGGCTGGAGGAGTGGCCTTCGGCACCCGTCATGGAGAATTGCCATGACCCAGGTGGAAATCCTCGACAACCCCCGTGATGCCGCGCGCGGCTACCGGGTGGATGTGAACCGTGGCCAGCGCAACAGCCGGGTATCATCGGAATGGTTCTCGCGGCCCGATGATGAACGGTTCCTGTCGCTGTCCGACCTGTATGCGTCGGTCAAGACCCGCACGGATCGCAGCCGCACGCGCACCCTGGCCAGTGCCGATATACGGGTGGAGGCGCACCGTGATGTGCCGGAACGGCTGTCGCTGCTGCTGCCAGGCGGTGAACGCCCTATCGCACCCACCCATTGGAGCTTTGGGCAGTTGGCCGGGCTGGTGGGGGCACCCGCCGCCTATCTGCGGCAGCTTCCGGCGGCGCTGGCCGGGATCAATCTGCAATATGGGCTGACATCGCATCGGGCCGAGCAGGTCAAGACCCTGGAGATTGAGGACGGCCGCGTCGAGCTGCGTGCCGTCACCGGCCCCGACTATGGCCGCATCTTTGATCATGAGCTGGTCGAGGCGGTGCAGCGCATCGCGGGCAATGGCACCGGGGATACGCGCTGGAAAGTGCCGGGTGTGCTGGACTGGTCGACCGGCATCTATCATCCGCGTGTGGACAT
>JAIXTS010000411.1 GCA_027483805.1 Azospirillum sp. | reverse complement strand
TTGGTCATGTCGGGCTCCGTCGGTTCGGTTTGTTGAGGCGTTGTTGCCTTCATGGGAACCAAGGATTGCAGGCTTGATGCCAAGTGGTCTTTGACCCTTTAAGTTGAGGTTTTCTGCGGGTTCTGGGGCAGGCGCCCTGTCCGGTTGAGGTATTGCAGGATGCAAAACTGCGAAAAGCACGTTGCATACAGCAAAGACACTTGCTATATGCAACGATGTCGTCCGGCACACCACAACCTAACCTTTTGGTTAGGGTTTGTGGGCGTGGCCATGACCGACCCGCGACAGCAGCCTCTGGTGGCGGCACCATCAGGATGCCTGCCATTGCCGCGTCACCCGATCAACGCAAAGACCCCGCCTGGTTGCCCGGGCGGGGTCTTGAAGGGCGGGGGCTGAAACCTGACCTATGCCCGTCGGGATTACTTGGCGGCGATGGTGACGGTGACGGTGTCGGCGTAGTCGCCAGCGATATACTGGTCGGAGGCGGCAACGGAGACCTTCAGGTCGGACTTCTTGTTGAACTGCGCGGTGGCGCGGTCGACAACGGCCTGGCTGGTCAGGGCGCCGGCAAAGCTGTCATAGGAGACAGTGTAATTGATCGTGAAATTGCCGGACTTCAGCTTGCCGGCATTGGCCGACGCCAGGGTGATCTTGTAGCCGGTGCCGGAATTGCAGGTCTCGGTGACGGAACCGACGGTCTTGTTGCTTTCACCGGTCCTCAGGGCGAGGGACTGGCCCAGATCCTGGACGGCGATGGTGCAGGACAGCGCGACATTGCCCTTCAGCTGGATCGTGCCGGAAGCGTTCTGCGCCAGGGCGGGAGCGACGAAAGTGGCGGCGATCAGGGCGGCGGCGGCGGTCTTGGTGAAGAACTTGGTCATGGCTGGGTCCGTCGGTTCGGTTTGTTGAGGCGTTGTCGCCTTCATGGGAACCAAGGATTGCAGGCCAGATGCCAAGTGGCCGGCACAGCCCAAAAGTAGAGGATTTCTGCGGCTTGTCGGTCGCTGTTTACATACGATTGACATAGAGAAGTACAGAAAAGTGCAAAATGCATGTGGCGAAATGCAGATATCTTTGCATAAGGCAACAGGTGTAAGCTCGTCCTGCAACCTAGACCATGTTGCCGGTGGCTGGGATCGCATTTTCTTCGTCATCCCCGCTTTCGCCGAGATGGCGATAAGGGGTGGTTCCAGTCAAATCTCAACCGGCCCCATCTCAACCGGCCCTCGCCCTTACATCAGGCCGGCGCTTTTGAAGCTGACATAGTTGCCGCCCTTGCCAATGATGACATGGTCGTGGATCACGACACCCAGGGCCGTGGCGGCGGTGACGATCTGCTTGGTCATGTCCACATCGGCACGGCTGGGCGTGGGGTCGCCGCTGGGATGGTTATGGACCAGGATGACGGCGCTGGCCCCCAGTTCCAGGGCGCGGCGCACCACCTCGCGCGGGTAGACGGGGGTATGGTCGACCGTGCCGCGCTGCTGCACCTCGTCGGCGATCAGGGTGTTTTTGCGGTCCAGGAACAGCAGGCGGAACTGTTCCACCGGTTCATGCGCCATGGCGCCGGCGCAGTAATCCAGCAGTTTCTGCCAGGAGGACAGGATGGGCTGGCCCATCACCTGCTGGCGCGCCATACGCAGGCCGATGGCGCCGACAATGCGGATATGGGCGATGGTAGTGTCGGAAAAGTTGAAACGGTTGCGCAGGCTTTCCGCCGGGGCCTGGGTGACAGCCCAGAGCGAGCCGAACACCGCCATCAGTTCCTTGGCCAGGGGCTTGATATCCTTGCGGGGGATGGCCTGGAACAGCAGCAATTCCAGCAATTCGTAATCCTGCAGGGCATCGGCGCCCGCAGACAGGAACCGTTGGCGCAGACGGTCGCGGTGGCCGTGATAATGCGGCTTCTCCGCCTCTTCGGGTTCCGGCGCGGCCGGTTTGGCAGGCGCGGGCTTGCCGGCCAGCATTGCGGCCAGCAGATCATCATCGGCCACGGGTGCCCGCCCGCCCGCATCGTCCAACCGGGCCTTGCCCGCGCGTTTCACCGCCATCCCGCCACACTCATGATGTGCATGACCATCACCGCCCACTCGCCTACAAGTGTAGCAGCGGGCGGCGATGGATGCCAGACGGGAAGCGGCGCTGGAATTACGCGTAGGGCGGCTTTGTATGACCGGCGGGGGACAGGGTGAAAATCTCAAACCCGTCCTTGGTGACGCCGATCGAATGTTCGAACTGTGCCGACAGGCTCTTGTCCCGCGTCACGGCGGTCCAGCCATCGGACAGGACCTTCACCGCGTAACCGCCAGCATTGATCATCGGTTCGATGGTGAAGAACATGCCTTCCTCCAGCACGGCACCCCGGCCCTTCTGGCCGTAATGCAGCACCGAGGGGGCATCATGGAAGACGCGGCCCAGCCCGTGGCCGCAGAAATCGCGCACCACTGAATAGCGGAAACCTTCGGCATAGGATTGGATGGCATGGCCGATATCGCCCAGGGTGGCACCCGGCTTCACCGCGGCGATGCCGCGCATCATCGCCTCATAGGTCACGTCGACCAGGCGCCGCGCCTTCAGCGGGACATCGCCCACCAGATACATGCGGCTTGTATCACCGAACCAGCCATCGACGATCACGGTGACGTCGATATTGGCGATGTCGCCATTGACCAGCCGCTTGGGCCCCGGAATGCCGTGGCACACCACATGGTTGATAGAGATGCAGGACGCCTTGGTATAGCCCTTGTAGCCGATGGTCGCCGACTTGCCGCCATTGGCCTCCACAAAGGCCAGGATCTTATTGTCCAACTCCTCCGTCACCGCGCCGGGAACCACGAAGGGCGCGATATAATCCAGCGTGGCGGCGGCCAGACGACCCGCCCGGCGCATGCCTTCGAAATCCTCGGGCTTGTGCAGCTTGATGGAGCGCGTGTCTTCGTATTCGTCGGCGGTTTCGGCCTGGGTCATCGCGATCGGTGCTTTCAGGAACAGGAAATCTATCAGCCGGCCACCTTACACGAAGCCGGACCCGGGCCGCAAACCCGCCGTCCCAATGCCTGGGGCCTGCGGCAAGCATGGATCGGTGGCCCCAGGCCTGGCCATGGCGGCATTGCGCGCCCACCCCCTGCCATGATGGCGCGTGATGCGCTAAGGTGGCGACACCATGAATGAAGACGACCTGATCCTTCCGCCGCCGCCGGCCCCGCCACCCCCCTGTGCCACCTGCGGCAAGCCCCAGGAATTGTGCCTGTGCGCCGATCTGGTGCCCGAACGCACCCGCCTGCAATTGCTGGTGCTGATGCATCCGCAGGAACAGGATGTGGAACTGGGCACCGCCCGCCTGCTGGCCGGCCAGATCGAGAACAGCGTGGTCAAGATCGGCCTGTCCTGGCCGTCGCTGTCCAAGGCCCTGGGTCGCCAGGTGGAAGCCCGGCGCTGGGGCGTGCTGTTCATGGGCAGCAAAGAGGAAGTGGCCAAGGTGCCGCGCGGGGGCATCGCGGTGTTCGGCCGCAAGGATGTGGCGCCGGACAGCGACCTGATCCTGTCCGATCTGGAAGGTATCGTCCTGATCGACGGCACCTGGGCCCAGGCCAAGACCCTGTGGTGGCGCAATGCCTGGATGCTGAAACTGCGCCGCATCGTCATTCATCCGGATTTCCGCTCTGCCTACGGCAATGTCCGCAAGGAACCACGCAAGGAAAGCGTGTCGACGCTGGAGGCCGGCGCCTTTGTCTATGGCAAGCTGGAAGGCGATCCGGGTTTGCAGGAACGGCTGCTTCTGCCCTTTGACGAGCTGCTGTCCCGTTGGCGCAAGCATAAGCGCCGGCCGGCACGCGGTGCGCCACCGCCCGTGGCGTGAGACCGCCGGTCTTCAGTCCGGATTGAAAATCTTGTAGCCGAGACCGAACAGCGCAAAAACCGCCAGCCAGATGGCGATTTGCGGCAGCATTCCCCTGGTCGGCAGCCGCGCCCCCCGCAACAGCAGGATCAGCACGAGCACGGAGGAGATGAGGGCCATTATCTGGTTCTCTGTCATTCCCCGCATGTAGGGTGCGGGGGCCGCGCCTGCAAGGGGCTGGCATGGCGGTTGCTGTGCTGTTTGCACCCTCCCCCCGGCTGTGGGGGTGTCCGGGACAAGGGCATGCGGAAGAACCGCCGGACAACAAGGGTAACCGCTTCTTTCCGCTGCTTGGGAACCGGCAAAGCCTGCCCAGCGGCATGGGCAAATATTGCCCAGTGAGGGGAAGGATCGACCCATGGACATACAGGCATTGCTGGCCGCCCGCACAAAATGGCAGCCCGCGCCAACTTTGTCCGGTACGGCGGGCACGATGCGGACCGCCAATACCGGCACGGACGGCATCGGCGCCGGGGGTGAGATCGGCTTTGACGCCGCCGGCACGGGCCAGACCACGCCCACGGGCGGCCTGACCGGCACCAGCAACAGCATGGTCGACGGCGCCAGCCAGGTGCAGGAAGAGCCGCCCACCGCCGCAGAGGCGGAGGCTGCCCGCCAGGAGGTGGGGCGGCAATTGCAGATGGCGCTGGCCATCGCCGGCATCCAGGCCAGCCCGCCGATCAAATTCACCCTGGATGACAAGACCGGACGGCCCGTGGTGGCCGGTGACGATCCGCGCCGTGCCGAGGTGCAGAAGGTGCTGGAGGATGATCCGGACCTTCAGGGCAAGCTGGTCACCCTGATCGGCACGGCCCAGCAGGTGGAAAAGGATGCCGCCAAGGCCGGGTGGCAGCGGCAGGTGAATAACGGCACCTCCCAGAAGGAGGCGAACCGCAACCTGGCCAACGCCAACCAGCAGATCGACAAAGCAACGGGTTTTAACCTGGACGGCGACGACCTGTCGCTGGATGTCACCGGCATGGGCGCGCGACTGATGCAGGCCGATCCGGCGCCGCCATCGGATGATGAGCGCATGTGGCGCGAAACCATGCGTCTGACCGACCGCACCGGCCCGTCCGGCGTGACCGGTGCCGCCGCCATGGCACGGGCGGAGGAGGAAGCCGCCAAGAACGGGCCCGCCCGCATCGGCCTGCGGCTGGGCGGGGGCGAACACCCCGACCTGTCCATTGGCGGCAGCGCGTCGCAGGGGGCGAAGGCGGCCTGAGGGTGAGCCCGAGCGCCGGATGGCCCTCAGGCCCCCGGTACCGGACGGTCATCCAGAATCAGCTGCAGGAAGGCCAGGTCCAACCAGCGCCCGAACTTCATGCCCACCTGGGGCATCAGGCCCGTGCGCTGGAACCCGGCCTTTTCATGCAGGGCGATTGAGGGGGCATTTCCCGCCTCGATCGCCGCCACCATCACATGTTTGCCGATGGCGCGGGCCCGGTCGATCAGGGCCAGCAGCAAGGCACGCCCGATGCCGCCACCGCGCCGGTCACCCCGCACATAGACGGAATGTTCCACCGTGTGGCGATAACCGTCAAAGGCCCGCCAATCGCCGAAGGAGGCATAGCCCAAAACCCGCTGATCCGCCGGGTCGACCGCTACCAGCACGGGATAACCCAGCCGCCGCCGGTCCGCCATCCAGGCCACGCGGTTGGCCCCATCCACCGTCACCTCGTTCCAGATGGCGGTGGTGTTGATCACGGCATCATTATAGATGGCGGCAATGGCGGGCGCATCGGCATCGACGGCGTCGCGGATGGACATATCAGGACTCTTTCTCTCTCGATGCCGGTACGGTTCATAGCATGCGTGTGTATGCGACGGGGCGGACAACCCTGGGCTTGCAAATCATAGGACGGATCGGTTAGGTTCGCCAACCCCAGGATGCTCGCTTGGCGGAATGGTAGACGCCACAGACTTAAAATCTGTTGTCCTTCGGGGCGTACCGGTTCGAGTCCGGTAGCGAGCACCATCCACCCCTTTTCCCGACTGCGCCCCGCCGCAGATGGCGGCATGGTAACCTGTGCCGATTGACACACTGCGTCTGACTGATTTTCATAGGAGCTTTTTGATGTCAACGAATGGCAATTCATCTGTGGATTTGTGCGATTTTCTGGAGGCAACACGCATCGAAGGTACACCGTATAGTAACGTTGGGGTTTATTCCCTGGTGCCCAAGGAAAGTCCGGTTACTTTCTATTCACAGCAGATTCGTGCCTTCAACTTTGTGGCCGCGCTCAACACGTGTGCCAAGGGTTTTGGTGATGAAAAGGGGGACCCGATAAAGGTCGCTGTTGTTGGTGCGGGATTGGCGGGTATCACCGCGGCTTCGGCATTGGTAATGCTGAAAAACCGGAATATCCAGGTGACTGTGTATGAACGTGCGCCCTGTAACTTTCCAGAGCAGCGCTTCAACACCTCCCGCCACATCCATCCCCGCATCCTGTTCTGGCCGGAACATAATTTTGAGAATGCCAGCACTGAACTGCCTTATCTGAACTGGTCGGAAGGCATGTGTAACGAGATTGTCCGTGGTCTGGATGATCAATTTAAGATGCTGGAATATTATACGAATACATCGCAAGAGAAAATTGACCCTACTTCTAATGGTCCCCTGACGATGAGATATAACACCCATGTGAAGGGGTATTTTATCTCGGATAGTGGGTATGTGCTTAATGTTGCCCCTGTTGGTTCCGAGGGCGGAGATCTTGTTTCTGAAGCCTATCATTACATTATTTTCACCGTCGGTTTTGGCACGGAAAAGGTTCTGAATAACGTGCTGGGCTACACCTATTGGCAGAACGATCCCTATTCGCAAATCGTATATCAGGGCAACTCCACCATCGCCGTCAGTGGTACGGGCGACGGCGCACTGACAGATTTTATCCGTCTTGCCTTTGTGGACTTCGATCATGGGGAGATATTGCGCAAGGTGACACAGCGTTTACAGCGCGCACCAAAATTAATCGAAGCGCTAACGAAGGCAAATCATGATTTTATCAGGGATGCGGGTAACGAAGGGGATGGTGCCACTGGGCCGCGGCGTGGGGCCGCCGCCATCGCCCTTTGGAATGCTTTCACTAAAAATGATTTGGCACGTGAAGTTAACATTAAAACAATCGGCAAGATTCGTGAAGGTGCCTCACTGACATTGATTGGGACGGGTCCCCTGCCAATGGAACGGGGGGCCTCTCTCCTTAACCGTATCATTACATATTGTTTGTTACAGTGCGGTATTGAAGATGCCGAGCCTAAAGCGACCGAGACTAAGGCGAATCCGGCAGGGGTGGGGCAGCGCTTCAGCTATTTCCAGGGAAAGGTGAAGGAGGCAGAGAGAGTTGCTACGGGAACTATCCTTCATTTTGAAAGCCGCCTTGAGAATCGTCCACGACTGCACTTTAATCACGTGATCATTCGTCATGGTGCTGATCCGGTGATCTCTGATGTCGCCCCAACCTGGAACCCAAGCCAGACTTACAGTGCTATCATCTCCAACGCAGGGAAAGCGTTGGCGAAGGATGAGGTTCAGGAGGCCGTTGGCACGCATGACTTGGTAAAAAGGGAAAGGCGAGCCGCCCTACAGGCGGGTGCAGCCCATTTGGTGCCAGTGTTAAAGTCGGCAGTCATAAGTTGCCTCTATCAGTTTAAAAAAGTGACTGACAATATTAACTACCGATTTTCTCTTTCGGAGACTGATTTATCAGATAATGTTTTGAAATATAATGCGCGTTTATGCGTTTTTAAGAAGCGAAATGCCCAAGATAATTCTTTAAATATTGATCAAAATTTATGTGATTCATTGAAGTCGTGCATGACTAATGGTAAATCTTTAAATGATGATGATTTGGGTAAAGATAAGTATAGAAAATTAGGTGATATTTTTACCGAGAAGCTGAAATGGAATTTGCCTTATACTGAAGGAGTGAATGACAGTGCAAAAGTTGATTTAAGTGTAATTTTTTGCGATGAGCAGAAAGTGGTAGATACTGCATTATTTACATACCTTGGTATTAATGAGCTCACAGAAGTTAATGATTTGATTGGCAAAGGCAATGCAGGCAATGAGCGTTTTTACGGTTGTTTGACTTTTCCAGCGATCGGAAGGGACTTGAGTATTGGGGCTGTCGTTCCAGCGCACATCGTCAATATTCTGAATGATAGTGATAATCAACTTTCTGTGTTTAGGAATAATGGTGTTCGTTTTGATGCAGGTGACGTAACAAGGCTAACTTACCCACTAGTAAATTCAAATTACTTTGATAAGTACAGAAATATGCATAACATTGGTGTGTTGAAAATTCCCGAATATGGCAATGAAAGGGATCATGTAAATAATAATCACGGAGACCATAAAATTAGTGGATTAAACCCTGGGGTTGTTTATAATGATAAGCTTGTAATACGCTTTGATGGAGGTAAAATTGAATGCACCGTAGATCGCGTTAATTGCTATATTGAAGGGGTTTCTTTTGATGATAAAAGCGTTTCAGACAAAGAATACACATTTGATGGACTTTTCAAAATCAAGCTAAATTGTAGTAAAATCATACTCGCAGGCGCCCCAGTCTTCACTGACTATGGACGCATCATTGGTATGATTATTGCAAGATCGAGACATGAAGAAAGTTGTTACTATGTCCAGGAACTGGCCCCGGCCTTGAAGGCCATCGGTTACACGTTGGTGCAGGATACCTGATCGGCGTGCTCGAAAGCCTGGGGCATCGGCGGATACGGGGGGCGCTACCGCCCCTTACCTCCGCCGGTTAACACCGGCCAGGATGATGTCGGCCAGGCGCTGATAATCACCATCGAAATGGTGGCCGCCTTCGGTTTCCACCACTTCGATCCCGGTGCCCTTCAGGGTTTCGCACACGCCGTCCTCATCCTCTTTGCCATCAAAGCATTGCAGGATTTTCGGGTCCATGCGGTCGAGGTCGGGGCGGGTGGGCTGGGTGCTTTCGCTGTTGGCGGTCAGGATTTCGTCCACCGTCACCTCAAAATTGGCGCGGGCGGAGAGGGCCAGCAGCGAGACCTGCACCACGCTTTGCCGTTGATCGGCCGGCAGCAGGTTGTAGAGGGCCGGCATGACATCGGCGCCGAAGGAATAGCCGATCAGCACCACCTTATCGACGCCCCATTCCTTGCGGTAATGGCTGATCAGGCGGGACAGGTCGCTGGCGCTGTCTTCCGGTGACCGCCAGGCCCAGTAATAGCGCAGCATATCCACGCCCACGGTGGGCACGCCCTGCGACTGCAGCCGTTCGGCGATGTCCTTGTCCAGGTCGCGCCAGCCGCCATCGCCGGAATAGACGATGGCCAGCACCCCATGCTTCGCCTCTGCCGGCAGTTCGGTCAGCGGCAGGTCGGACAGTTCGGTCTGCCCCCCGGCCTGGGCCCGCCGGGCCAGTTCAGCGATCAGACGCTCACCCGGCCTTCCGCCGCCGGTGGGGCGGGTGATGGTCACATCCTGGGATTGCGGATTGGTGCAGAGGGGGCGGGTCGGGGCCTGCCCCCCTTCATCCACCGCCACCACGCCGCCCAGGATGGCGGGCGTACCGGTCCGGGCAACGGCAATGGCCATGTCGGCCCCGGCCCCGATGCCGACCAGGATGGGCAGGTTGTAGCGGGCAAGGCCCAGGCTGCGCTGGGCGGCATGCGAAATATCCTGCACCGCCCAGATAGGATCGACACAAGTGCCATCGGCCTTGGCAAGGCCTTCGCTGACGGCTTTCAGGTCCAGGCCGATGACATGACTGCCACCATGCACCAGACGGCGGGCCAGATGGTCGGCGCGGGCGTTCCAGCCATCAGGCCCGGTGAACAGGATCACCACGGGGCCCTGATCCCCGCCCATGGCCTGCAGCACCCGGACCGGACCCAGCAGGTCGTTGGGCGGCAGTTTTACCCGCGGCGGGGCGATGTCGTAGCGATGCGCCCACCAGGCCGGTACCGCCAGCGCCCCCAGACAGGCGACCAGCGCAAACAGGAACAGGGACCGCATCTTCATTTACCCACCACTCCCCGCAGGCCACCGGCGATCAGCACGGTGATATCGGCCAGGGCCAGCATCGGGTTCAACCCGCCCGGCACGGCCATGTAACGTGCTTCCCATCCGGGCCCGAATTTTGATTTGAAGGCGCGCAGGCCGCTGAAATTATAGAACCGGTCGCCGCGTTCATAGACGGCGTGGCCCACCTGCTGCCAAAGGCCCACGGCACTGGCCGACAGGCCCGACAGGGGGGCCATGCCCAGATTGAAATGGCCGTAGCCTTCGGCCTTGAAATGCTGGATCAGGCGCAGCAGCAGATATTCCATGACGGCGGGCGGCGCATCGCTGGAAAACCGCATCAGGTCGATGCTGGCTTCCTGACGCTGTTCCGTCATCATCAGGCTGGCAAAGGCCACGATCCGGCCGCGCAGGCGCAGCACGGCCACAGGACGCAGGGCCAGATAGTCCGGTATGAACGCACCGAGCGAGAAGCGTTTTTCCCGCACATTGTGCGCTTCCATCCAGGTGTCGGACACCGCGCGCAGCTCGTCCATGATGGCGGGCACATCCGCGCCTGCGACCAGGGCGAATTCCACACCGGCCTTTTCGCAGCGGTTGGAACTGTTGCGCAGGTTTGCCCGCTTGGGCCCCTTCAGATCAAAATTTGCCAGATTGATCCGCGCCTCCTCCCCCAGCTTGAAGGCGACCAGACCGACATCGGCATACAGTGCCAGATTTTCCGGCATCACCTGATAGAAAACGGCGCGGCCGCCCGAGGCACGGGCCATTTCGACAAAGCGCCAGATCAGCGGGGCCCATTCCTGTTCCGGTCCCACGGGATCGAACAGGGCGATCCAGGAACGGCCCTGGCGGGCATACATGATGAAGGCCGCACCATTGTCGGAGAAGAGCAACTTCTTGTCACCCAGCAGCGCCAGCTGCGCGCTGGGACGTGGCTGGGCGTCGATGATGGTCAGCGCGCGGGCCAGGGCCGCGGCATCGGGGGAGGCCTGTTCGGCCAGGACGGCGGGGCGCAGCAATGTCCAGGCGGCCACCATGCCTGCCAGCAGCGCGACGCCCAGCAGGGCGCGCAACCCGCGCGGCGCCTCGCCCGAGAATTCGAACTGCCACCAGAGATCATGGGTGTAGTCCACACCCTTATAGACAAAGAACAGCACCGACAGGGCCGTGATCAGCAACAGCCCGACCGCCACCAGCCAGGGCCGGGTAAGGGCGGAATGCAGCAGCGAGGCCTTGCGCGTGAATTCGCCCCGCGCCAGCAGCAGCAGGGCCAGCAGCAGGGCCAGCAGCACCATTTCCGTCACGGCCAGTGCCTTGGCCAGGGCCAGGACCATGGCGGCCAGCACGATCGACACGGCCGCCCACCAGGCCCCGTCCAGCCGGTAGGTGATGCCGCGCGCCACCACGAACAGCATCAGACCCAGCACCGAGGACAGGAAATGCGCCCCCTCCACCAGGGGCAGGGGCAGGAACCCGGACAGAAGGTCCAGGCGCGAATCGTCGGCAGGGGTGACGCCTGAAAAGACCAGCATGCTGGCCAGCAGCAGGGTCAGCGCCCCCAGAACGGGCGGGGACAGGCGCCGTCCGGCCACCACCACCCGGCTGCCCGCCAGCCAGACGGCCGCGCGCCTTGTTTCCAGCAGCGCCACGGCCAGACCGGCCAGCAGCAGCGGCACGACATGGTAGATGATGCGGTAGAGCAGCAGTGCGCCCAGCACCTGTTCGGTATCCGCCCGCCCGCCGACGGCGGCGATCACCACGGTTTCAAAAACACCCAGTCCCGCCGGCACATGACTGAGCACACCGAGTCCGATGGCGACCGCATAAATGGCAATGAAGGCGGGCAGGCCGATATCCATGGGGGGCAGCAGCACCCAGAGCACCGTCCCGGCCGCCACGATATCCACCAGCGTGGCCGCGAACTGGATCCGCAGCAGGCGCGGGGCGGGCAGGTCCACAGTCCATCGGGCGATCTTCAGCCTGTCATGCCGGCCCGAGGCCACAACCAGTCCCGCCAGCAGGGCCAGACCCACAGCCCCCGCCGCATGACCGATCCAGCCCGGCAGGCCCATGCCCGTCACATCCCCCGCGATGAACAGCCCCAGTGCCGTGGTGCCGGCCACGCCCAGGCCGAAGGTGGCGGTGACGAAGCCGACAATGCGCGCCACCTCCTCCGGTTCCAGCCCGTGCGGGGTGTAGAACCGGTAGCGGATGGCGCCAGCCGTCAAGGGCCCGAACCCCACCGTGTTGCCCACCGCATAGGCGCAGAAGGAGGTCAGGCCAATGATGGGGTAGGGCACCTTGCGCCCCACATAGGTCAGCGCCGTCCAGTCGTAGAAGGTCAGGGCCAGGAAACTGATGGCGGTACAGCCCAGGGCGGCAGCCAGGGCCCAGGGCGATGTGGCGCGCAAGGCGTCCACCACCTCCTGATAGGAGATGTCCGCCGCCAGATGCGACAGGGCGGTCCAGGCCAGGGCCCCCACGGCCAGGATCACCAGCCCGGTCGCCCCGCCCTTCGCCCAGGCCCGCCAAGCGGGGGCCTGTTCGTCCGTCATCACGTCCGCCATGTTATGCGATCACCCCTTGGGACCTGTTTGCGCAGAGTCCTTGCTGGTTGTCATCGGCCAACTTCCTGCACACGGCAAATTACTTCTATGTCATCCTGTCCCCATCCTTAACAAGAGGGAGCCCTCGTGTCGTGACCGGATCAGCGCACCCGTCCACCAACAATCTCGACGCCTTCTGGATGCCCTTCACCGCGAACCGGCAATTCAAGCAGGCGCCGCGCATGTTGGTTTCCGCCAGCGGCATGTATTACCGCACCGATGATGGTCGATCCGTACTGGATGGTACGGCGGGCCTGTGGTGCGTGAATGCGGGCCATTGCCGGCCGGAGATCGTGAAGGCGATCCAGACGCAGGCGGCGGAGATGGACTATGCCCCGGCCTTCCAGATGGGCCATCCCGGCGCGTTTGACTTCGCGTCCCAGCTGACGGCCCTGCTGCCCGCCGGTCTGGACCATGTGTTCTTCACCAATTCCGGGTCGGAGGCGGTGGACACGGCGCTGAAGGTGGCGCTTGCCTATCACCGGGCCCGCGGCGAGGGGCAGCGCACCCGCTTCATCGGACGCGAACGCGGTTATCACGGCGTCGGCTTCGGCGGCATTTCCGTGGGCGGCATCGTCACCAACCGCAAGGCCTTCGGCACCATGCTGCCGGGGGTCGATCATCTGCCGCATACCCATGACCGGTCACACCAGGCATTCTCCATCGGGCAGCCGGACTGGGGTGCGCATCTGGCCGACGAGCTGGAGCGGATCGTGGCGCTGCATGATGCCAGCACGATTGCCGCTGTCATCGTGGAGCCGGTGGCCTGCTCCACCGGCGTGCTGGTCCCGCCAAAGGGATATCTGGAGCGGCTGCGCGCCATTTGTGACAAGCATGGCCTGCTGCTGATCTTTGATGAGGTGATCACGGGTTTCGGCCGCCTGGGCACACCCTTCGCCACCGATTATTTCGGTGTGGTGCCCGACATCATCACGGCGGCCAAGGGCCTGACCAACGCGACCGTCCCCATGGGGGCCGTGTTTTTCCAGAAGAAGATCTATGACGCCTTCATGACGGGGGCGGAGCATATGATCGAGCTGTTCCACGGCTATACCTATTCCGGCCATCCGCTGGCCGCGGCGGCCGGTCTGGCGACCTTGAAACTGTACAAGGATGAAGGGTTGCTGACGCGGGCGGCGGACCTGAACGATCACTGGGCAGCGGCAGTGCATTCCCTGAAGGATGCCCGCCATGTGGTCGATATCCGCAATCTGGGCCTGATCGGCGCCATCGAGCTGGAGCCGCTGCCCGGCCAGCCGACCCGGCGCGCCTTCAGCACCTTCCTGAAATGTTTCGAGAAGGGGGTGCTGATCCGCACAACGGGCGACATCATTGCGCTGTCCCCGCCGCTGATCGTGGAGACGGGCCAGATCGACCAGATCGTAGAGACGATCCGCGAGGCCCTGGCGGGGGTGGACTGACCCGCTGCCCCCTTGCCGCAACCGGCCGCGGCGGGTCAGGCTACGCTGACGGCGCCGCGCGGTTCGGGCGGGCGGGCGGCTTCAAAACGTACCCGGTTGCGGCCCAGACCCTTGGCCACATACAGGGCAGCATCGGCCCGCGACATCAGATCGGCCAGCCCGCGATCATCGGGGCACAGGGTGGTGGCGCCGATGCTGGCCGTGAAGGCGGGCACGCCTTCACGCCGGTCTGCCTCCAGCATGGCGCGCAGCTTTTCCGCCACCAGCAGCGCCCCGGCTTCCCCGGCGCCGGGCAGCAGAATGGCGAATTCCTCCCCACCGGTACGGCCGATCAGGTCACCCTGGCGCAGGGTCGCCTGGACCAGTTCGGAGAAGCGGACCAGAACGGCATCGCCGGTCGCATGGCCATGCTTGTCGTTGATGGCCTTGAAATGATCCAGATCGACCAGCAGGCACGACAGGTCGGTGCCGTCGCGCCGGGCCTGGATCAGCGCGGCCTCCCCATTGTCCATCAGGTACCGGCGGTTAGGCAGGCCGGTCAGCCCGTCACGCGTGGCCAGATCGAACAGCCGCCCGGCATAGAGCCGGATGCGGGTCACCATGGGCCGGAAAATGAACACCGCCTCGGCCAGCAAGGTGGTCAGAAGGATGGCCAGCACCACCTGCTGCGCCTGCTGCAGCCAGCGGGTGCGGCCATTGGCTTCGGCTTCGAAGATGCTGACCGCCTGGTCGAGCGCGGGCAGCAGCGTGGTGCGCGCCGCAGTGTGGAAGCGCTGGTAGGCCAATTCATCGCGATTGATGGCGAACCGCTCAGCTTCGCCCAGGAAGGTGCGGACATTGATGTCAAGCGGCGCGGGGCCATCGAAATAATGCGCCCGTGCCCGCGCCGACAATGGATTGCTGATGCCCAGGTCATTGCCCTGCACCAGGGCATCCTGTGACCGGCGCATCAGGGTGATGGCGTCCAGCAGTGGCTGGCGCGCGGTTTCATCCCCCTGGCGCAGGTCGGTGCCCAGCAGGGCAATGCGTTGGGACAGCATGCGCTGCCGGCCCGCGATATTGATGATGGTGGCGGCGTCGCGCTGTTCGGTGATGACATTGTCCAGCAGCAGGTGGACCCCACCGGACAAGAGCGCGATCAGGGTCAGGGCAATCACATATCCGGCGGTCAGCCGGCTTACCACATTGCGGTCCGCGGTCACGTCACCCTCTCCCCTCGCGCACAACACCAAAACCTAACCCTAGGATGCGATCTGGCGAAACTGTGCAATCGCATAGGGTCGGCGGAAATCAGGTCCGGGACGGTTGATGGTGGCGACAAAACATATCCGATGGCGGATGAGTTTTGCCTGTGCTATAGGCACCCGCAACCAGAAGAGTTAACCAAGAACAGGCGTTGGTCCCATGAGTCCCTTCACGATTTCCGCAGCGGCGCTGAGCCTTTCCGCCGTGGCCCTGCTGGTCTGCGCGCCCTTGGCGGCGGCGCAGGATAATGCGGGCGACAATGTTGTGCGCACGGCCACGGATGCGTTCGGCCTGCGCGTGGGCACCGAATCCATCGGGCTCTACGATGCCGGGAATGTGCGCGGGTTCAGCCCCGACAGTGCCGGCAATGTCCGGCTGGAGGGACTTTACATCTCGCAGCAGGGGTCGCTGTCGGACCGGGTGGTCGAGGCGACCAGTATCCGCGTGGGCCTGAACACGGTCGGCCTGCTGTTCCCGGCGCCGTCGGGCATTGCCGACCTGTCGCTGCGTAAGCCGGCGGAAACCGGGGCGGATCTGGTGCTGGGCATCGACCCGCGCACCTCTCCCTATATGCAGCTGGACACGGGCTATGTCGCTGCGGACGGACGGTTCAGCCTGGCGGCCGGTGTGGCGGCGCATCCCGATCAGAATGGGGCTTTTGGCGGGGATCAGCGCTTCTGGTCCGCTGGCTTTGTGCCGCGCTGGCAGGTGTCCGATGCGGTGGTCCTGACCGGTTTTGCCGACTGGGACCGGATGAAGGATGGGGAGGTGGTGCCCAGCTATCTGCCCGACGGCCCCACCTTGCCGCCGCGCATCGACCGGGATGTGGATCACAGCCTGGCCTGGGCGGACTGGGCCTATGAGGTGGAGAATCAAGGGATCATCCTGGATGCAGGGCTGGCCGAGGGGCTGGTGGCCCGCGCCGGGCTGTTCCGGTCGGTGCAGCGCCTGCCCTATGACGCCTTTGCCCTGCTGTCGGTGAACCCGGCGCGCCAGGGGGAGATGCTGCATGTGCTGCTGCCGGCGACCCGGTATGCGGCCCTGTCGGGTGAGGCGTCGCTGGCCTATCAATGGCTGTCGGACCGGGTGGGCCATACGGTCAGTGTCGTGGGGCGCGGCCTGTCCAAGAACAGCCGCAAGGGCGGGGAGGTGGAGATAGTGTTTGGCGACTGGCCCATGGACCGCCCGCCAGCAGCCCGCCGGCCCGCCATTGCCTTTGACCAGCCGCAGGACCGTGACCGGGTCCGGCAATATACGGTGGGTCTTGCCTATAACCTGTCCTGGGACGGGCGGCTGGATCTGGGGGCCGGGGTGCAGAAGGCCGATTACAGCAAGACCACACGGCCGGGCGCCGGCGGTGGCGCGCGGGGATCGTCGGCCCCGTGGCTCTATAATGCGGTGGCGGCCTGGCGGTTCGACAATGGGCTGGTCACCTATGCCAGCTATTCACGCGGGCTGGAGGAAAGCGGATCGGCGCCCATCATCGCGGTGAACCGCAACACCGTGCTGCCGGCCGTGCAGACAACGCAGCGGGAACTGGGGCTGCGCCTGGGTGTGGGGCCGCTGACGCTCACCAGTTCGGCGTTCGACGTGCGCCGCCCCTATGACGGGATGGATGCCGACGGGGTCTATGGTTTCCTGGGCAGTGTACGGCACCGGGGGGTGGAGGCATCGCTGTCGGGCGAGCCGGTGCCCGGCCTGTCGCTGGTGCTGGGGGCCGTGCTGCTGGACCCGGTGGTGTCGGGGCCGGACGTGCGCAACGGCGTGATCGGCCGGCGGCCAGTGGGGCAGACCCGCCTGCAATGGCAGGGCAGCGTCGATTATGCGCCCGACTTCCTGGACGGGCTGTCGGTGGACATGACCGTGGATCATCGCGCCCGGACCACGGCGCGGGGTGATAATCTGGCCGATGCACCGGCCTATACGCTGGTCGATCTGGGCCTGCGGCGGGAGATCATGGTCTGGGACCGTGAAATCGGGCTGCGGGCCCAGGTGCAGAACCTGTTCGACGCCTATGGCCTGCATGTCGAAGGCGACGGGGAGTATGAGCCATTGTCCGGCCGCGCCTGGCGGGTGGCGGCCACGGTACGGTTCTGATACCGAGGTCAGGAAATCAACCCTGGCTTCGGTATCCGCGCCCACTGAAGCGGCCATGATTTATCATCGCCGAAGCCGGTCGCGGATTTCGGCCTGGATCACGGGCCAGGCAGCCGATTGCGGATCGATCAGCTCGAAATGGCCGGCGCCGTCAATCTCCAGCTCCCGCAGGTCCGGTCCCGCCGCCCTGGCCGCGTATTGCTGTGCGAAGGTGGGTGGCACGATGATGTCGCGGGTGCCGGAAATCAGGGTCAGGGCCAGACCCTTCACCGGGGCCTCACCGGGGGAGGTGTCGGCATAGGCGGCGGGGCCACGGCGCGGCGCGTCGGTCAGCCGGTCCACCGTGTCCGGCCCGCCGCAGGCCTTGGGCCCGCGTTCGCGGTAGTCCCGCAGATCAACGATGCCGGCCAGGGAAACCACGCCGCGCAGGGGCAGCGGGTCTGTCGTCCGCAGCGGCGTGCCGGCCGGCAGATGTGCCCGCCCCGCCGCCCAAAGGGCCAGATGGCCGCCCGCGGAATGGCCGGCGACCGCCACGCGCGACAGGTCCAGCCTGTGCGGGCCGGATAGCGTGCGGACATGGTCGATGGCGGCGGCCACATCCTGGAACGTGCCGGGATAGCCGCCGCCGGGCTGTCCCAGCCGGCGATATTCGATGTTCCAGACGGCGACGCCGGCATCACTGAGCGCCTTGGCCATCGGGTTCATCAGACCGAAGGCGGGCACATCCCCCAGCCAGCAGCCGCCATGGATCAGGACCAGCAGCGGGTGCGGGCCCGCACCAGGCGGCAGCCAGAGGTCACCGAATTGCTGCGGGTCGCTGCCATAGGTCAGGCGGACGCCACCGGTCACGGCGGGCCGTGCCAGCAGGTCCTTGTAGGTCAGGACCGGCGGCGGATCAGCCGCCAGCACCGGGACGGACAGCAGCAGGCAGGCGAGCAGGCAGAAAAGACGCGACATGACCGGAACCCGATTGTGGTTACCGGCCATGGTGACGGGCTTACAGCCGGCGCGTCAACCCGGAGAGGGCGGAGCCGACACCGACAATGACGCCCGTCAAACCATGGATCAGCGACCTTCATTATTGATTGATGCTGATATGTCATTTAAATAACACAAAAAATTCATGAAAACCCACCAGGTATCTTTACCCCAAGTTAATGTCGCCGGTTCGTTGTGATAGTCTGCCTGTCCGCTTTTGGACGATGGGCGCTCAGACAGTACGTGCGAGGTGAAGATAGTTCCTGATGGACGTTTTGAAAAAAATGCAGCAGTACGCGGCCCTGCCATTCCGCGTGACCGCAACCGGACCCCAGATTTTACTGGTCACCTCACGCGAGACGCGGCGGTGGATCATCCCCAAAGGCTGGGCCAAAAAAAGTGTCGAGCCGCAGGAGATGGCTGCCATCGAGGCGTTCGAGGAAGCGGGCGTGCGCGGCAAGATCAAAAAAAAGCCCGTCGGCGACTATACCTATGACAAGCGTCTGGAGGATGGGTCGACCGTGACCTGCGATGTCACGGTCCATGCGCTGGAGGTGGCCGTCGAACTGTCTGACTGGCCGGAGCGCACGCAACGCGAACGCCGCTGGTTCACGCCTGATGAAGCTGTGACCGTGATCAGCGAGCCGGGACTGGTGGATATTTTCCAGAAGCTGGCGGTGAAATGGATGGATTGACGGGGTAATGCCCCGTCAATCATCCCATTAACCCCATCCCGCCATGCGTGGGGCGCATCTATCGCCCCCTCGCGCATTGCCGCGCCAAGCCCTAGGTTATGGCCCATGTTTACCGGAATCATCACCGATGTCGGCCGCGTCGTGGAGATCGAGCGCCGTGGCGACCTGAGACTGACCATCCAAACGCGGTTCGATATGAACAGCGTGTCCATGGGCGCGTCCATTGCTTCCAACGGGGTCTGTCTGACCGTGGTGGAGAAGCTGGCCGACGCCTATAGGGTGGATGTGTCCGCTGAAACCATTGCCAAGACCACGGTCGGCGACTGGACCGTCGGCACGGCCCTGAACCTGGAACGCTCCTTGAAGCTGGGGGACGAGCTGGGCGGGCACCTGGTCTATGGCCATGTCGATGGTGTCGGCGAGGTCGTGTCGGTCACCCAAGAGGGCGACAGCCATCGCTGGCGCTTCCGCGTGCCGCAGAGCCTGAAGCGTTTTATCGCGGCCAAGGGCTCCGTCGCGCTGAACGGCGTGTCACTGACGGTGAACGAGGTCGATGACGATGTTTTCGGCGTCAACATCATCCCGCATACGGCGGAGCAGACGACCTTCGGCCTGATCGGGCCGGGGGCACGCATCAATCTGGAAGTGGACATGCTGGCGCGTTATGTCGCCCGGCTGGTGGGGAAGGACGCTTAAACCATGTCGGCCATCGAAACCCGTCTGACCGAAGATGACCGTCCCGTGCTGTCCAGCACCGAGGAACTGATTGAGGAAGCCCGCCAGGGCCGCATGTTCATCCTGGTCGATGATGAGGACCGGGAGAATGAGGGCGATCTGGTGATCCCCGCTTCCGCCGCCACGCCGGAAGCCATCAATTTTATGGCGCGGTTCGGGCGTGGCCTCATCTGCCTGGCTATTGACAGCCCGATGAATGAGCGCCTGCGCCTGCCGCTGATGGCACAGCAGAACGGCACCCGCCACCAGACAGCCTTCACCGTGTCGATCGAGGCGCGGACGGGCGTGACCACGGGCATTTCTGCTGCCGACCGCGCGCGCACCATCCAGGTCGCCATCGATCCCGATGTCGACAGCCGGGATATTGTCACGCCCGGCCATGTCTTCCCATTGCTAGCCCGCGACGGCGGCACCCTGGTCCGCGCCGGCCATACAGAGGCATCGGTCGACCTGTCGCGTCTGGCCGGCCTGCCGGCAGCGGGCGTGATCTGCGAGATCATGAATGATGACGGCACCATGGCCCGCATGCCCGACCTGGTGCGGTTCGCGCAGCTGCACGGGCTGAAGATTGGCACCATCGCCGACCTGATTGCCTATCGCCGTCGCACCGAAACCATCGTCGAACGCAGCTATCGGACTGTCCTGGACAGCCATTTCGGCGGCCGGTTCGAGATGATCGTCTATCGCAACCGCATCAGCGGCGCCGAACATATCGCCCTGGTCAAGGGGGACATCCATGATGATGTGCCCGTGCCGGTGCGCATGCATTCGCTGAACATCGTCAAGGACCTGCTGGCCGACAGCCGGCATGGCCCCGTTGGCAGCCTGGAAGCGGCCATGAAGGCTGTGGGCGACGAAGGGCGCGGCGTCATCGTGCTGATGCGCGATGCACAGCCTTTCTCGCTGGCCGACCGGCTGCGTGCCATTGATGACGGTAATGCCGAACCGCAGGGCGAGCTGCGCGACTATGGCATCGGCGCCCAGATCCTGAACGACCTGGGCGTGAAGAAGATGGTCCTGCTGAGCAATACCAAAAAGACGGTGGTGGGCCTCGAAGGCTATGGCTTGACCATTGTCGGTCAACGGGCCATACCCACCCCCTTCTGATCCTTTCAACATGACGGACTGGATGGCCCCCATGGCTGATGCACCCCATATCATGATCGTCGAGGCCCGTTTTTATGACGACCTCGCGGACGAGCTGGTGAAGGGTGCCGTTGGTGCCCTGGAGGCCGTGGGTGCCACCTATGAGATCTTCCAGGTGCCCGGCGCCTATGAAATCCCGGCCGCCATCCAGTTCTCCGTCCGCTCCATGGATTTCTATTCCGGCCGCCGCCGTTTCGACGGGTATGTGGCGCTGGGCTGTGTGATCCGGGGCGAGACGACACATTACGATTATGTCTGTCAGGAAAGCGCGCGCGGCCTGTCCGATCTGGCCCTGCGCCATACGCTGGCCATCGGCAACGGCATTCTCACCACCGAGAATTACGAGCAGGCCTGGGCCCGCGCCGCCGTCAACCAGAAGAACAAGGGCGGTTTCGCCGCCAATGCCTGCCTTCAGATGAT
>JAIXTS010000309.1 GCA_027483805.1 Azospirillum sp. | reverse complement strand
GGCGACCTGGGCGCCCTGGCATCCAAGCCGGTGATGGAGGGCAAGGCCGTCCTGTTCAAGCGCTTTGCCGATGTCGATGGCATCGATCTGGAGGTCGATACCCGCGATGTGGAGGAATTTATCAATTCCGTCCGCTATCTGGGCCCCAGCTTCGGCGGCATCAATCTGGAAGACATCAAGGCCCCGGACTGTTTCATCATTGAACAGCGGCTGCGCGAGCTGATGGATATCCCCGTCTTCCATGATGATCAGCATGGCACGGCCATCATCGCCGCCGCTGGCCTGTTCAACGCCCTGGAAATGACGGGCCGCGACATCAAGGAGACCAAGCTGGTCATCAATGGCGCCGGTGCGGCGGCCATTGCCTGTGCCGAACTGTTCAAATCCATGGGCATCCCGCACGGCAATATCACACTGTGCGATACCAAGGGTGTGGTCTGGAAGGGCCGGGCCGAAGGCATGAACCAGTGGAAATCGGCGCATGCCGTGGTGACGGACGCCCGCACCCTGGCCGATGCCGTGGCCGGGTCCGACGTGTTTGTCGGCCTTTCGGCCAAGGGGGCGATGACGCCCGCCATGGTGAAGTCGATGGCGAAGAACCCGATCATCTTTGCGCTGGCCAATCCCGATCCGGAGATCACGCCCGAAGAGGTACGGCAGGTGCGTGACGATGCCATCGTTGCCACGGGACGGTCGGATTATCCCAACCAGGTCAATAATGTCCTGGGTTTTCCCTATATTTTCCGTGGTGCGCTGGATGTGCGGGCCAGCACCATCAATGACCAGATGAAGATCGCCGCCGCCCGCGCGCTGGCCGCGCTGGCGCGGGAGGATGTGCCCGATGAGGTGGATGCCGCCTATTCCGGTCGCCGCCTGCGCTATGGCCCGGAATATATCATCCCCGTGCCGTTCGACCCGCGCCTGATCTCCACCATCCCCGCCGCCGTGGCCCAGGCCGCCATGGATACGGGCGTGGCGCGCAAGCCGATTGTCGATATGGATGAATATCGCCGGTCCTTGCGCCTGCGCCTGGACCCGACGGCGGACAGTTTGCAGCTGATTGCCGACAAGCTGCGCAGCAGCCCGCGCCGAGTGGTGTTCGCCGAGGGCGAGGAGGAGCGGTCCATCCGCGCCGCCATCGCCTATCGCGCCGGCGGGTTCGGCCATCCAGTCCTGATCGGACGCGAGAATGTGGTGCAGGAAAAGCTGGCCAGCCTGGGGATGAGCGGGGTCGAGCCGCTGGATATCCAGAATGCCCGTTTCGGCGCGCCCAATATCGAGCGCTATACCGATTTCCTGTACAAGCGCCTGCAGCGGCGCGGCCACCTGCACCGCGACTGTCAGCGCTGGGTCAACCAGAACCGCAATGTGTTTGCCGCCTGCATGGTGGCCACGGGCGATGCCGACGCCATGGTGACGGGCCTGACCCGGTCCTTCGCCGTCAGTTTTGAGGATATCGAGCGCGTCATCGACCCGCAGCCCGACCATATCGTGTTCGGCCTGTCGGTGCTGGCTACCCGCAAGCGCACCGTCTTTATCTCCGACACGACCGTGCATGAACGGCCGACCCCGGAACAGCTGGCCGATATCGCCATCCAGTCGGCGCGCATGGCAAGGCAGATGGGCCATGAACCGCGTGTCGCTTTCCTGTCCTTCAGCAATTTCGGCCAGCCCATGCGCGACCGCGCCGCCCATGTGCGTGAGGCCGTGTCGCTGATGGACAAGCGCAAGGTCGATTTCGAATATGACGGTGAGATGTCGGCGGATACGGCGCTTGATTACGACCTGATGAAGCGGCTCTACCCGTTCGCGCGCCTGTCGGGTCCGGCCAATGTGCTGATCATGCCGGCCCTGCACGCCGCCAATATTGGCGCCAAGCTGCTGCACAAGTTCGGCGGCGGCAACCTGATCGGCCCCCTGCTGATCGGCATGGATAAGCCGGTGCAGGTGGTGCAGATGGGTGCCACCGTGAATGAACTGACCACGGCGGCCATCATGGCGGCGCATGACAGTCTGGCGCGGTGATTGGACAAGTGTAGGTCAGGTCGAGGGGCGGTACGCCCCGAGCCCTGACAGCAGCGGATCGACGGCCTGTTCTGTCAGGGCTCGCGCGCTGCGCTCGACCTGACCTACGCGAAATCGTCACGCGGGGACTGACCATCATGACGGCCCATGGCCATGCCCCTTGGATTTACCCGCGCGGGACGAACGCAAGGCGCAGGTCGAGTGCCTTTGCCACTGCCATCAGGGTGGAGAGGGTGGGGTTCCCATCCTCTCCCAGCGCCTTGTAAAGCCCCTCGCGGCTAATCCCGCTGTCACGGGCAAGCTTCACCATGCCGCGCGACCGAGCGGCGATGCCCAGGGCCCGCATCAGGAAGGCAGGGTCATCCTCCTCCGCGGCCGCCTCCAGAAACGCGGCGATATCCTCGGGCGTTTCCAGATAGTTGGCCGCATCGAAGGGCTTGAGGTCGCTGAGATCACGCATCAGGCTTCTCCGGGGCCGGTGGCAGGCTGGCGGACAGACGCTGCGCCACAGCGATATCTTTGACTTGTGACGACTTGTCGCCACCGCATAACAGGATGACCAGCACCCCGCCCCGCTGCGTGAAATAGACGCGGTAGCCGGGGCCGTAATCAATCCGCATTTCACTGACGCCGTGCCCGACGGGCCGGACATCACCTGGATTGCCCTCGGCCATGCGCAGGATACGCACTTTGATCCGCGCTTTGGCCCGTTCATCACGCAAGGCGCGCAGCCAGTCAGAGAATTGCGGGGTTTCGCGAATATCGATCACAGGAGCAATGTGAACTAGAGTTGACACTTCGTCAATTGTGACAGCCAACGTCCCCGATTATTAAGTTTCCGTGATGCTGTTACCCTGGCCCTGCGGCAATGTTATCTCCTCCGATCCCGCACGGTGGCGGGAGGGATAAAGATAAGAATGGCAGGGACAGATGCGGTGGTATGAGGTGCGGCCGGTCCGGTTCGTGCTGATCGGCGTGGCGCTGGTCGGACCGACGGCGGCGATCCTGCTGGCCTTGCTGCTGGCGGGGCATGTCGATGCCGGGGTGGCGCTGCCGGCGCTGCTGGTCAATGTCGTGGTGGCGGTCGCCATCCTGCGCATGATCCAGAGCGATACGCGCCGCCTGACCGACTATGCCGAGGTGTTGGGCGAGGCATCGGCCCCGGTGCCGCCGCCGGCATTGGACAGCATCACGGCGGAATTCATCGCATCGGCCATGGCGCGGGCGCATCAGGGCTGGCTGGACCGGGAAAGCAAGGATGCGGGACGCGCCGGCCTGTTCGAGGCGGTGATCGACCAGTTGCACGATCCGGTGATCCTGCTGGGTCCGGGGCGCGAGGTGCGGCGCGCCAACCAGGCGGCCTGCAAACTGTTCGGGGACCGGCTGCTGGACCGGGACCTGGCCAGTTCCGTGCGCACGCCCAGCCTTCTGGAAGCCGTCGAGGCCGTGCTGGCGGGGGGCGCATCCCGCAGTGTGGATGTGCTGCTGCCGGTACCGGTGGAGCGGACATTGCAGGCGCGGGTGAAGCCGTTCCGCCCGCCGGGGGAGGAGGGGCCGCTGCTGGTCCTGCTGACCCTGCATGACATCACCATGCTGAAACGGGCCGAACAGATGCGGGCCGATTTTGTGGCCAATGCCAGCCATGAGCTGCGCACGCCGCTGGCCGCCCTGATCGGCTTCATCGAGACGCTGCGCGGGCCGGCCAAGGATGATCCGGCGGCGCATGAACGCTTCCTGGCCATCATGTTCGACCAGTCCAACCGCATGTCGCGGCTGGTCAACGATCTTCTCTCGCTGTCGCGGATCGAGATGGACGAACATTCGCCGCCCACCGAGCAGGTGGATGTGGCCAAGATCGTGCGTAACGTGGCGGCCACGCTGGAACTGCGGGCCGCATCCCGTAAGGTGAAGCTGCGCCTGGACCTGGCCGAGCCGCTGCCGCCGGTGGTGGGGGACGAGGACCAGCTGTCCCAGGTGTTCCAGAACCTGATCGACAATGCCATCAAATATGGCAAGGAACAGACGGAGGTGACCGTCGCCCTGACCGCGCCCGCCCAGGGAAAGGCGGGCACGGTGCGGGGGCCGGCCGTGATGGTGGCCGTGACCGACCGGGGCGACGGCATCGCCCGCACCCATCTGCCGCGCCTGACGGAACGGTTCTATCGGGTGGACCCGGCCCGGTCGCGGGCGCTGGGCGGCACCGGCCTGGGGCTGGCCATCGTGAAGCATATCGTCAACCGCCATCGCGGCCGTCTGATCATCGACAGCGAGGTGGGAAAGGGCAGCACCTTCACCGTGGTTCTGCCGGCGGCAAAGGCCGTGGCGACCAAGCGCGAGGCGGGGTAATGGCGTTCAGCCGGCCTGTCGCCGATAACGCGCCGGGGTGGTGCCGGTCCATTGCCGGAAGGCGCGGTTGAAGGCGGCGGGTTCGGCAAAGCCCAGCTGGGCCGAGATATCGGCCACGGACAGGTCCGGCCGGCCAAGGGCCGTCCTGGCCAGATCCAGACGCAGCCGGTCCTTGATGGCCTGGAACGAGGTTCCTTCCTGGCGCAGCAGGCGGCGCAGGGTGGCGGGTGAACAGCGCAGCGCCGATGCTGCGGCATCGGCGCCCGGCCAGTCGGCGGGTGGACGGCGGCGCAGCAGATTGACGACGCGGCGGCCATAGCCGTCGGCATTGCGGTATTTCACCAGGAAGCTTTCCGGCGCCTGGTTCAGGAAGGCCCGGGCCGCACGGCGATTCTGCACCACCGGCAGGGACAGCAGGGACGCATCGAACCACAGGCGGCATTGATCCTGGCCGAAGCGCACTTGTGTGCTGAACAGCACGAAATATTCCGCACTATGAGCGGGTTCGGCATAGGGCAGGCAGGCCTCGTCAATCGCGATGCGGCGACGGACCAGCCAGCAGGCCACACCATGAATATAGACGAACAGCGTCTCCACCGCGAAGACGGGCGGGGGATGGTCCGGGCGGGCGGGGGCGATGTCCAGCGCCGCGCGCCGCCCGTCACGCCGCACCGACACACGCAGATCATCGAAAATGCTGTTATAGGCCCGGCACAGCAGCGCCAGCGCCCCACCCAGATCGCCCCCGCCCTCCAGCGCCAGCAGGCAGGCCAGAGCAAAGCTGCCCACCTTCATGCGGCGGCTGTCCTGGCCGAAAAATTCGTCATCCAGCAGCTGCGCCACCTCGCGCAGCAGGGCGGCATAGGCTTGCACGGGCACGCGGGAGCTGGGTTGATGCAGCAGGGCCGGTGCAATGCCGGCCTTGCGCAGCACCGGGGCCGGTTCCATGCCCTGCGCCCGCAGCCCATCCAGGGCGGCGGCGACGAAATGGATGGACACGCTGCCCTTCTCCACCATGCCAATCCATTCCTTATTGACATAAGTGATCAGGAAATTTGATCGCAACGGTTATGGCTGATCGGATGCGACAAGTCTACGCTGTCCGCCAACCACCCAATCCAGATGCCAGAGGAATGCCATGAGCGCCGATCCCATCGTCATCGTGTCCGCAGCCCGCACGCCCATGGGCGGCATGATGGGTGATCTCTCCGCCCTGACGGCGGCGCAGCTGGGCGCCGTCGCCGTGAAGGCAGCTGTGGAGCGGGCCGGGATTTCCGGCGACAGCGTGCAGGAACTGCTGATGGGCAATGTGCTGCAGGCGGGGCAGGGTCAGGCGCCGGGCCGTCAGGCGGCGCTGGGCGCCGGCCTGCCCTTGTCGGTCACCTGTGCCACCGTCAACAAGATGTGCGGCAGCGGTATGAAGACCACCATGCTGGCCCATGACCTGATCCTGGCCGGCAGCGCCGATATTGTGGTGGCGGCCGGCATGGAAAGCATGTCGAACGCGCCCTACCTGCTGGACCGCGCGCGCGGCGGGTATCGTTACGGTCATGCAACGATGTATGACCATATGGCGCTGGATGGGCTGGAAGATGCGTATGAGCGCGGGCGCGCCATGGGCACCTATGCCGAGGATACGGCGACGCATTTTGGCTTTACCCGCGAGGCGCAGGACGCCTATGCCCTGGAAAGCCTGCGCCGCGCCAAGGCCGCCGTGGAGGATGGCACCTTTGACACCGAACTGGTGCCCGTGACGGTGAAGGGTCGGGGCGGTGACACCATCGTGGCCCGCGATGAACAGCCCGGCAAGGGCCGCCCGGACAAGATCCCGACCCTGAAGCCCGCCTTCCGCAAGGATGGTACCGTGACCGCGGCCAACAGCAGTTCCATCAGCGACGGTGCCGCCGCCCTGGTACTGATGCGCGCATCGGACGCTGAACAGCGCGGCCTGTCGCCGCTGGCCCGCATTGTCGGCCATGCCAGCCACGCCCGGGCGCCTGCCTGGTTCACCACCGCCCCGGTCGGCGCCATGCAGTCCCTGTTCGCCAAGACCGGCTGGACCGCCCGCGATGTTGACCTGTTTGAGATCAATGAGGCCTTTGCGGTGGTCGCCATGGCGGCCATGAAGGAACTGGATCTGCCGCACGACAAGGTGAATATCCATGGCGGCGCCTGTGCGCTGGGCCACCCGATCGGCGCGTCGGGCGCGCGTATCCTGGTGACGCTGCTGCATGCCCTGAAAAAACAGGGGCTGAAGCGCGGGGTCGCCTCGCTGTGCATCGGCGGGGGTGAGGCCACGGCCATGGCGGTCGAGTTGGTGTAACGGCGTTGGCCAGGGCGGGAAGCGAACATGATCCTTACCGAAGAACAGGCCATGATCCGCGACATGGCACGGCAGTTCGCGCGGGAGCGGCTGGCCCCCGGTGCGGCCGAGCGGGACCGCGACAGCCTTTTTCCCGCAGAAGAACTGCGGGAGATGGGCGACCTGGGCCTGCTGGGCATGGTGGTGCCGGAGGAATGGGGTGGGGCGGGGGCCGATGCCGTGTCCTATGCCCTGGCCATTGAGGAGATCGCGGCGGGTGATGGTGCCATTTCCACCATTATGAGCGTGCATAATTCGGTGGGCTGCGCCCCCATCCTGAAATTCGGCACCGACGCCCAGAAGGAACATTATCTGCGCCCCATGGCGGCCGGCCGCATGCTGGGCGCCTTCTGCCTGACAGAGCCGCAGGCGGGGTCGGATGCGTCGGCCCTGAAGACCCGCGCCGTGCCGGATGGTGACCATTATGTGCTGAACGGTGCCAAGCAGTTCATCACCAATGGCCAGAATGCCGGCGTCGCCCTGGTCTTTGCCGTCACCGATCCGGCGGCGGGCAAGAAGGGGATTTCCGCCTTCCTGGTGCCCACCGACAATCCCGGATACAAGGTGGCGCGCCTGGAACACAAGCTGGGCCAGCGCAGTTCCGACACGGCGGCGATCCTGCTGCAAGATGCGCGCGTGCCGGCGTCTTCCATGCTGGGCAGGCCGGGGGAGGGGTATCGTATCGCGCTGGCCAATCTGGAAGGCGGGCGCATCGGCATCGCCGCCCAGGCCGTCGGCATGGCCCAGGCCGCGTTCGAAGCGGCGCGTGATTATGCCCGCGACCGTGTCTCCATGGGTGTGCCCATCATCCAACATCAGGCCGTATCCTTCCGGCTGGCCGACATGGCAACCCGGATCGAGGCGGCACGCCAACTGGTGCTGCATGCGGCCAGCCTGCGCGGGGCGGGCCAGCCCTGCCTGAAGGAGGCGTCGATGGCCAAACTGTTCGCGTCGGAAATGGCCGAACGCGTCTGTTCGGACGCCATCCAGACCTTCGGCGGCTATGGCTATGTCGAGGATTTCCCCGTGGAGCGCATCTATCGTGACGTCCGCGTCTGCCAGATCTATGAGGGCACCAGCGACATCCAGCGGCTGGTGATCGCCCGCAATCTGTGAGGCGGGGAGGGTCATGATCCGATGAGCCTTGGGACGGGAGCAGGTTTTATGCCAGCGGCATGAAATCCTGACCGTTGGTCAATCTTTCCTGCCCCTTAACCGCCGCCGCTGTTTCCGGTCAGCCGAAAACAGCGCCAAAACCTGACGGACGGTAAAAAAAGAGGGCGGTTGGGATGGACCCAACCGCCCTTGAGGTCGATCGCCGTGAAATGACCGGACAACGGCGATCGTAGAGGACCGGAAAGACGTTAAGAACGACGCGGCAGGGATGCGGCTTCACGGGCAAGGGCCGTGATGCCAGCCCAGTCACCCGCCTTGACCATGGTGGCCGGCGTCACCCAGGAACCGCCCACACACATGACGTTGGGCAGGGCCAGGAAATCGGGGGCGGTGGCGGCCGTGACGCCGCCCGTGGGGCAGAATCTGATCTGCGACAGGGGCGAGGACACGGCCTTCAGCATGTCGATACCGCCCACTACCGTGGCGGGGAACAGCTTCTGGTGACGGATGCCGCGCGACAGCAGAACCATCATCTCTGCTGGGGTGGCGACACCGGGCAGATAGGGAATGCCGCTGTCCAGGATGGCATCGACCAGGGCCGGATAGGTGCCGGGGCTGACGATGAATTTGGCACCGGCATCGGCCACCTGCGCCACCTGTT
This sequence comes from Azospirillum sp., assembly GCA_027483805.1. Classification (GTDB taxonomy): domain Bacteria; phylum Pseudomonadota; class Alphaproteobacteria; order Azospirillales; family Azospirillaceae; genus Niveispirillum. The sequence continues at coordinate 297 of JAIXTS010000309.1, read as the reverse complement.
CCGGGGCGATGACGGTGCCGGCACCGACCACGGCACCCGGCACCTGGGCCATGATGCGGATGGCGTCCAATGCGGCCGGAGAACGCAGCGTGACTTCCAGCACCGGCAGGCCGCCGGCCACCAGCGCCTCCGCCAGGGGTTGGGCATCTTCCAGCCGGTCGATGATGATCACCGGAATGACCGGGGCCAGGCTGGCGATGTGGGCGATATCCATGCTCATCTTGTCAGGTTCCGGTCGGATCAGGCGGTGGGGATGGGGGCGGCGAAGCAGGAACCACCCTGTTCGGCCCCGGTGGC
>JAIXTS010000040.1 GCA_027483805.1 Azospirillum sp. | reverse complement strand
GGGCCGCCAGTCGCGGCACCAGCGTTCCGCGCAGCGTGGCCCGGCGCGGCCACCACAGAAACAGCCCCGTGACCAGAAGCACGAAGGTCCAGCAGGCCGCCAATTCCACCAGCCAGTCGCCGACCTTGCCCACCATCAGCTCCCCATGCAGGTCGCCGACAATGGCCATCAGACGGCGATCAGCGCGGATGCTGCCCTTGATCGTCGCCGTGTAGGGATCAACAAAATAGGTCCGGGCCGGTCCGTCCGGCATCCGCACCGTCCATTCATGGGCCTTGGCGGCGTCACGACCGGGGATGTAGCGGGTGACCTGTCCGCCGGGAGCGGCGGCCAGCACCGCCGCTTCCTGCGCGGATGCCGACTGCATCGCCGCCTGCGGCGCCACATCCATCAGGTCGGCATAGACAATGCCCTCAATCTCCCGGTCGAAGAGATAGAGGGCACCGGTCACCGCCAGCATCAGCAGGATCGGGGCCACGAACAGCCCGGCATAGAAATGCCAGCGCCAGACGGACCGGTAAAGCGCCGCCCGGCGCTGCCCCTGTTCGGTGGCCTCCGCCACCATATCCATGTCGGAACTGCTCATGGTCCCCTCCCCGCTTAGAACCGCACCGTACCGCGCAGCGCCACCTGACGCGGATCGCCCGAATAGACGGCCAGTGCCGTGCCGGTGCCCGTAAAGTAGCGCTTGTCCAGCAGGTTGCTGGCTGTCAGGTCAAAGTCCCAGGCCCCGATGCTGTAACCCAGGCCGGCATCGACCAGCGTATAGACGTCCAGACGTTTCGGCCCGGCATTGACCAGCGACCGGCTGCCGACATGGCTGCCGCCCAGGCGCAGTTCCAGACCCTCTACAGGCAGGGCGATCCGGCTGTTCAGCGTGGCCTGGAAACGCGGCGTGTCGGCCAGACGGCCCTTATCGCCATCATTGCTGCGGATGACCTCCGGGTCCATGAAGGCAGCACCGGCCTGCAGGGTCCAGCCATCAACCACCAACAGCTCGCCCTCGATCTCCAGCCCGCGCACACGGGCCTCGCCATTGCTGATCTGGAAATCGGGATTGTTCGGATCGGTGGTCAGGTAATTGGTACGGCGGATATCGAACAGCGCTGCGCTGAACCGCATACCGTCACCGGCATAGCGGATGCCCAGTTCCTTCTGGTTCGATTCTTCCGGATCGAACGGCGTACCGTCCGCCGACCGGCTGCCCAATACATTTTCCAGATCAAAGCCGGTATTGTAGCCGCCATAGACAGACCAGGCGTCGGTCAGGCGATATGTCGCCCCCACCTGCTAGGTGAAGCCATCAATGCTGGACTTGTCGACGGCACCGTTGAAGACCGAGCTATAATCGATCCAGCTCTGCCGTGCCCCCAGCACGACATCGAACCGGTCGGTGACACCGATCAGGTCTTGCAGATAGATCGCATGCGTATCGGCATCGCCGACGCTGTCAAAGGCGAAGGTGCGGGCCGGCTGCACGCTGCCATAGGTATAGTCGGGACGCAGGACGTTGATATTCCCGACATTGGTCAGGTTGAACTGCTGAAACGTGCTGCGCTCCGCCCCGAACTCATACCCGCCTAGAATTTTATGGGTCACAGCACCCGTCGCCACGGTCCCCGACAGGTCCAGTTGGGCGATGTAATATTCATCATCCTCGGCGCCGGTGCGGCCATTGCGGGTCAGCGTGACATTGTCCGCCAGCATCGGGCGGACACGGGTCTGCAGGAAGTCGGTCTTGAACTCCTGATATTGCAGGCGGGGTGTGACGGTCCAACCGCCCCCCAGATCCACCTCTGCCCAGGCCTGAACCAACGGCGCGTCGGCATCCAGATAGCCGACATCCGGTTCGCCCAGAAACAGACCACGGCGCAGCGACTGCACGCCGTTGGACTGGATAGTACCAATGACCGGCAGGCCGGGATTGTTCAGCGTCCGGCGTTCGATATATTCGGCCACCAGATGCGCCGACACAGACGGCGCCGGCTGCCATGCCAGGGACAGCCCGACATTCTCACGGTCCATATCCTGAAAATCCACGAAGGTTCCGGACCGTTCAATCTCGCCCGTCAGGCGCGCGGACAGCGTGTCGCTCAACGCGCCGGTAATGTCGAAACTGGCAAGCTTCTGATCATCGCTGCCCAGCAGGACAGACACGCTGCCACCCCGCGTTTCCTGCGGGCTTTTGGTCACCATGCTGATGATACCGCCGACAGCGGAATGACCATAGAGCACGGCCGACGGGCCCTTCAGCACCTCGATCCGCTCCACATTCGACAGGGCGGACGGGTCCACATCCTCGTAATAGCGCTGGCGGATGCCATTGCGCATCTGGTCAGCGGCAAAGCCGCGCACGCGCAGGCTGAAGCTCTGATAGCGGGCCACGCGGCTGTTGCCGGCGGTGGCCGAAGGGACGGCCCGCAGGGCATCGCCCACGCTGCGCACACCGGCATCGGTCAGTTCGTCGGCGGTCAGAACCTGCACCGACTGCGGCACCTTGGCCAGCGGGATCCCCGACTTTTCGCCGAAATCACCGCTGATCTTGGTGCCGGTGACGATGATTTCGTCCGTCAGGTCCTTGGCAGGGTCAGCCCAGACAGGCAGGGAAAGGCAAAGCGAAGCAGCGCCAGCCAGAAGGCGGCGGCGGAATTGGATCGACATTTTGGAACCATGCGTTCAAGTGGCACCACGTTTCCTTGCAGGGGAACGGGTACCGGCATGCAGGAACGGCACTGATCAACGGGGACGAAACCCCAGGGCGACAATGATCAGGCCGACAGCGGCGGGCCGCGTGCTGCCGGCGGGCGGCAAAGCCATTGCGGACCACCCGGCACCGAGCGGGCGAACCCCTGCTGCAACCGGCGCGGTGGCAGGGTGACGAACAGCAGGACGACCAACAGCAGTGGCGCCCAGGTCCCCAGCATGGCAAAGGCGCAGAGGCCATCCTGATGGGTATCGACCGGGGCCGGCATGTCGCCGTCAACCGACACCCTCTGTTCCCCGATGCTGGAACAGATGACCAGGAACCCCTGCCCGTCCGTGGCGTCGAAGTTTGGCATATAGCCGCCTGGGATCATGCCGCGCAGCAGCAAGGCGCAGAACAACACCATGCCGGCCAAATGCCGCATGCTGAACAGTCCGGTCCTGGGCGCGCGCGTTTCCATTCGGCCCTTTTGACGGCAACGCGTCGCCGGGTCAATACTCGACCAGTGCGGCATTTGCTGCCTTATGCCGCAAGCCTGCAATACCGAGTTCGAGAAATCCTGACCTCGGTATCCGCACCGAATGGCGCGTCGGCGGCCCATGCCCCTGTCAGTAAGGGGACTTCCTCTCGGCGCTGCGGCAGGGCCGTTGCAGTCCGCGCCCCACAGGTCAGGCGGTGACGATGACCACAGCATCGTCCATCGCGTTCAGCCCTCCGCAAACAGCGTGGCAGGCAATCTAACCATTGTTACCAGGCAAAGTGCGTGGTGCCGGTGGCTGCGGCGGGACCCAACCGACCGGCACCGGCGCCGGCGTCTGCTGGCGTGCGTAGTTTTCCAGGCTGGATAATGAGGGGCCATAATCTTCCGTCGGTGCGGCCAACCATTTGGGGTCCATGGCACGCGCCGCCTCACGGAGATCAGCCGGGATATCGTTAACGCTGTCATAGGCCCCAAATGAACAGAAATAGGAGATATGGCCCGGTGCCTGCCCCATCAGCATCCACGGCAACCAGGGATTGATCCGGGACCATTGCCCAACGGACTTGACATGTGTCAGGTCGGGGTTTTCCAAATCGCGGCGTTTCATGATGTAGGTGAACATTTCCGACACCCGGTTGAAGGCACCGGCGGACTCACGTGGCCACTTCCCCGGTTGCAGCGCGTTCGGATAGAAAAGATGGATATCGGTGCTGACAATCACCGTGTCATCCGGGCCATATCGCCAGTCCAGCAGGAACGGCACCGGCTCTCGCTTTTCGGTATTCAATCCGCCGTAAGTGGGAAGAGGCTGACGGAACGCACTGATCGTGTAGTTGAACGGGTCATTGGCAATAGGGACGACACGAACGTCCTCACCCGTATAGGGATTATGCCATGTCTTCAGGAGTTCCCCGGTTTTCGCATCGCGGTAAAAGCCGATTTCCCGCAGCATGCGGCGATAGGATCCGTCCTCCAGTCGCTTGCAGCGGACGAAACTGAACCCATCCAGGATGAATAGGGGGCGTACCGGCTCGTTGTCGCGAACGCCATAGACCTTTCCGCGAAACCAGCCGATCTTCTCCTTGGTCGGGTCGATATCCATGTCCAGCCGGGCATAGCTGTCCCGATTCCACTCCGGATTCTTGAAGTCAATCCTGGTGAGAAAGGGAGGCTTGTTTGCGCCGACGGCAGTTGTCGCCAGCCCACCGATTGC
>JAIXTS010000138.1 GCA_027483805.1 Azospirillum sp. | reverse complement strand
GCAGTTCGGCGCGTGTGACGCCGGGCAGGACTGTGACCCGACCATTTTCATGCTCCACCCGTTGCAATCCACACGCGCCCGGCTCTCCCCCCCTCAGGCCGAAGGGTGGAACCGTGCGGCGGGAGCCGACAAAGGTTACCGTCATCGGTTCCAGCGCCCGCACAGCCCGGACGGCCCCGTCACCGCCCCGCCATTGGCCGGCCCCGCCTGAACCGCGTCGGATAGCGAACCGTTCCAGTCGCACTGGATAACGCAGTTCCAGCACTTCCGGATCGGTGATACGGGTATTGGTCATGTGGGTATGGACGGCGCTGGCGCCGTTGAAGCCAGGGCCGGCACCCGATCCACCGCAGATTGTCTCGTAGTACTGAAACCGGTCGGCCCCGAACAGGAAGTTGTTCATTGTGCCCTGGGCACTGGCCGACACGCCCAGTGCGCCCAGCAGGGCCGTACAGACGGCTTGGCTGATTTCAGTATTGCCGGCCACGACGGCCTTGCCGAACGACGGTGACAGAAAACAGCCCTGGGGCAGTAGGATTTTCAAGGGCGCGAGGCAGCCCTCGTTCAGCGGCAGATCGTCGCCGATCAGACAGCGGAAGGCATAAAGCACCGTGGCCCGCGTGACGGCGGGTGGCGCGTTGAAATTGCCATCATCCTCTGTCGCCGTGCCGGTGAAATCGATAACCGCCTCGCGTCGGGCGTGGTTTACGCGAACCGCCACCTTCAGGGCGGCACCATTATCCATACGGTAATCGAAATGCCCATCGCCGATCCGGTCCAGCACGCGACGGATGCTTTCTTCGGCATTGGACATGACATGGCCCATATAGGCTGAAACGCCGGGCCAGCCATAATGGTCGACCAGAGCCGACAATTCGCGCACGCCCGCCTCGTTGGCGGCCAGTTGGGCCTTGATATCCGCGACATTCACATCCGGGCTGCGCGCCGGCCAGGGAGATGCCGCCAGCAGGTCGCGGAAGGCCTGTTCGCGGAACACACCATTATCGACCAGCAGGAAGTCATCAATGACAACCCCTTCCTCGGCCAGGGTGCGGGAGTCCGGGGGCATGGAGCCGGGGGTAACCCCACCGATATCGGCATGATGTCCGCGATTGGCCACAAAGAAACGCACTTCCTTGCCGTCCGGCCCGAAGACGGGTGTCACCACCGTGACGTCGGGCAAATGCGTCCCCCCGTTGAACGGGTTGTTCAGAACCACGGCATCACCGGGGCGCAGGCTGTCGGTCCGGCTGCGGATGACGGTGCGCACGCTTTCGCCCATGGCGCCCAGATGCACCGGCACATGCGGCGCATTGGCGATCAGATTGCCGCCGGCATCGAAAAGGGCGCAGGAGAAATCCAACCGTTCCTTGATGTTGACGCTGGTGGAGGTATTACGCAGCACGGCCCCCATCTGTTCGGCCACCGCCATGAAGCGGTTGTTGAACAGTTCCAGCAGGGCGGGGTCGGCCCGTTCCCCCGTCACGGCGGCGCGGGCCAGCGGCTCGATACGGGTCAGCAGCAATTCCCCACCGGCCAGCACCACCGCCTGCCAACCGGGTTCCACCACGGTCGTGGCGATGGCTTCGCGGATCAAGGCGGGCCCGGCAATATGGCTGCCGCTGGGCAGTGCTTCGCGGTTGAAGACGGGGGTCGGGTGCAGGGCGCCCGCACTCCACATCTCCACCCGGTCGATGGGGGACGGGGTGGCGGCGCCGGCTGGCGCCAGGGGCCGCACGGTTTCACCGGGCCGCACGGCATCGGCCACCAGGCTTTCCACCATGATGGCGCGTTCGGGTGTGGCAAAGCCGAAGCGGCGGATATGGGCCTGGGTGAAGGCATCGCGCATCATGGCCGCAGCACCGAACGGTACCGACAGGGCCGTGTCCGTGCCGTGGTAACGCAGATGCGCGCTGACCGTCGCAGTGACCGTGGCGCCATTCCCGCTCTCCGAAAGGGCGGTAATGGCGTCGGCGGCCAGACTGTCGGCCAGGGACGACAGATCAGCCGCATCCGCCAGGGGACGTTCTACCGCCTGCTGCCGGGTTGCGGTCTGGTCCGCCAGACCCATGCCATAGGCCGACAGCACGCCGGCGAACGGGTGGATCAAAACCCGGCCCATGCCCAGTTCGTCGGCCACCAGACAGGCATGCTGCCCGCCGGCGCCACCAAAACATTGCAGGGTGAAGTCCGCGGCGTCTTCACCGCGCTCCAGCGCCGTGCGCTTGATGGCGGCGGCCATGTTGGCAACGGCGATGCCCAGGAAGCCTTCGGCCACCTGATGCGGGCTGCGTCCGTCACCAATGCGGGCCGCGAGTTCAGCGAACTTGGCGGCCACGATATCGGCATCCAGGGGCAGATCGCCGTCAGGGCCAAAGATGGCAGGGAAATGCCGGGGCACAATCTTGCCGCACATGACATTGGCGTCGGTGACGGTCAGCGGCCCACCCCGGCGATAACTGGCGGGGCCGGGATTGGCCCCGGCACTGTCCGGGCCGGCGCGGAAACGTGATCCATCGAAATGCAGGATGGAACCGCCGCCCGCCGCCACCGTTTCGATGGCCATCATGGGTACGCGCATTTCCACGCCCGCCACCTCCGTGTCGAAGGCGCGTTCGAACGATCCGGCATAAAGGGCAACGTCGGTGGAGGTGCCGCCCATGTCGAAGGCGATGATGCGGGCCTCTCCCGCGGCCTCCGCCGTGCGGGCCGCCCCCACGACACCGCCGGCCGGACCCGACAGGATGGCATCCTTACCCTGGAAATCCCGGGCCAGTGCCAGCCCGCCATTGGACTGCATGAAAAAAAGTCTGGTGTCCCCCAACTCCCCCGCCACCCGGTCCACATAGCGGCGCAGGACGGGGGACAGATAGGCATCCACCACCGTGGTCCGCCCCCGCGACACCAGCCCGACCAGCGGGCTGATTGCATGGCTGGGGGAGACTTGGGCAAAGCCTGCATCGCGGGCCAGGCCGGTCAGGCGCTGTTCGGCGGCCGGGAATTTCCAGGCATGGACCAGGGCGATGGCCACCGCCTCGAACCCCTCCGCCCGGCGGCGGGCCAGCAGGGCGCGGGTGGCGTCTTCGTCCAGTGGCTCGAGTTCGGTGCCATCCACGCCGACACGACCGCCGACCTCCTCCACCGCATCATAAAGCGGGGTCGGCAGGCGGATATCCAGGTCGAACAGGCGGGGCCGCGTCTGATGTCCGATGACTAGCAGGTCGGCAAAGCCGCGATTGACCAGCAGCAATGTCCGCGCACCCTTGCGTTCCAGCAGGGCGTTGGTGGCCACGGTGGTGCCCATCTTCACCTGATCGATGATTGCCGCCGGCAGTGGTGCGTCCAGGGCAAGGCCCAGGGCGGTGCGGATGCCGGCGGTGGCGGCGTCGCCATAGCGCTCGGGATTTTCACTCAGCACCTTGGCGGTGGTGAGCGTGCCATCCGGGCTGCGTGCGACGACATCGGTGAAGGTGCCGCCCCGGTCGATCCAGAATTGCCAGCCGCTCATGCACGATCCTCCCGGTGGCCGGCCAGGGCCAGCAGCACAAAACTGGCTAGCCAGTGTTGCCCCATGTAATCGTCCGCGATGTGCGGCAGGGCCGCCGCCACATGCCGTTCGGCCGCGCAACGGGCCTCTGTCCGACGCGGATCTTCGGCGGGAAGGCTTTCGGCCAGACCGTTCAGGCACCAGGCCCGCGCCAGGCTCAACCCATCCAGATGTGCGATCTTGCCATCGGTGCGGTCGGTGACCAGCGGTGGTTGCAGCAGGACAGACGGCAGTCCGTCGGGCAGATAGGCACGGAACCAGACGGCGAAATCGGCGGGCGGCAGCACGCGGCGCATCAGTTCGGCCACTTGCAGCGCTGGTGACAGGAACTCATCTTGCGACGGTTCCCACACTTGTGCGCCGCGATCCTGTCCATGCCAGGAAAGGGCCTTTTCCCGACAAAGTACGGCCAGATCCCCATCACCGGTCAGATCGGCATATTCGATGGCGAAACGCAGGGCCAGGGCCGTATTCATATGGGTGCCGACCCGAACCGGATAGGGTGATTTTGGCAGGAACCGCTTGAACCTTTCGGCAAAGGCATCGGCCAGCGGCTGCAGGGTGGCGGCCCAGCGTCGACCTTCCACGCTGTCATGGCGATGCAGTTCGGTGGCCAGCAACAGCAGCCATCCCCAGCCATAGGGCCGCTCGAACCCGGCGCTTTCCGGACGGTGCAGATAGGCGACCTCGCCCGCGACAGCATCGGCTGTCAGCATCCTGTCGGCCAGATCCCGGATAGCCGGCGCCTCCGGCAGGGCGGGGAACAGCCGGTACAGCGTCATCAGGGTCCACCAGCCATGGACACAGGAATGCCAGTCGAAGCTGCCATAAAAGATCGGGTGGAGGGCGCTGGGCGACTGCACATCGCCGGGGCCGCCCATCACATGGTCCAGCTTGTTGGGATATTCTTGCGTGACATGGTCCAGGGGAGCAGCGGCCAGATGGCTGGCCAGTGCGGCGGACAGGGTGGTGGTGGTCATTGACAGCCTCAGAAAGCCAGAAAATACATCAACAGGATATTGGCAATCAGGATCACCAGGGCACTGGGCGCCTGTGCCCGGATCACGCCGTTGAAGGCGCTGTCCCGGTCGGGCAGACCCAGCAGATTGGCTGGCACGACGTTGAAATTCGCCGCCATCGGCGTCATCAGCGTGCCGCAGAATCCGGCCAGCATGCCGATGGCACAGACAATGGCCGGGTCACCGCCGAACCGGTGGACGATGAAGGGCAGGGCGATGGCGGCCGTCATCACCGGAAAGGCCGCAAAGGCATTGCCCATGATGATGGTGAACAGGGCCATGCCCAGGCAATAGACCGCCACTGCGATGAATTTTGTGTCGAGGGCAAAGGCGCTGCTGACCAGATCGCCGACCACCCCGCCGACATTGGAGGTCAGGAATATCGCCCCCAGCGCTGCCAGCATCTGCGGCATCAGGGCGGCCCAGCCGATGCCTTCCATCAGGCGCCGGCCCTCCCGTACAGGCGCCAGGGCCGGCGGGCGCAGCCACAGCATGCTGCCTAAAAGGGTCAGCAGGCAGCCCAGCCCCAGCACGATCAGCGTGGTCTGCCGGCTGCTGATCAGCAGTTTTCCCAGCGCCGTATGCTGGGCGGCCAAGGTACCCGCCACGGTCAGGAAGGGTACTGCGACGGCCAGCACCGCCAGCTTGTAACCGGGCGCCGGCCCTTCCACCGCGGGCAGGGCGGGAATGCGGCTAGCGCCGGGGCCGCCGATGGCCACGATAATGACCAGCGCCAGTACCAGCAGACCATTGCCAAGCCCGCCTAACAGACCCCCGCACAGCATTGATACCGCCAGCAGCCCCCAGAACAGCCCGCCCAGCAGCCGCTTGGGGTGGGCAGGGTCGCGCAGGGTCAGCAGGCTGAAGCCCAGGAACATTGCCCCCAGCAGCAGATAGGCGTGATCGACGGTGATCATGGTGCCACCTGTTCCGGGCTTTGCGTG
>JAIXTS010000302.1 GCA_027483805.1 Azospirillum sp. | reverse complement strand
TACCATTTATTGACGCCGCGCAATTCGATGATGGCTTCGGTGGTCATTCAGAAAACTCCGTGTCGATATCGCGCGCGGCGTGGAGGATGCGGCTGATAAGGATACCGTTGGGCATGGGCAAATAAATCAACAGGTAGGAATCGACTGGCAAGACGCGGATCTTCTCTCTCAATTCTGGTCGCGGGCGTCCCAAGCCTGGAAACTTGGCGCAGCGTACCACGGCAGCTTCAAGCCGCAAGATTTGGCGGTCCGCCGCAATGGGGTTCTGGGAGGCGATGTGACACCAGATATCCAGCATGTCTTCCCGAGCTTCCGGCGAAATCTCAACGGCGGGCATCAAAGCGCCTTCTCGCCTCCGCCAAGATTTCCTGCACGTCGAGGGGACCTGCGGACCCGCTATCGATGCCCTTCTGGATCTCCCTTCTCAGGGCTTCCAGCTTTTCCTCGCGGCGGCGGGCCGCCTCTTCGCGCTCGATGTCGGTCAGCGTCTCAGCAGGCTGGGTCACGGCATCACTCCCTGGCCAGGAACAAGGGACATCCAGCCTATCACCGCCGCCGCCCCTGCCCAAGGACACTCTCCAGGTACCGGCTGTAGCGGGAGAGCGCGTAGCAGAACAGCACATAGATCACGCCCACGAACAGGTAGGCTTCCTTGTAGAAGCCACGCCAGGCCGGATCGGTCAGGGCCGCCTTGGCGGTGGACAGCAGGTCCAGCAGGCCGATGACGATGACGAGGCTGGTATCCTTGAAGCTGGCGATGAAGGAATTGACCAGCGGCGGGATCACCAGTGACAGGGCTTGGGGCAGGATGATCAGGCGCTGGCGCTGCCAATAGCCGAGGCCCAGGGCCTTGGCCGCTTCCACCTGTCCCTTGGGGATCGCCTGCAGGCCGGCGCGCACCACTTCCGCCACGTAAGCCGCAGAGAACAGGCAGATGCCGATCAACGCGCGCAGGACCTTGTCGATCGACACGCCCGCCGGCAGGAACAGCGGCAGCATGACCGACGCCATGAACAGGATGGAGATCAGCGGAACGCCGCGCACCAGCTCGATATAGACGACCGACAGGCCGCGCATGACGGGCAGGTCCGACGTCCGGCCCAGCGCCAGCAGCACGCCCAGCGGAAAGCTGGCCACCAACCCAACGATGGACAAAGCCAGGGTCAGCGGCAAACCGCCCCATAAATCCGTGGGCACATAATCCAGGCCCAGCACCCCGCCGAACATCATCAGCGCCGAAAAGCCGATCCCCACGGTCCAGATATAGATCAGCGCCCGGCCCCAGAACCGGCGGTCGGCGGAGATGATCAGGGTGCCGATCATCGACAGGATGGCGAGCGTCGGACGCCAATGCTGATCATCGGGGAAGGTCCCGAACAGGATGAAGCGCCACTTCTCCGCCAGAAAGGCCCAGCAGGCGCCCCCGGCCTCCCGGCAGGCCGCCGCATCGCCGGTCCAGCTGGCCTTGATCAGGGCCCAATCAATGATGCCGGGAATGGCGCGCACCAGCAGCCAGCCGATCAGCAGCGTCAGCAGCGCGTTGTACCAGGTAGAGAACAGATTGGCCCGCGCCCAGGCCACAGGCCCCTGGTTGGGGCGGATGGGGGCGGCGCGGTCGTGGGTGGTTTCGGTCACGCTCATCTCACCGCTCCACCAGCGCCACACGGCTATTGTACCAGTTCATCAGGAAGGACAGGCTGAGGCTGATGACCAGATAGGCGGCCATGATCGCCAGCACGCCCTCCACCGCCTGCCCCGTCTGGTTGATGGTGGTGTTGGCGATGGAGACAAAATCGGGATAGCCGATGGCCACCGCCAGTGAGCTGTTCTTGGTCAGGTTCAGAAACTGGCTGGTCGTCGGCGGGATGATCACGCGCAGGGCCTGCGGCAGAACCACCAGCCGCAGCACTTGACCCCGCGTCAGCCCCAAGGCCGTCGCCGCCTCTGTCTGGCCCTTCGGGACGGCCAGGATGCCGGACCGCACAATCTCGCCGATGAAGGCGGCAGTGTAGATGACCAGACCAAACAGCAGGGCCGCGAATTCCGGCGACAGGGTCATGCCGCCCCGGAAGTTGAAGCCCTGCAACACCGGCATATCAATGGCCCCGCCGCCACTGGCCAGCAGGACCGACAATGGCAACCCAAGGATCAGGCCCAGCCCGATCGGCAGCATCGACAGGCGCTTGCCCGTGGCCGCCTGCCGCTTGGCGTTCCAGGCGGTGATGACCAAGGTCAGGATGACACCCAGGCCGAACAGGGCGGCCACCCAGGCCCAGATCGGATCATCGGCCGGCGCCGGCAGTTTCAGCCCGCGGTTGGACAGGAAAATGCCCGGCAGCGGCGACAACGCCTGACGCGGCCCCGGCAAACCTTCGGTCAGCAACCCGTACCAGAGGAACAGCTGCAACAGCAAAGGCACATTGCGCACCGTCTCCACATAGAAGGCGGCGATGCGCGCCACCAGCCAGTTGGATGACAGGCGCGCGATGCCCAGGACCACGCCCAGCAATGTCGCCAGCAGGATGCCGATGCCCGACACTTTCAGCGTATTCAGGATCCCGACAAGGAAGGCCGTGGAGTAATGATCCTGCGGCCCGAATTCGATCAGGGTCTCCCCGATCTGGAACCCCGCCTCCCGGTCAAGGAAGCCGAAGCCCGACGCGATCGACAGCCGCGCCAGATTGTCCATCGTGTTGCCGACCAGGTACCAGGCGACCAGCGCCACGGCCAGGGCGACACCAAGCTGCGCCAGAATGGCACGGACAACGGGATTGTTGATGGACAGGTGAAAAGCCGCCTGCCCCGGTGGGGCGGCGGCCTTGGTCACGGTCACGTTGCTGTCGCTCATCGGCGTCCGGTTCCGGGCGTCAGGTCAGCGCACAGGCGGGGCATACATCAGCCCGCCATTGGTCCACAGCGCGTTCAAGCCACGATCCAGCTTCAGCGGCGTCTTCTTGCCGATATTGCGTTCGAAAATCTCACCGTAATTGCCCACGGCCTTGATGGCGCGATAGGCCCAGGCCTTGTCCACACCCAGACCGGTACCCAGATCGCCTTGTACGCCCAGCAGACGCTGCACCGATGGGTCAACATCTTTCAACTTGGCATCGACATTGGCCTGGGTAATGCCCTTCTCCTCCGCCTCGATCAGGGCGTAGATGGTCCAGCTGACAATGTCGCGCCATTGATTGTCGCCATGGCGGACGACGGGGGCCAGCGGCTCTTTCGACATCACTTCCGGCAGGATGATGAAATCATCAGGCTTGGTGGCCACCGACGCACGCACTCCGGCCAGCCCCGAAATATCGGTGGTCAGCACGTCGCAGCGGCCGGCGAAGAAGGCGGCATTCAACTCGTCCAGCGCTTCGATGACCACGGGCTTGAAGGACAGGTTATGCGCGCGGAACCAGTCGGCCAGGTTGAGTTCGGTCGTCGTGCCCGGCTGCACACAGATGGTGGCGCCGTCCAGCTGCTTGGCCGACGTGACGCCCAGGCTTTTCGGGACCATCAGGCCCTGGCCGTCATAATAGACGACGGGCGCGTAATCCAGGCCCTGGGCATCGCGGGTCAGCGACCAAGTGGTGTTACGGACCAGCAGGTCGATCTCTCCCGACTGCAACGCCGTCAGGCGCTGCTGCGCCGACAGCGGCGTGTAGCGGATCTTGTTGGTGTCATTCAGGATGACGGCGGCCACGGCCTTGCAGATATCAACATCCAGGCCCGTCCACTTGCCCTGGCTGTCTGGGCTGGAAAAGCCCGGCAGGCCGGTATTCACGCCACAGGTCAGCTGCCCCTTGCTTTTCACGGCATCCAATGTCGGACCGGCGAACGCCGGCACGGCGGTGAAGGCAAGATACGCGGCGGCCAGGGCGACCGCACCCCCAAGGCGAAGGCTCATCGTCTTTCGTTCCCCTGTTTTACGGGGCGGGATGTCCGTCCGCCGCCCCCTTTCATGTCAGGCAGTTAAGCATCCAATGCCGCAATGAAACAACCCCGTAGCGGGGACAATCGCGACAATTCTCGCGCCTGCCGCAAGGATAGGCAGGTTGATCACAAAACGTCGCGCGCCAACTGCTCCAATTGGCCTTCCAGTTTGGCCGACAAGGCCTTGAACTGGGCCAGTTCCACGTCATCCAGGCAGTTCAGCCAGCGCTGCTGCCATTCCAGGGCCAGCGGCGCGATTCTCTCATAAAGCGCGCGCCCCTTATCAGTGAAGGACAGGCGCAGCAGACGCTGATCCGACGGGTGCGTATCGCGCGACAGCAGGCCGGCTTCCACCAGCGAGGTGACGGCCCGGCTGACCTTGGCCTTGTCCATGGCCGATCGTTCCACGATGTCATTCGATGACAAAGGCTGTTCGCGGCCCAGAATCGCCATCACGCGCCATTCCGGGATCGAGATACCGAACTGCGCCTCATACCGGCGCGCCAGCTCGCGGCTCACACGCTTGGCCAGGACGTTCAGGCGATAGGGAAGGAAATCGTCAAGATCGAGCATGAAGCAAGGGTGGCCTGCCCAAAGCGGACTTGCAAGCCCCTCATTGATCCGGCATATTCGTTTCATATGAAACGATGTGGTTTCAAGCGGGAGAGCACCATGCGCCGGTACATTTCCTTCCCCCGTGTCGAGGGCACCTCCTCGCGCCAGGCCCATGCCGATCTGCCTGCGGGCACGTTTGAGCGGGAACTGGGCCGCGAAGGTTTCTTCGGTCCCGCCACCCACATGTACCACCGCAACGCCCCCACCGGCTGGACCAGCTGGGAAGGCCCGCTGCGCCCCCGCGCCTTTGACCTGAACCTGCTGGTTGAAGGCATGTCCGCGGGGCCATGGGGGGCAAAGGAAGTGCTGTTCAACGCCCATTGCCGCATGCGCATGTGGCGCTGCGACATGCCGATGGACCATCTGGCCCGCAACGGCGATGGCGACGACCTGATCTTCGTGCATGAGGGCGAGGGAGAGCTTTACTGCGACTATGGTCACTTGACCATTACAGCAGGCGACTATGTGGTCCTGCCGCGCGGCACGATGTGGCGCCTGTCCCCCACCAAGCCGGTGACGGCCTTGCTGATTGAAGCGACGGGATCGATCTATCAGCTGCCCGATCGGGGCATGGTCGGCCCGCATGCCGTGTTCGATCCCGCGATCCTGGACACACCGAAGATCAATGAGGCGTTTCTGGATCAGCAGGCGGATACCGGCCCGGGCGGTTCCTGGCGCGTGCTGGTCAAGCGGCGGGGTGCGATCAGCACGGTCACATATCCGTTCAACCCGCTGGATGCCGTGGGCTGGAAGGGCGATCTGGCGCCCGTGCGCCTGAATGTGAAGGATGTGCGGCCGCTGATGAGCCACCGCTACCACCTGCCACCCAGCGCCCACACCACCTTTGTCGCCAACCGCTTCGTGGTCTGCACCTTCGCGCCGCGCCCGTTCGAGACGGATGAGGGCGCCATCAAGATCCCGTTCTTCCACAATAACGACGATTATGACGAGGTGCTGTTCTACCACGCCGGTGACTTCTTCAGCCGCGACAATATCAAGGCCGGCATGATGACCTTCCACCCATCGGGCTTCACCCACGGTCCGCACCCCAAGGCGTTGGGTAAGATGCTGGTCCAGACCAAGCCGGCGACCGACGAATATGCCGTCATGGTCGATACCCGCGACGCGCTGGAAGTGGCGGACCTGCCGGGCGGCGTGGAAAACCCGGCCTATGCCGACAGCTGGCGTGTAAAGCCATAAAAGCTAATCATCGAACCGGAGTCTCTCCCCATGAAACTCGCCTCCCTGCAGCAGGGCCGTGATGGCCGTCTGGTTGTTGTGTCGGATGACCTGTCGCGCTGCGTGCCCGTGCCCGACATCGCGCTGACCCTGCAACAGGCGCTGGACCATTGGGACAGCGTGGCCCCGGCCCTGGCCGCCGTCGCGGCCAAGCTGAACGCCCGTGGGATCGACGGCCAGCCCTTCGATGAGACGGACTGCGCCAGCCCCCTGCCGCGCGCCTATCAATGGGCGGACGGGTCGGCCTATGTGAACCATGTGGAACTGGTGCGGAAGGCCCGCAATGCCGAGATGCCGCCCAGCTTCTGGACCGATCCGCTGATATATCAGGGCGGGTCTGACAGTTTCCTGTCGCCCCATGACCCGATCATGATGGCAGATGAGGCCTATGGCATCGACCTGGAGGGCGAGGTGGCCGTGATCACCGGCGATGTGCCCATGGGCGTGACGCCGGAACAGGCCAAGGCCCATATCCGCCTGGTCATGCTGGTCAATGACGTGTCCTTGCGCGGCCTGATCCCGAATGAGCTGGCCAAGGGCTTCGGCTTCTTCCAGTCCAAGCCCAGCAGCGCCTTCAGCCCTGTGGCCGTGACGCCCGACAGCCTGGGCGATGCCTGGGACGGCGGCAAGCTGCATCTGTCGCTTCTGTCGGCCATCAACGGGCAGCCCTTCGGCAAGCCCAATGCCGGCATCGACATGACCTTCGACTTCCCCACCCTGATTGCGCACGCTGCAAAGACACGGCCCCTGTCCGCCGGCACCATCATCGGGTCGGGCACCGTGTCCAACAAGGACCCCGATGGCGGGCCCGGCCGGCCTGTGGCCGAAGGTGGGTTGGGCTATAGCTGCATCGCCGAAATCCGCACCATCGAGACCATCCGCGACGGCAAACCCAGCACCCCTTTCCTGCGCTTCGGCGACCGCGTGCGGATCGAGATGAAGGACAAGGACGGGCGTTCCGTGTTCGGCGCCATCGACCAGCAGGTTGCCAAGTACGAGGGTTAAAGCCCCCGCAAGCCGCCGCTGGCCCGGATCACCTCGCCCGTGATCCAGGCGGCGTCGGGTCCGGCCAGCCAGGCGACGACGGCGGCGATGTCCTCGGGCTCCCCGATGCGGCCCAGGGCGGTGCGCTTGGTGATTTCCCCCTCGCGGGAGCGGTCGCCGGTCTTGAACCGATCGGTGGCCGTCACGCCGGGGGCGACTGTGTTGATACTAATGCCCATCGGCCCCAGTTCCTGCGCCAGGACGCCGGTCATGGCATGGACCGCCCCTTTGGAGGCCGCATAGACGGAACGGAGCCCCACGGGCATGTCGGTGATGACGCTGCCGATATTGATGATCCGCCCGCCGGGCTTCATGGCCCGTGCCGCCTCGCGTGCCATCAGCAAGGGCGTGGCGGCATTGACCGCCAGCACCTGGGCCAGCTCCAGCGAATTGATCTCCGCAATTGGTGCAAACCGGCCTGTCCCGGCATTGTTGACCAGGATATGGGGCACGCCCAGCGATGCCGTCACTGCGGCGAACAGGGCCACCGCCCCGCCCGCATCCGACAGGTCGGCCAGATCCGCCTGGAAGGCCTGCGCCCGGACCCCATATTCGCGGCGACAACGGTCGGCCAGATCTTCCGCCGATTGCCGGTGGGACCCGTAATGGACCGCCACATCTGCCCCATCACGGGCCAGCCGTTCGGCAATGGCCGCACCGATGCCACGCGACGCGCCGGTGACCAATGCTATCCTGCCTTCCAACGGACGGGCCATCGCCCCCTCCCCCTCATCGCAACCCTTGGCCGGTGATATCACGAAGATGCAGCTTCATACCTATTTCCGATCCTCCGCCGCTTATCGTGTCCGCATCGCCCTGGCGCTGAAGGGCATCGCCTGGGACCCGGCCTATATCCACCTGCTGAAGGATGGCGGGCAGCAGAAGGCAGCCGCCTACCGCGCGGTCAACCCGCAGGGGCTGGTGCCGACATTGGTGGATGGGGATTCGGTGATCCCGCAATCGCTGGCCATCCTGGAATATCTGGAAGAACGATATCCGATGCCTGCCCTGCTGCCCGCCGATCCGACGGCGCGGGCCAGGGCGCGGTCCATGGCGCTGGCCATTGTTGCCGACCTGCATCCGCTGAACAATCTGCGTGTCCTGACCTATTTGCGCGGCCCCCTGGGTCAGGGGGAGGAGGCCGTGAAGGCCTGGATCGCGCATTGGATCATGGAGGGGTTCGCGGCCCTGGAACAGATGGTGGAAGGGCCGGATTTCTGCATCGGCGGCGCCGTCAGCTTCGCCGACCTCTGCCTCGTCCCGCAGATGTTCAACGCACGGCGATTCGGCGTGGACCTGACACCCTATCCGAAGCTGGTCGCCATCGACGCCCATTGCCAAACGCTGCCGGCGTTCCAGGCAGCGGCACCCGGGCGGCAGGGGGACGCGGAATGACAAAGGGCCCTTCCGACAGCGATACCGTCGGAAGGGCCCTTTGACGGGATCATACCGGCGATTACCGCACCGGCTCGTCCGAGACTTGCACGGCCAGTTTGCCGGTGTTGCCCCCGGTGAACAGCTTGTTGAAGCTGGTCAGGGTGTTTTCCAGGCCCTGGTCCAGTTCCACCTTCCACTTGATCTGGCCCGCGGCCAGCCAGGGGCCCATCTCGGCATACATTTCCGCCATGCGGGGCGCGTAATCCAGCACCAGGAAGCCCTCCATCCGCGCCCGGCGGCTGACCAGGACGGACAGGTTGCGGGGACCGGGCGCCGGTTCGGTAGAGTTGTACTGGCTGATGGCGCCGCAGAAGGGGATGCGCCCCTTCACGTTCAGCAGGCTCAGTGCCACCTCGGTAATCTCCCCGCCGACATTCTCAAAATAAATGTCGATGCCGTCCGGCACGGCATTCTTCAGCGCCTTCTGCCAGCCCTTTTCCTTGTAATTGACGGCAGCGTCATAGCCCAGTTCACCCGTCAGCCAGCTGCACTTGTCCGCCGACCCGGCGATACCGACGGCGCGACAGCCCTTCAGCTTGGCGATCTGCCCGACCAGCGAACCAACGGCCCCGGCAGCGGCGGAGACGACAACCGTCTCCCCTTCCTTCGGCTTGCCAATGTCCAGCAGGCCGAAATAGGCGGTCGCCCCTGTCATGCCCAGCGGCCCCATATAGGCCGACAGCGGCAGACCCGGAATGTTCGGCACACGGCCAAAGGACGACCCATCGGCAACGGTATAGTCGGCCCAGCTGCCCATGCCTGTGACGACATCGCCGACCTTGAACTTGGCATGGTTGGACTGATCCACCACGCCCAGCACCAACCCACGCATGGTGCTATTCAGCGGGACCGCCGGCAGGTAGCTGTCATACTGCATCCAGACCGCGTTGGTGGGGTCGAGCGACAGATAGACGGTGCGCACCCTGATCTGGCCCTCGCCCGCCTCCGGCAGCGGCGCCTCGCGCAGGCTCAACACCTCACTGAAATTGCCGCCCTTGGGACGGTCCAGCAGCAGCCAGTGACGGTTGATCGCGGTGGTCATGGATATCTCCCCTGAAACTTTGTCGCATGGTTGGGGCACAGCATCGTTCAAACGCTTGTTCGACTCAAGTGCGTTTTCGTCCGATCGTTCGAAAATCGACACCCGTGACGGGTTGTCAACCCGGTGGATGTTGGCGCACCATCATGGTTGCAAACAATCAGTGAGAAGCCCCGTCGAGAGGGGCCGGGTTGGGAGAATGGGTTTCCTTTTACCAACATTCGACGAGGCCACCGAACGGCGGTTCGATGTGTGGCGCGCCTCACGTCTGAATGATGCCTTGTCGACCCCTGTGGCGATCGGCGCCGTCGCCATGTTCAGTTTCTTGCTATGGGACTGGCTGCTCGACCCGACTCAAATCTATGCCTGTATTGCCATCCGCACCGTCGGCACCCTGGCCATGTTGTGGTGCGCCTGGACATACCGATCCAGGCGCCTGTCACCGCGGGGATTGCAGGCGGTCGGCATGCTGGCCGTCACGTCGGGAACGGTTACCATCGCCCTGACACAGTACATGCTGACGGACGGGTTCCTGTACGGCCCCGCTGGTCTGGCGCTATTTCCCACAGTATCGGCCGTGGTGGTGACGCGGGCGCGTCAGGCACCGCTGGTCAATCTGCCGGGCCTCATCCTGGTGCTGGTGCTGCTCTGGGTGCAGGGGATTGACGGGTTCACCCGGTTCAACGTCGTCGTGTTCGTCGGGGCCGGTGTTTTTGCCTCCTTCATTCTGGCGCTCGCCCTGGAACATACCGCCCGCTACGGGTTTCAGCTGGAACTGAAGCTGGAGGAACAGGCCCATATCGATCCGCTGACCGGCATCGCCAACCGGCGCCGGCTGGAAGATCGGGCGCGGGAAGAGGTGGAGCGCGCCCGGCGTTTCAACCGGCCCCTGTCGCTGATGATCATGGATCTGGACCATTTCAAGGGCGTCAATGACCGCCATGGTCACCCGTTCGGCGACAAGGTGCTGCGCACCCTGGCCGATGTCGGGCGGGCAAATCTGCGCCAGACCGACCTGTTCGCGCGGGTGGGGGGAGAGGAATTTGTGGTGCTGATGCCGGAAACCGCGGTCGACATGGCCGTACAGATCGCCGAACGCCTGCGCAGCCAGCTAAGCGCCACCCAAGTGACGGCGGAAGGTGCGACGACGACAGTGACGCTCAGCATCGGCATTTCCGCCTTTGGGTCAGAGGCCCAGACGATGGAGGCGCTGATGGCCCAGGCCGACCGCGCCTTGTATGCCGCCAAGACCCAGGGCCGCGACCGTGTGGTGATCGGTCCCGGGGGGCTGGGTTAAGGGCTGGGTTAGGACCACGACAAAGGATAGGCTGCGGGTTCTGACCCAACCGGAGGATCGAACGATGGATTTCGCTACCGCCGATCTGGTCGATGCCCATGAAACCGTCATCGCCAGCTGCTCCACACAGTTCCGCAATTTCGGGGGCCATGCCCGCTTTGCCGGCCCCATCCGCACCGTGCGCTGCCACCGCGACAATGCCCTGCTGAAATCGCTCCTGTCCTCATCGGGCGATGGTGCCGTGCTGGTCGTCGATGGTGGCGGATCGCTGGCGTCTGCCCTTGTCGGCGATATCATCGCCGGGCTGGCGGTCACGAATGGCTGGGCCGGTATCATCGTCAACGGGGTGATCCGTGACAGCCTGGCCATCTCCGCCCTGCCCCTGGGCCTGAAGGCGCTGGGGACCAACCCGCTGAAAAGTGCCAAGACCGGTGCTGGCGATGCCGACATCCCCGTGATGTTTGGGGATTGCACCTTCACGCCCGGCCATTGGGTCTATAGCGACGAGGATGGCGTGGTGGTGCTGCCGCAACGCGCCTGATCAGGCCGCCACGGCCACGGGGGGCAGGCTGATGGCCTGTATCTCCCGCACCAGAAAGTCGATCAGGGGCTGGATCGGGCCATTCTTGGCCCGATCCTCCCCGAAAACGGCTGTCTCCACGGGGTCCAGGGCCGGGAACCCGTCTGCCGGGCCCAGCACGCGCAGGCCCGGCACCAGGGCGCCCGCGCCCAGGCAGGTCACGCCCAGCCCCGCGAGCGCCGCCGCCCGCACCGCCAGGAACGACCCGCTGGCATAGGTCGTGTGCCAGGAACGCCCGGCCCGTTCCAATGCTGCCACGGCGCGGGTGCGGTAGATGCAGGGATCGGGCAGCAGGCACAGCGGTACCGGCGCGTCGCCCGCCTCCGCCTGCCAGTCGCTGGAGGCCACCCAGACCACGGGTTCGCGCCACAGGAACCGACCCTGCGGTCCCGTCTCGTTACGCTTGGCGATCACCACATCCAGGTGGCCTTCCGCAATCTCCTGCACCATATCGCTGCCCAGACCGACGGAAACGTCCAGCCGCACACGCGGATGGGCGCGGCGGAACCGGGCCAGGAGCAGGGGCAGATGTTCGGGCGCGAAATACTCCGCCACCCCGAACCGCACCAGCCCCGCTGCGTCCGGCGCCATCAACCGGGCCACCGTCTCATCATTCAGGGCCAGCAGGCGGCGGGCATAGGATAGCAGCAACTCCCCCTCCGCCGTCAGGGTCATGGCACGGCCCGTGCGGTCAAACAGGCTGCGGCCCAGCACGCTTTCCAGCCGCTTGATCTTCATGCTGATGGCCGATTG
>JAIXTS010000187.1 GCA_027483805.1 Azospirillum sp. | reverse complement strand
CTTCCCGCTGAACCAGCGCGCCGAAGACCTGCTGATGCAGGCCCCCAACGCCACCACCCCGGACCGGCTGAAGGAACTGCACATCAAGCTGGACCTGCCCAAGCCGAAGGTCACGACGGTGGACCCCGCCTGAGACTGAAGAAGCCCGCCTCCAACGAGGCGGGCTTTTTTGTTGGGCGGGGCACTGCCGCAATCGTCTCCCCGGCCTGCGCACCTCATTCGGCCAGAGGGCAGTTGCTCTCCGCCCCATACCGCTCAATCCGCAGCGTCTTCTCCGCCACGTCCCAGCGGTACAACCGACCAAAGGCGCATTCCGGCAGGTCTGGGACGGCTGGGCCGCCCACGGCCTTGATGATGGCCGGCACCGTGTTGGAATGGCCAACCACCAGCGCCACCTGACCCGGTTTCAGGGCTGCCAGCTTCTCCGCCGTCATGCGGATATGGGCCGGCATATCGCCGGGCGGGATGGGCACCACTTCCGGCGTGACACCGGCCTGGGCCGCCACGGGGACCGCCGTCTCCTGCGTGCGCCGCGCCGGGCTGGTCAGGATCATCACCGGCGGGGTGGGTTTCAGCAGGGCGGCCAGGGCCTGGGCGCGGGCCTGTCCGTCCGGGGTCAGGCCGGGATCAGCCTCCGTTCCCTTCTCCGCATGGCGCACCAGGATGATCTCCTGCGCCGCCGCCGGCAGGCTGGTCAGCAGCAGCAGCAGGCCCGTCAGCGTGGCGCGCAGCCTCATTCCAGTTCCCCCAGCACATCGCACAGATTGACCAGCATGCCCGCCGTGGCGCCCCAGATATAGCGTTCGCCATAGGGGAAGGCCCAGAAATGGCGCAGCGCCCCATTATAGTCGCGGGCCTCCCGCACCCGGCTGGCCGGGTCCAGGATGAAGGACAGCGGCACTTCGAAAACGGCATCCACCTCGTACGGATCGGGGGTCAGGGTGAAGGGCGGGCGCACCCGCGCCACCACCGGCACCACCCGGAATCCGGTGCGGGTGATATAGGTGTCCAGCCGGCCCAGCACGTCGATATGCCGGCGCGACAGGCCGATCTCCTCCTCCGTTTCGCGCAGCGCGGTGGCGACGGCGTCATCATCATGCGGTTCCACCCCGCCGCCGGGAAAGCTGACCTGTCCGGCATGGGCGGCCAGATGGGCCGTGCGCTGGGTCAGCAGCAGGGTTGGCCCCTCCTCCCGGTCGATCAGGGGCACCAGAACGGCGGCCTCGCGCAGGGTCGGCACCATTTCCAGTCCCGGATTGCCATCCAGGTCGCCGCGCCCGCCCGTCGGCGGGTCCATCCGCCGGAACAGGTCATGGATGGCCCGCATCAGCGGGCTGGCAGTCACCACCTCAGTGTCAGACACCGTGCCTCAATCCCCCTCCACCCGGCCCAGGGGGAAAAACACCCCCTGGCTCCAGACACCGATCTCCCCGGCATCCCCCGGTTCCGCCCGTTCGACAAGATCGTAAAAGATCGCACGGTTTATCCGTGCGTCCAATGGTGTCGCGGCGGGCCCTTTGACGCGGATATAGGGGCGGGGCTCGCCGGTCGCGGGGTCGGTGACCACATGGATCGGGTGATCGGGCCCGGCCGTGACCTCGGCCTCCAGATTGGTGGTGAAGGTCAGGGTCTGATCGCGCCCCGCCCCCGCCCCCGTCAGGCCGACGGCCACGAAGGGCGCGTCCTCCACGCTGATGCGCCCGCGTTCGGCCGGGGTGATCAGCCAGTAATCGCCGCTGGCATCCCGCCGCAGCACCGTGGCGAACAGTTTCACCATCGCCAGCCGGCCGATGGGGCTGCCATGATAGGTCCAGGTGCCGTCGGCGCGGATGCTGATGGGATAGGCCTCATCCTCGGCACTGGGTGTGCGCGGGCTGCCGCCGGCCAGGGCCTTCAGCGCGGCATCCGCGCCGGTGGCCCCATCGGCCTGCGGCGCATTGGCATGCCCATTCTGCTTGCTTTCCATCATCGTGGCAGGAACCATCCAGTTCTGTCGGTCGCGGTCGTCACGCCGCATTGATAACATAGTCCTCGCGCTTAGCTTCTGGTACCCAGGGCGTGTCACCATGGAGCGGGTGACGCCCAGTTGAAGGGAAGATGATGGTGCTGAATTCATCGGATACCGTTCGTGGCGGTGACCCGCAATCCCTGCTGCGCGAAGTGGAAGCGCTGGGCGCCAAACTGGACGCCGCGCGCCAGGCTGTCGGCCGGGTCATCTTCGGCCAGCAGGAGGTGATCGACCTGTCGCTGGTCACGCTGCTGGCGGGCGGGCATCTGCTGCTGATCGGCGTGCCGGGTCTGGCCAAGACGCGGCTGGTGGAGACGCTGGGGACCGTCATGGGCCTGGATGACCGCCGGGTGCAATGTACGCCCGACCTGATGCCCGCCGATATCCTGGGCTCGGAGGTGCTGGAGGAAGGTGAGGATGGCCGCCGCGCCTTCCGCTTCATCCCCGGCCCGGTCTTTGCCCAGCTGCTGATGGCCGATGAAATCAACCGCGCCAGCCCGCGCACACAGTCGGCCCTGTTGCAGGCCATG
>JAIXTS010000051.1 GCA_027483805.1 Azospirillum sp. | reverse complement strand
GAAATCTTGGGCATGGGTCAGGTTCCCGCTCAATAGCTGATATAGACGTCGGTCAGGACGTCGGCGGCCGTGGGGGCCGGGGCGGCAACAGCCTCGCGCACGGCGCGGTCGATCAGATCGCGCACCTCGCCCTCGACCTGATCCAGGTCACTGCCGGGCAGCAATCCGGTTTCCGTCACCCGCTGGCGGAAAATTTTCAGGCTGTCATTTTCGGCCCGCAGCCGCGCCACCTCGTCCTTGGCGCGGTAAAGCTGCGGGTCACCCTCAAAATGCCCGAAGAAGCGGGTGCATTCGGCATAGATGGCGCAGGGGCCCCCGCCATTGCGCGACAGTTCCGTGGCCTGGCGCATCGCTTCATACACAGAGAAGAAATCATAGCCGTCGGCCGTAAAGACCGGCATGCCGAACCCTTCGGTGCGGCGGACCATATCCTTGCTGCCGACGGCATAGCTGAAGCCGGTATGTTCGCTGTAGCCGTTATTCTCCAGCACGAAGATCTTCGGCACCTTCAGCACCACGGCCATGTTCATGGCCTCAAACACCGTGCCCTGGTTGCTGGCCCCGTCGCCACTGAAGGACACGGCAACGCCACCCGTCTTCAGCACCTTGGCCGTGATGGCCGCCCCCACCGCGATGGGCGGCCCGCCGCCGACAATGCCATTGGCCCCCAGCATGCCCCGGTCCAGGTCAGCGATGTGCATCGACCCGCCCTTGCCCTTGCACAGCCCATCCTGTCGGCCATAAATTTCCTTCATCATGCCGATGACGTCACAGCCCTTGGCGATGCAATGGCCATGGCCGCGATGGGTGCTGATGATCTTGTCCTTGTCCGTCAAATGTTCGCACACGCCGACGGCAACCGCCTCCTGTCCCGCATAGAGATGGGTGAAGCCGGCGATGCCGCCGCGCTGGATATCGACATGGATCCGTTCCTCAAACTCCCGGATCGTCACCATCTGGCGGTAAGCCCGCAGCATCTGCTCGCGGCTGATCTGCATGGAAATCTCCCTGTGCTGTCAGGCGGTGACGGGTGGGGCCGCCGCGGTTGGCCGGGGCAGAGGGTGCCACGACGGTTCCCGGTTTTGGAAGCGGCCTTGGGGCAGGGCCCCATCCTCCCGACAATGCCCCCCCAACAATGATTTTTGATTCATTAGTCAGTGTAACGTCGTAAAACCGGCCCGTCAACGGCCCTTGACCGGCTTTGATGGGAAATTGAACGGTGCGAAACCGGCATTGCGGCGGCGTCTGAATTATGACAAAATGACTTAAGAGTCATCAATCATTCCATGTGCGGTTCCCCGCGCCATCCGCCTTATTCAGGGTGATCCCGTGCCGTCCAGGAAGCCAAAAGCTATCCCCCTTGCCGATGAACGGCCAGAGGGGGAGCCAGCCCCCACCCGCCGCCGCCGGTCAGAGGCGCAGCAGCAGAAGAATGAAGAGACGCGGATGCGGCTGTTGAACGCGGCGGCGCGCGTCATCGGCAAATATGGTTACGCCGGCTGTTCCATCGCGCGGGTGGCCGCCCGGGCCAAGGTGGCGCATGGCACCTTCTATCTGCATTTCAAATCCCAACAGGATCTGTTCGATCAGTTGCTGCCGGCGCTGGGCGCAGAAATGCTGGAGGTGATCGGCAAGGCGGTGCGGGACAGCAAAAGCCTGATCGAGCTGGAGCAGCGGGGATTGACCGCCAATTTCGACTATCTGGTGCAGCATCCCTATCTGCATCGGGTGACGTCGGAGGCGGAACTCTACGCCCCCGTCGCCTATCGCCAGTATTTTGAGGAACTGGCCAAGCCCTACAAAAAATCCCTGCGCCGCTCGATGGCCGCACAAAGCCAGCCGGCCTTCAGCGAAGAACAGCTGGATGCCGTCATCTCCATGTTGCTGGGCGCGCGTTATTACCTGCTGACGCGGTTCTGCGTGCAGGGCAACGGCCTGAAACCCCTGACCAAAGAACTGACGGACACCTATCTGCGCTTTGTGGCTGAGGGGTTGGGGGTAAAACTCGACCTCCCCCTACCGATCGCAGCCACGGCACAAGCCGCAGAAGTGATCCCCCTGGCCCCGACCCGCAAACGCAAAGCGGCGGGGAAATAGGGGGCAAAGGTCGCCGCCAATGCACCCTTCCACCGGCACCCCCGAGCAGCTTCAATGAGGCCCCAGCTTTTCGGCTGGGGAAAGATCATGACGGCGCGGCGGTCCATGTCCTCGGCAACCTTGCTTCAATGAGGCCCCAGCTTTTCGGCTGGGGAAAGGGCCAGGACCGCCGGTACGTTCATCTTCTTCAAGACGCTGATGCTTCAATGAGGCCCCAGCTTTTCAGCCGGGGAAAGGCCCACGTCTATTTTTGATGACACGGGTGGCTCTCTGCTTCAATGAGGCCCCAGCTTTTCGGCTGGGGAAAGGCGGTCACGCGCTCGCCGGAGCGCTGGATAGACGATCCCAGCATGCTTCAATGAGGCCCCAGCTTTTCGGCTGGGGAAAGCGCCACCTGTTCGGCCGCCGCCATGTCCTGCTGTATGCGGTCGCTTCAATGAGGCCCCAGCTTTTCGGCTGGGGAAAGATTGGGGATCCGTGATCCAGGGCATCGCCGGCGGTTTCTTGCTTCAATGAGGCCCCAGCCTTTCAGCTGGGGAAAGGGACCAGGATATCGGTGTCCTGGAATACGCCTCGGGCGGCTTCACGCTTCAATGAGGCCCCAGCTTTTCAGCTGGGGAAAGGAGCAGCAAACCAGAATGAAAGGACCATCGAAATGAGTAAGCTTCAATGAGGCCCCAGCTTTTCAGCTGGGGAAAGGCTATTGCCGTGATGAGCTGGTCCGGGCGGCGGCGGAATTCGCTTCAATGAGGCCCCAGCTTTTCAGCTGGGGAAAGTGGAGGCCGCCGGGGCGATTGCCCATTGGCACCAGGAGCTTCAATGAGGCCCCAGCTTTTCAGCTGGGGAAAGGGCTTACGCACGCCCACGTCTCGCTCGTTGAACTGGCAGCGCTTCAATGAGGCCCCAGCTTTTCAGCTGGGGAAAGGGTCAATCGTATCCGTGCCACCGGCATCATAGACGATTTCACGGCTTCAATGAGGCCCCAGCTTTTCAGCTGGGGAAAGGCCGCCGCCTATGTCAACCCGACAGCCGCAGAGGCAGCGTTGCTTCAATGAGGCCCCAGCTTTTCAGCTGGGGAAAGTACGTCCCGCGGCACCCCGTCACCAAAGTACGAACACCGCGCTTCAATGAGGCCCCAGCTTTTCAGCTGGGGAAAGGGTCAAAAAGACCTTCGTGGCCGAGGCCGCGCTGATCGCGCTTCAATGAGGCCCCAGCTTTTCAGCTGGGGAAAGGCGCGTTGTTCATGGGATTAATGTATCATACGTTTCTCATCTTCAATGAGGCCCCAGCTTTTCAGCTGGGGAAAGGGCGCGGGCCATGGACGGGCCGATCAGGCCCTCTTCGCTTCAATGAGGCCCCAGCTTTTCAGCTGGGGAAAGGCTGGCTTATCTCGTTCGGTTAGGATGACGGCCCGATCCAGAGCTTCTATGAGGCCCCAGCCTTTCAGCTGGGGAAAGATCGTTGAGCCCGCCGCCTTTGCCTATGGCGTCTATGCGCTTCAATGAGGCCCCAGCCTTTCAGCTGGGGAAAGACGGATGGTGCCGACCGTACCTTCCAGTGCATCTTCGCTTCAATGAGGCGCCAGCCTTTCAGCTGGGGAAAGGGCTGTCGCCATCCGGCAGACAGATGGAGAGTGGCACGCTTCAATGAGGCCCCAGCCTTTCAGCTGGGGAAAGAATGCCGAGCTCGACCGCTGAAGCCCGGCAGATCCATCGCTTCAATGAGGCCCCAGCCTTTCAGCTGGGGAAAGATCAAACGCCGCACGCGGGTTGGTGCCCCATACCTCCATGCTTCAATGAGGCCCCAGCCTTTCAGCTGGGGAAAGATAGACATAACCGGACTCCATTGCGGACATGGTAACAGCTTCAATGAGGCCCCAGCTTTTCAGCTGGGGAAAGGGGACAGGGTCGATGCCCCCCAGCTGCCCGACACCTTCGCTTCAATGAGGCCCCAGCTTTTCAGCTGGGGAAAGGGTGCGGTTCTGTCGGTCGGCGAACTCCGCCCCATATTGCTGCTTCAATGAGGCCCATGCTTTTCAGCTGGGGAAAGGCTTGATGCTCACCGAGGCATAAACAGGTCATTGCCGGCTTCAATGAGGCCCCAGCTTTTCAGCTGGGGAAAGGGGCACGACCGACGGGCCCACCATCATGATGGGACACGCTACGCTTCAATGAGGCCCCAGCTTTTCGGCTGGGGAAAGGGAACCAAAATTGACAGCGGTCACGCGATCACCATAGCCCGCTTCAATGAGGCCCCAGCTTTTCGGCTGGGGAAAGGTACACGGGGGCTAACGCCCATCGGTTGCGGGAACTTGCGCTTCAATGAGGCCCCAGCTTTTCGGCTGGGGAAAGGGACCATTCGGCATACATCGGGCCACTACGCGCGGCAGGCGCTTCAATGAGGCCCCAGCTTTTCGGCTGGGGAAAGGCTGCATCCAGCCCGGTCGCCTCAACATTCGATACAACGGCTTCAATGAGGCCCCAGCTTTTCGGCTGGGGAAAGGGATCTGTCGGTTTCGGGCGAGGTCGCCATAGAATTGGCTTCAATGAGGCCCCAGCTTTTCGGCTGGGGAAAGGTTGAACGCGCCCACCACCTCCCCTTCGCTGATATCGCTTCAATGAGGCCCCAGCTTTTCGGCTGGGGAAAGGATTGGCCTTGACCGCCAATGCCCATAAACGCTTTGGTCGCTTCAATGAGGCCCCAGCTTTTCGGCTGGGGAAAGGGCAGGCTGGCCGACAAGTGCGGAGCCCAGGGTTCTGCCGCTTCAATGAGGCCCCAGCTTTTCGGCTGGGGAAAGGATTGTTTGCCGCCGCGTGTGGTGCTGGCCCAGTCGAGCTTCAATGAGGCCCCAGCTTTTCGGCTGGGGAAAGGTCGGCAAATTCCTGGGTCAGGACCGCCCGCTGCTTGGCAGCTTCAATGAGGCCCCAGCTTTTCGGCTGGGGAAAGGTCAGGCCGAACAGACGGAACAGGGCCGGGTCATGCTCCTTGCTTCAATGAGGCCCCAGCTTTTCGGCTGGGGAAAGGGGCTGGTACGGCGCGGCCCTTGGCGCTTGGGGACTTGACGCTTCAATGAGGCCCCAGCTTTTCGGCTGGGGAAAGGGTGCTGACGCTGGTGGATTCAAGTAGCCGGCGGGTAATGTCCGCTTCAATGAGGCCCCAGCTTTTCGGCTGGGGAAAGGCCGGTATCCGGGACGCAGACGGGAGATTGCAACTAGAGCTTCAATGAGGCCCCAGCTTTTCGGCTGGGGAAAGGATTGCCCAGATGGGTTCTGCGGCCTTCCTGGTGCAGGGCTTCAATGAGGCCCCAGCTTTTCGGCTGGGGAAAGGGCAGGAACAGCCTCTGGTCGATATCCGGCAGAATCTGCTCGCTTCAATGAGGCCCCAGCTTTTCGGCTGGGGAAAGGAGACTGTCTACCGCAGTTCTGTTGCCGCAATGGACACCGCTTCAATGAGGCCCCAGCTTTTCGGCTGGGGAAAGGCAGATCCCGCTGCATCGTCTCTATGCGTTCGTGAATGCCACGGCTTCAATGAGGCCCCAGCTTTTCGGCTGGGGAAAGGCTCAGACCAGAGAATGCCGATGGAACAGCTTAGCCTCGCCCGCTTCAATGAGGCCCCAGCTTTTCGGCTGGGGAAAGGCTCTGCAAATTGCCCGCAATCTCTACAGCCTCGCCAAAGCCTCGGCTTCAATGAGGCCCCAGCTTTTCGGCTGGGGAAAGGACCCCCTGTCGGAAGTCGCTGAAGCATAACGAGAATCTCGCTCGATTGCGAGCGGGTCGTTGAGAGGGGGCGAAACAGGTCACCAATCAGACGCATCTTTGATAAACGATGTCCAAGAGCCGATCAATTTCAACCCCTTGGCACCTTGCGAGCGGGTCCTGGGTTTTCAGGGGGTGCTGAGCCGCTCGCAATAACAGGGGCAGAAGGAGCCGTCACGTGGGAGAGCATCCAACAGCCGCGCCGACTTGTCCAGCATCCAACACCGGCCGTCGTTCCCCCTGCCGCGCGCCCCCCCCCTCAGCCCGCCGCCCGCGCAATCGACCCCGCCACCTCTTCGCGTGTCGGGTTGCGGCGCAGGGTCAGGCCGCCATTGACCTGGAGATTCTCCCCCGTCATGAAACATTCATCCGACGCCAGCCAGACGGCGGCGGCGGCGATGTCTTGGGATGTGCCGATGCGGCCCAGGGGATATTCCGGCAGGAAGGCCTCTGTCAGGCCGGGGATGGCCATATGGCCGGCCGTCATCGGTGTGGCAGTCAGGCCGGGGGAGATGGAATTGGCGCGGATACCCCGCTGCCCGAACTCATGCGCCACGACGCGGATGATATGATCGGTCCCCGCCTTGGCCCCCATATAGGCGGCATGGTCGTTCAGCATGATGGTGGCGGTGGCCGAACTGATCTGAATGATCGACCCGCCCCGGTCCATGGCCCCGATCACCGCCTGATAGAACATGAACGGCCCCTTGAACTGCAGCGCGCTCATCTGGTCGAACTCTTCCTCGGTCGTTTCCAGGAAGGGTTTCAGCAGGCCCCAGCCGGTCGCGTTCAGGGCGATATCGAGATGGCCCAGCTTTTCCTTGGCGAAATCCGCCAGGGCGAAGACCTGCGTCCGATCGGTGATATCGCAGGTGGCGGCATGGCCCCCGATCTCATCGGCCAGCCGGTCCAGCTCATCCCGCTTACGGCCGGCCACCACCACCGTCGCCCCCTCGGCGGCGAAACGGCGGGCGATGACCTGACCCATATTGTCACGATTGGCGGCACCGATGACGATGGCGCCCTTACCGGCAAGACGTCCCATCACACCCCTCCTCAGACCCAATAGCGGACGGAGAAGGTGCGGGATTTGAAGGCCCAG
>JAIXTS010000441.1 GCA_027483805.1 Azospirillum sp. | reverse complement strand
GTGGGAGGCTGGACGAACGACCCGAGCCGAAACTCGTTACGGCTGCTTCCTTCCGGACCTGACCGGGTTGGCGAGGGACCCGCCCGTTGCCAACCTCCCGACGCCTATATCGGCGAGTGCGAACGGAAAGACAAGGGAGAAATCCGCCGGGGCCGGTCTGTTACTTGCGCATTGGCGGCCTGAATACGGCCATGTCACCGTCGGCCCACCATGATGAGACTGAATTTCTATGCCGGTTCCGGCCTGGATCGGGCCGCCCACCGGCGCAAGGATGAGGACTGGTTGGCCGCCCGTCTGCGCCACCCGCAGGCTGCCCGGATCATCCCCTGGTGGCGGGGCCGGCACCTGGTGGCAGGGTCGGAGGATGCACCCCTGCCCGCCTATCTGCCGGTCACCGCCGATTGGTGGGGATGGCATCTGTCCATGCCGCCCATCTATCTGGGTGATGATGGCGACCATTCCTATTTCGCGGTTGATCTGTCGCCGCTGGAGGATGTCGACACCCATGCCGAAGTGGCCAGGCTGGGCCGGTTCGTCGAACTGCGGTCACTGGGCACGCGTATCGGGCAGCGGGCCGGCGGCATGTATGCCTATATCCGCGCCCTGATGCTGTGGCACGGCAAGCATAAATTCTGCGGGTCCTGTGGGGCGCCGACGGCGGCGGCAGAGGGCGGGCACAGCCGGCGCTGCACCAATCCCGATTGCGCTGCCCAGCATTTCCCCCGCCATGACCCGGCGGTGATCATGCTGGTCCATGATGGCAGCGACCGCTGCCTGCTGGGCCGGCAGTCGCGCTTCCCGCCCGGCATGTATTCCACCCTGGCCGGATTCGTCGAACCGGGCGAAAGCCTGGAGGAGACGGTAATGCGCGAATGTTTCGAAGAGGCGGGCGTGCGTGTCACCGACGTCAGATATCATTCCAGCCAGCCCTGGCCCTTTCCCTCCTCCCTGATGCTTGGTTTCCACGCGCGTGCCACCACGCTGGACGTGAAGGCGGACGAGGAGGAGTTGGAGGATGTGCGCTGGTTCAGCCGCGATTTCGTGCGCCTGAATCAGAATGGCGAGACTTTCCGCCTGCCGCCCTTTGACAGTATTTCCCGACAGTTGATCGAGGCCTGGCTGCGCGGGTAAGCGGGTGCTGCTTGCCCGCGCCGATCCGCCCTGCCATCCTGCCCGCCCGAACCCGTCCAGCCGGAGTGTGTACCCAAATGTCCGACCTGTCCCTGCCCGCCACCAATGTCGTGGCGGCGGAACTGTCCACGGTGCGTGATTTCATCCGCTATGCCGTCAGCCGTTTTAACCGCGCCGGGCTGGTGCATGGGCACGGCGCCGTCACCGCCTATGATGAGGCGGCGTTCATCGTGCTGGAAACGCTGAAGCTGCCGGTGGATCAGCTGGAACCCTATTTCGATGCGAAGCTGATCATGGCTGAACGGCTGGCGCTGGCCGAAATCATCCATAGCCGGGTAACCACCCGCAAACCTGCCGCCTATCTGACCAAGCGCACCTATATCCAGGGTGTGCCCTTCTATGTCGATGACCGGGTGATCGTCCCGCGCTCCTTCATCGGCGAATTGCTGTTCGGCGAACTGTTCGGCGGCGAACAGGATTTCACCCTGGTCGATGATGTGACCGACGTGGAAAAGGTGCTGGATCTCTGCACCGGCTCCGGCTGCCTGGCCATCCTGGCCGCCAGCATCTTCCCGCTGGCCGATGTCGACGCGGTCGATCTGTCGCCCGACGCGCTGGAGGTGGCGAAGATCAATGTCGCCGACCATGCTGTGGAAGATCGCGTGAAACTGTTCCACGGCGACCTGTTCAAGCCGCTGAAGGGCAAAAAATACGACCTGATCATCTCCAACCCGCCCTATGTGGATAAGGAGGCGATGGACAATCTGCCGCCCGAATATCAGGCGGAACCGCGCATGGCCCTGGTCGGCGGCGATGATGACGGCATGGCCATCGTCCACCGCATCCTGAAGGAAGCGCCCAAATACCTGAACCCGCAGGGTGGCTTGCTGGTGGAGGTGGGCACCGGCCGTGCGGCACTGGAAGAAGCCTATCCGGACGCCGAATTCCTCTGGCTGGAAACTGAGCATTCCTTTGGCGAGGTGTTCTGGATCACGCGTGAACAGTTGCTGGAACTGTAAAGGCCGGCAATCCCGGCGCCATTGATCTTTCCGGTCATCGGCGCCGGGACTGGAACCGGTTATGGTTGAACAGCAACCGCCAATCCTTATAGTGCCCAAGATCCTCGAAGCGGAAAGACGGACAGCCGCGTGATATTGACAGCCATCCTTGTCATCATTCTTGCGGCCGCCGTCGCCCCAACCCTCCATCGGGTGCTGCCCGCCCTGTCGCACTGGTTGCTGGCCCTGGTGCCGCTGTCGGCGGCCTGCTGGTTTGCGACACTGGTGCCAGGTGTCGCGGCGGGCGTGCCCGTCCTGGAAACCACCCGGTGGGCGCCGTCGCTGGGCATCGCCCTGTCCTTTCGGCTGGACGGGCTGTCTTTGCTGTTCGCGCTGCTGATCTGCGGCATCGGCGCCTTCATCACCCTCTATTCCGGCGGCTATCTGCGCGGCCATCCGCGTCAGGGACGGTTCCACCTGTTTATCCTGGCCTTCATGGCCGCAATGCTGGGACTGGTCACGGCTGACGACCTGATCAGCCTGTTTGTGTTCTGGGAACTGACCAGCATCACCAGCTTCATGCTGATCGGTTTTAACCATGAGGATGCCCGGTCGCGGCGATCGGCCATCCAGGCGCTGCTGGTCACCGGCGGCGGCGGCATGGCGCTGCTGGCGGCGCTGGTCCTGATGGGCATGGCGTCAGGCCACTGCACCCTGTCGGCCATCGCCGCGTCGGGCGTCGATCTGCGCGCCCATGCGCTCTATCCCGCCATGCTGGTCCTGCTGCTGCTGGCCGCCTTTACCAAGTCGGCGCAGGTGCCGTTCCATTTCTGGCTGCCCAACGCCATGGACGCGCCCACCCCGGTCAGCGCCTATCTGCACTCGGCCACCATGGTGAAGGCGGGCGTCTATCTGCTGGCGCGGTTGAATCCGACCCTGGGCGGGACGGAGCCCTGGTTCTGGGCCCTGACCATCGCCGGCGGAGTGACGGCCCTGTGGGGCTCGGCCATGGCCCTGCGCTCCACCGACCTGAAAAAGATCCTGGCCTACACGACCCTGATGGCGCTGGGGGTGCTGGTGCTGTTGATCGGGGTCGGCAGTGATGGCGCGCTGAAGGCCTTTGCCGGGTTCCTGCTGGCCCATTCGCTCTACAAGGGTGCCCTGTTTATGGGGGCGGGTTCCGTCGACCATGGCAGCGGCACGCGCGAGGTAGGCGATCTGGGCGGCCTTTGGCGCAAGATGCCGGTCACGGGTCTGTTCATCGCCCTGGCGGCCCTGTCCATGGCGGGCCTGCCGCCCTTCTTTGGCTTCGTGGCCAAGGAAATCGTCTATGATAGTGCGTTCAGCAACGAACGCTATCTGGTACTCGCGGTGCTGCTGCTGGCCAATAGCGCCATGGTAGCCGCTGCCGCCACCTTGTTCCTGAAGCCCTTCCTGGGCGCCCCGACCCGGGCCGCTGCCCATGCGCATGAAGGCGGGCTGGCACTGCTGGCGGGTCCTGCGGCACTGGCCGGGCTGTCTTTGCTGTTCGGCCTGTGGACCGCCCTGCCACAGGGGCTGCTGGCGGCGACGGCGGATGCGGTGCGCGGCGCGCCGCTGGGCCTGGAACTGCATCTCTGGCATGGGGTCACGCCGGCCCTGGGCCTGTCGGCCCTGACCCTGGCCCTGGGTGCGGTGCTGTTCCTGGCCCTGGCGCCTGTCAAATCCCTGCTGGCCGGGGTGCAGAAGGTCACCCGGATCGACCATGACCGGGCCTGGGATTGCCTGCTGAACCTGGTGGAGGTGCTGGCGCGGGGTGTCACGGGCTGGCTGCAGAACGGTATCCTGACCCGCTATCTGACCTTGACCTTTGCCGGCATGCTGGCGCTGCTGGGATCCACCTTGCTGCTGCGCGGTGGGATGTCCTGGCCGGGAATGACCCTGTCCGTCGGCGACGGGCTGGGTCTGGCGCTGGCGGTGCTGATGCTGGCGGGAACCTTGGGGGCCCTCCGGGCCGGGTCGCGGATGGCGGCCATCCTGTCGCTGTCGGTCAATGGGCTGTCGGTGGCGCTGTTCTTCCTGCTGTATGGCGCGCCGGATGTGGGCATCACGCAGTTGATGGTGGAAACGCTGACCGCGATCATCCTGGTGCTGGTCCTGGCCCGCCTGCCCTTCCTGCCCGCCGGGGCCGACCGGCCCCTGCCGGCGAAGCTGCTGCATGCCGCGCTGGCCATCGGGTTGGGGGCGTGTGTCACGGCCATCATGCTGTCGATCCTGGGCCAGCCGCTGCCGCTGGACCTGTCGCAGTTCTTCGGCGACACGTCATGGCTGGAGGCGCATGGGCGCAATGTCGTGAATGTCATTCTGGTCGATTTCCGTGGGTTTGATACCTTGGGCGAGATTACGGTGATCGCCGCCGCCGGCCTGGGCGTTTTCGCCCTGATGAAGGCCCGCAAGGGCCAGGGGAACCGGCCATGATGGACAGCCTGATCCTGCGCACCGGCGTGCGCATCCTGCTGCCGCTGATGCTGCTGTTCAGCATTTTCATTTTGTGGCGCGGGCATCATGAACCGGGCGGCGGCTTTGTTGGCGGGCTGATCTGTGCCGTCGGTTTTGCCCTGCATGCGCTGGCCTTCGGCATCGACGCCATGCGCCGGGTGCTGAAGGCCGATCCGCGAACGATCCTGGGGGCCGGTCTGCTGCTGGGCATCCTGTCGGGGTTCATCACGGTACCGACGGGGGAACCCTATATGACGGCACAGTGGGTTGGCGGGCTGGGCACGCCCGTCCTGTTCGATATCGGCGTCTATCTGGTGGTGGTGGGCGGCGTCCTGGCCATGGTCTGCGCGCTGATGGAAGAAGGGGGGGCGTGATGGAGGTGATCATGTCCCTGGCCGTGGGCGGCATGGTGGCGGGTGCCATCTATCTGTTCCTGTCGCGGCAGTTCCTGCGCATTCTGTTCGGTGTCATTCTGCTGTCCAACGCCGTCAATGTCGCCATCCTGACTGTGGGTCGCCTGACCCAGGGTCAGCCACCGCTGATCGCCAGGAATGCGGAGATCATGGCGCAGGGCGTGTCCAATCCCCTGCCCCAGGCCTTGATCCTGACCGCCATCGTTATCGGTTTCGGTCTGTTGTCCTTCGCCCTGGCGCTCGGCTGGCGGGCCTATCAGGAGATGGGGACCCTGGACACCAGCGCCATGCGCGTGGCGGAACCGGAGGATCGGCCATGAACCATTGGCTGACCGCCGCCCCCATCCTGGTGCCGCTGACAACGGCCGCCTTATGCATGCTGGCCTGGAACTATCCGGTGGTGCAGCGCGTCCTGTCACTGGCCGGCAGTGTAACCCTGGTGGTGCTGGCCGGCATCCTGGCCGCCACGACGCTGAATGACGGCATCCAGGTGGTGCAGATGGGTGCCTGGGCCGCCCCGTTCGGCATTACCCTGGTCGCCGATCCGCTGTCGGCACTGATGATCGTCATCGCGTCGATCATGGGCTTGTGCTGTGCCGTCTATGCCTTGGGCGATATCGACCCGGTGCGGGAACGTGGCGGGTTCCACCCGATCTTCCAGGTGCTGATGGTCGGTGTCTGTGGCGCCTTCATCACGGGCGATCTGTTCAACCTTTATGTCTGGTTTGAGGTGATGCTGATCAGCAGCTTTGTGCTGCTGTCGCTGGGCGGCACCAAGGTGCAGATCGACGCGGCCGTGAAATATGTCGCCATCAATCTGGTGGCGACGGCCTGCCTGCTGCTGGCGGTGGCGCTGCTTTATGGCATCACCGGCACCTTGAACATGGCCGATCTGTCGCAACGCCTGCCGCAGGTCGCCAATCAGGGGCTGGTCAGCGCCATCGCGGTCCTGTTCATCATCGCGTTCGGGATGAAGGCCGCCCTGTTCCCCTTCTTTTTCTGGCTGCCGGCCGCCTATCACACGCCCGCCGTGGCCGTGCAGGCCATTTTTGCGGGGCTGTTGACCAAGGTCGGTGTCTATTCGCTGCTGCGGGTTTTCACGCTGATCTTCATTGGCGATACAGGCTGGACCCATTCCATCCTGCTGTGGATGGCCGGTATCACCATGATCGTGGGCGCCCTGGGGTCGCTGGCGACGCGGGATCTGACGCGGGCCTGGTCCTGGCAGGTGGTGGCCCATATTGGCAGCATGGTGATGGGGCTGGCCATCGCCACCCCACTGGCCCTGGCCGCCACGGCCTTCTATCTGGTGCATGACATTGTCGTGAAGACCAACCTGTTCTTAAGTGCCGGACTGGTCCGCCGCCTGTCGGGTGGTGAGGATACGGCCTTTGCGCGGCTGGGCGGTTTATTCAAGGCGGCCCCCTGGCTGTGCGTGCTGCTGTTCATACCGCTGGCCTCGCTGGCCGGATTCCCGCCCCTGTCGGGTTTCTGGGGCAAGCTGCTGCTGGTCAAGGCGGGGCTGGAGACGCAGCATTATGCGATGGTCGCGGCCCTGCTGGTCAGCGGCTTGCTGACCATCTGGCTGGTGGGTCGGGTCTGGGCAGAGATGGTGTGGAAGGCCCCGGTGCAGCCGCCTGCCGCCCTTCTGGCCAGCATGGCAAGGGGCCGTGCCTATGCGCTGATGCTGCCCCTGGTGCTTTTGTCCCTGATCACATTTGGCATCGGGGTGAACCCCGACCGGCTGCTGAGCGTGGCGGCACAGGTGGGCGCCAGCCTGCATGACACCAGCGCCTATGTTGAGGCGGTCCTGGGCGGCAAGGCGGAACCGGTGCCGACCCTGGTCGGTGAATTGCAGCACCAGGCAGGAGACAGGCCATGAACCTGCTGGCCCTCAATATCCTGCTGGCGCTGGCCTGGATGGCCGTCAATGCCGATTTCAGCCTGACGGGATTTACGGCGGGCTTCATCCTGGCCCATCTGATCCTGTGGCTGGCGCGCCCGCTGTTCCCGAAGGAACGCTATTTCCGCCGCACCTGGGGCGGCGCCGCCTATGCGATCTGGCTGGTGAAAGAGATTTTTGTCTCCGCCTGGGCCGTGGCCAAGGGGGTGCTGGGCATCGGCCCGCCCATCAGGCCGGCGATCATTGCCGTGCCGCTGGAGGCAAAAACCGATCTGGAGATCACACTGTTCGCCTGCTCCATCACCCTGACGCCGGGTACCCTGACGCTGGATATCTCGCCCGACCGCAAGGTGCTGTACATGCATGCCATGTTCGCGGCCGACCCTGATCAGTTGCGCGACGATACCAAGGCCGCCATGGAAAGCCGCATCCTGAAGGTGCTGCGATGACCCCGTTCCTGGAAACCTGTCTGGCCATTGCGCTGGGCCTGCTGGTCCTGTCCCTGGCCCTGGCGACCTTCCGTGTGCTGAAAGGTCCGGCGCAGGGCGACCGGATCGTGGCCATCGATTTGTTCGGTGTGCTGGCCGTGGCGCTGATCGCGCTGTTCGCGCTGTGGATGGGACAGGTTGTGTTCCTGGACGCGGCCATCGCCCTGGCCCTGGTCGCCTTTTTCGGCACCGTCGCCTATGCAAGGTTTGTAGAGCATAAGGCCGCCCGGCAGCGCAAGGAGGATGGCGATGCTTGAAGCCTATCAGGCCCTGATCGGTATCCTGGCCGTCGCCGGTGCCGCCTTCTGCGCCATCGCTGCCATCGGCCTGGCCCGCATGCCCGACGCCATCACCCGCATGCATGCCAGCAGCAAGGCCGGCACGCTGGGCTGCGGCCTGATCCTGGTGGCGCTGGCGCTGTATTTCCCGTCCGTGGATGTAGCCGCACGGGTCGTGGCGGCCATCCTGTTCCTTCTGCTGACCACACCTGTCTCCGCCCACATGATCGGCCGCGCCATCTATGCCAGCGGCGAAAAACTGTGGTCCGGCACGGGACGGGATGAGCTACGGGGGACGAAGGATGATCCGGGGGAGCGGTTGAACGGCTGATGCAGATCGCCAACCTGCTGCTCGTGGTATCGCTGATCATCATCTATGGCGGCTATATGGTGGCGAAGATCGGTTCCGGCACCTTATGGCCGCCGCGCCATCTGGCGATTCCCAGGCTGGCATTGTTTTTTTGCGCAGCGTTTGTTGTGCCTTGGGCCGGACAATCGCTGGTTCATTTGATGATAGGCTATAGCGGCCAAGCGGCTGCCCCTGACGTGATGTCATGGTTGCCGCAGCTTCTCCTGTTCGCGCCGCTTATTGAGACAATGATGGTGGGCGGCGTCTATGCCGTCAGCCGGGTGATCCGCGCCGGGCGGGTGAGCGATGCCCTCTTCATCCTGGTCACCGGGGCGGGCGCGGCGCTGCTGCACCGACACGGGACTATGCTCATGATCACTTGGTATTTCACGTTCTTTGCCGCCCAGGCAGCATTTTTTGTTTGGGTGCTGCCCAGGCTGGGTCATGTTCGCGCGATCCTTGCCGTCACGGCCATCCATGGGCTTGGAAACCTTGGGATCATGGCGTCGGTCATCACCACGCATGCGTTGCGGAACATGGGCTGACATGTCTTTACACAGCGACCTCTTTCCATCTTGCGAAAAATCCGCATACCTTCCGTTACGTCACCGCGATTAATCGCTTGAGGTTGCGTTTTGGCTCCCGATATAGGTCAATCAAAGGCGCGACGCTGGAGTGCGCCAAGAGCATATCGGGAGGACAGACCATGGCCGACGCCGCCATCAAGATGACCACACGCGAACCTTTCCTGTGGGAGAAGAGCTATCCGGCGGGCGTTTCGTGGGACATCGACCTGCCGGCGCAATCCCTGCCCGCCATGCTGGACGCGTCCATCGCGCGCTTCCCCAACAATCCCTGCGTGGACTTCCTGGACAAGAAGTTCACCTATGCCCAGATCGGGTCGCTGGTGGACCGGTTCGCCGCCGGTCTGCAGAAGATGGGCCTGAAGAAGGGGCAGAAGGTCGGGCTGTTCCTGCCCAACACGCCCTACTCGGTCATCTGCTTCTTCGGCATCCTGAAGGCCGGCGGTACCGTGGTGAATTACAACCCGCTCTATGCCGAGCGGGAAATCGCCCACATGATCAATGACAGCGAAACCGACTTCATCGTCAGCCTGGACCTGAAGGTCACCTATGACAAGCTGGCCAAGATGTTCGGCCAGACGCGGCTGAAAAAGATCATCGTCGTGCCCATGGCCGACATCCTGCCCTTCCCCAAGAACTGGCTGTTCCCCATCGCCAAACGCAAGGAAGTGGCCGCCATCCCCAGCGATGACCGCCATATCCGGTTCAAGGCGCTGACGGCCAATGATGGCAACCCGGCGCCTGTATCGGTCGATGCCATGAACGACATTGCGGTTCTGCAATATACGGGCGGGACCACGGGCGTGCCCAAGGGCGCGATGCTGACCCATTTCAACATCACCGCCAACACCCGCCAGGCCACCGCCTGGTTCCACGAAGCCGTGGACGGGGAAGAGCGCATGCTGGGCGTGCTGCCCTTCTTCCATGTCTTTGCCATGACCTGCGTGATGAATCTGAGCCTGATGAAGGGCGCGGAGATGATCCTGCTGCCCCGGTTCGAACTGGACCAGGTGATGGAGACCATCGACAAGAAGAAGCCGACGCAGTTCCCCGCCGTCCCCACCATCTACACCGCCATCAATAATCACAAGGACGTGGCCCGTTACGACCTGTCCTCGATCAAGCTGTGCAATTCCGGTGGTGCGCCGCTGCCGGTAGAGGTGAAGGCGCAGTTCGAGAAGCTCTCGGGCTGCAAGCTGGTGGAAGGCTATGGCCTGTCGGAAAGCTCGCCCATCGCCACCATCAACCCGCCCCATGCCAGCCGCGCCGGCTCCATTGGCCTTCCCGTTCCCGGCACCATCATCAAGATCATCAGCCTGGAAGACCGCAAGACGGAAGTGCCGCGCGGCGAGCGTGGCGAGATCTGCATCATCGGCCCCCAGGTCATGAAGGGCTATTGGAACAAGGAAGAGGCGACCCGCGATACGCTGGATGGCGACATGCTGCATACCGGCGATGTCGGTTACTTCGATGAGGATGGCTATATCTTCATCGTTGACCGCATCAAGGACATGATCCTGGCCGGCGGCTACAATGTCTATCCGCGCAATGTCGAAGAAGCCATCTATCAGCATCCTAGCGTCGCCGAATGTATCGTGCTGGGCGTGCCGGACCCGTACCGGGGCCAGACGGTCAAGGCCTATATCAAAAAGCGCGAAGGCTGTGAGCTGACCAAGGAAGACATGAAGGCCTTCCTGGAGGACAAGCTGTCCACCATCGAACAGCCCAAGCAGTATGAATTCCGCGACGAACTGCCCAAGACCATGATCGGCAAACTGTCGCGCAAGGCCCTGCTGGACGAGTTGGAGGCGCAGAAGAAGGCCGGGTGAAAACAGGGAGCCGCAGCCCCTTGCCATATCAACCGTAGGTCAGGTCGAGGGCAAAGCCCAAGCCCTGACAGGCATAAGCCAACAAAATGTCAGGGCTCGCCCCTGGCTCGACCTGACCTACGACAATCACCCGGTTCCAGATGGCTGACGCTTTCTCAACTATGCGTCAGCACCACATCCAGGATATATTCGCCATACCGTTCCAGCTTTCTCGCACCCACGCCCTGCAAGGTGCCCAGCTCGTCCAGGTCGGTGGGCCGCTCCTTCACCATCTCCATCAGCGTCGCGTCATGGAAGATGACATAGGGCGGCACGCCCTGCTCGCGCGCCAGTTCCAGGCGCAGCGCCTTCAGCGCATGCCACAGCGTATCGTCGGCGGGTGACAGGTCGGCGGTGGAGGTCTTCGGCTTTGACGCGCCGCCACTGCCCGACCAGGATGCCTTGCCCTTCCCCTTGGCTTCCGCGGCCGGGTCCCGGCGCAGGCGTACCATCTCCTGCCCCTTCAGGACGGGCGGTGCCGTTTCGGTCAAGATCAGGCCACCATGCCCTTCCGGATCGGCACAGAGCAGGCCGTTGGCCACCAGTTGCCGGAACACGCTGTGCCATTCCTGCTTGCCCAGTTCGGTGCCGCAGCCAAAGGTCTTCAGCTTGTCATGGCCCTTTTCCACCACCTTGTCGGTGGCAACGCCGCGCAGCACATCGACCAGATGCCCCACCCCGAACCGCTGCCCCGTGCGGTACACGGCCGACAGCGCCTTCTGCGCCACGACCGTCCCATCATAGGTTTCCACAGGCTGGAAGCAGGTGTCACACTTGCCGCAAGGCTTGGGATATTCCTCATCAAAATAGGTCAGCAGCGTCTGCCGCCGGCAGCGCGCTGTCTCGCAGAAGCCCAGCAGCGCCTCCAGTTTCTGTCGCTCGGTGCGTTTGAAGGCGGGCGGGCTGTCGGATGCCTCCACCATCATCCGCATCTGCACGACATCGGCGAAACCGTACAGCATCAGCGCTTCCGCCGGCAGACCGTCGCGCCCCGCGCGGCCCGTCTCCTGGTAATAGGCTTCCAGCGAACGCGGCGGGTCCATATGCACCACAAACCGCACATTGGGCTTGTCGATGCCCATGCCAAAGGCGACGGTGGCCACCATGACCACACCTTCGCCCTTGATGAACCGGTCCTGGTTGGCCTGCCGTGTAGCAGGGTCCAGGCCGGCATGATAGGGCAGCGCATCCAGCCCCTGTTCGGCCAGATACTGGGCGATGGCGTCCACCTTGCCGCGGGACAGGCAATAGACCACCCCCGCATCCTCCGGCCGCCGGCGCAGGAAATCCAGCAGTTGCCGGCGCTCCTGATCCTTGGGCAGGATGCGGTAGGTGATGTTGGGCCGGTCAAAACTGGCCAGGAACAGGCGCGCATCGCTCAAGCCCAGGCGCGCCGCGATATCGGTGCGTGTCTGCGCATCCGCGGTCGCCGTCAGGGCCACGCGCGGCACATCGGGGAATTTTTCATGCAGGATGGACAGCTGCAGATATTCGGGCCGGAAATCATGGCCCCACTGGCTGACACAATGCGCCTCGTCCAGGGCGAACAGCGCGATACGCGACCGTTCCAGCAGTTCCAGGAAACGCGGCGTCACCAGCCGTTCGGGCGCCACATAGAGCAGGTCCAGATCACCCCGCTCGCATGCACGCTCCACCTCCTGCGCCTGGCGCCAGTCCAGGGTGGAGTTCAGATAGGCGGCACGCACGCCCAGCTGGC
Organism: Azospirillum sp.; assembly: GCA_027483805.1. Taxonomy (GTDB): domain Bacteria; phylum Pseudomonadota; class Alphaproteobacteria; order Azospirillales; family Azospirillaceae; genus Niveispirillum. The sequence goes on along the minus strand of JAIXTS010000441.1, from coordinate 5,170 downwards.
GCAGGGCATCCACCTGGTCGCGCATCAGGGCGATCAGCGGGGAAACGACAATGGCCACACCCGGCCGTACCAGTGCCGGGATCTGGTAACAAAGCGACTTGCCCCCGCCCGTCGGCATCAGAACCAGGGCATCACCCCCGGCCACCACATGCTCGACGATCTCCGCCTGCATGCCGCGAAAGGCGGGATAACCCCAGACCCTGCGCAACACATCCTGCGCCGCATCCAGCGGCGAGAGGGCAATCGTATCGGCAAGGGCGTCGGGCATATCGCTACGGCTTGGGGGTTAGGGCAGTAGGGTGCCACCAGATACGGTGGCCGCAGACAGGTTTACGGCACCGGCCGCACGGGGTCCAGCGGTTTGGTGGCGCTACACCCTTTCGGCAATTGGCGACAAGACAGCCCGCCCATGCTATGCTGCCCTATCAACACCCAAAAATCCGCTCCCATAAAACATCCGTCCGGCTCGGAGACGGGGCCACCCGGACTCCAAATGCAGAGAACTTTTCTGGTGCACGATGGTGCACGGCGCGGGACACCATTCGGCGTTTGCCGGCGGCGCCCTCCTGAAACAGATTTTTTCGTTTCATGATGTTGCACAGGGCCGGAGTTGCGATGTCCGCAACTCCGAATGCTGTGCTCCGAATGCTGTGCGCGGCCGCCGCCTTGGGGGCAGCCTCAGCAATCAGTGATGACCGTGGCCGCCATGGTGGCCATGGCCGTGACCGCCATCGCCTTCCGGCGCCTTGATGACCGAAATGCACAGGGCAGCCAGAACACTGGCCGCCAGGAACAGGCCGATACCGACAAAGCTCATGTCACTTACTCCAGACTGAATGCCGGGCGCACCCTAATGGCCGGGCCCCTAACACGCAAGACACCAACAGGCCGCATCACACATCCATGACCGGATAATCGTCGGGCAGGTCGGCGACGGTGGGCGCGGGGATCGGGCCGATATCGGTCAGGATGGTGCCCCAGGACCAGCCGACCCCGAACCCGGCCAGCAGCAGTTTTTTGCGTCCGTTTTCCAGGTCCCCGCCCAGGCGGGAACAGAGCGCCAACGGCACCGACGCGCTGCTGGTATTGCCGTATTTTTCCATGTCGATGATGTATTTGCCCGGATCGCAGCCGATTTTTTTGCGGATATGGTCCAGCATCATCTTGTTGGCCTGATGCGGCACGACAAAGTCCAGGTCATTCACCGTCAGGCCCGCATCGGCGATGGCTTCTTTCAGCAGGCCGGGCACAGCGCGCAGGGTAAAGGTAAAGACCTCCGCCCCGTTCAGGTGCAGGCGGGCATCGCGGTAAAGGCGCGCCATCTCCGCCTCCGACCGGGGCGGATCGGTGGGAATCAGGCAGTCACGTTTGCCACCGGCCTTCACGAAAATATGCTTGGCGCCACCGCCATCGGTACCCAGGCTGACATGGATGGGGCTGGCATCCAGATCGATCTCCAGCGCCGTGGCCGACCCGGCATCCCCGAACAAGGGCAGGGTCGCCTTGTCCTCTGGATGCAGCCAGCGGCTGGAATTATCCCCACACAGGACCAGGGCGCGCCTTGCACTGCCGCTCAACAGCCGAGCCGCCATCCAGGTCCCATAGACAAAGCCCGAGCAGCCCAGCGTGACATCGAAACAGGCGGCCGATGTCGGCAGACCCAGACGGCGTTGCAGCACCGCCGCCGTGACCGGCAACACGTAATCTGCGTCCTGGCTGACAAAGATCAGCACATCCACCGATGCCGGGTCCCAGCCCAGCTGCCGCAGCAGACCTTCCGCCGCCGCGCGGCACATGTCGGACGCACAATAGGGCCGGGGCAGGATCCGGCGTTCATAGACACCGATGCCGGCATGCAGCTTGCGCGCCTCTTCCTCGGTGAAGATGCCCGGTTCTTCGACAAAGGAATGGCGCTGGCGCGGCACGACGGCCCGCACACCGGCGATCCGTACCCCTTCGATGGTGGCCTTCATGGCGTCCCTGTCCTGACCTTCCTGTCCTCCGCCCACTAGAGCATAAAGCGGGGGCCCGATCCAAGCTGGACGGAAGCCGGGGGCAGGTGTTAGGGCTGTAGGTATCGCTGCAATCCCTTGCCGAAGCCGCTCAGATGTCGGGAACGAACCGGGTCCTGATCCGCGCCGATGCCAGCCCCGCCAAGGGAACCGGCCATGTCATGCGCTGCCTGGCGCTGGCTGAGGCCCTGCGCGACCAGGGGGCAAGCCCGGTCTTTGCGACGCGGGAGATCACCAGCTCCTTGCGGGCACGGCTGCTGGACGATGGGTTCGACCATCATGCGCTGACCGATGACGGACCCGGTACGGTCCTGGCTTTGGCGACTGGGCTGGGGGCGGCGGGCTTGGTGGTCGACAGCTATTGGCTGGATGCGGATTGGCGGGCGGCGGTCCGGCCGGGCTTTCGGGCGGTGCTGGCCCTGGATGATCTGGCCGACCGGATGCTCTTTGCCGATCTGGTCTGGAATCCCGCGCCGGGTGCGGCCGCCCTGCCCTATGGTGCCCTGGCACCGGATGCCACCCTGCTGGCGGGGGCGCCTTACCTGCTGCTGCGGCGGGAGATAAGACGGGCCTCGGCAGCGGCGCCGCTGCCGCTCACCGCGCGGACCCGTATCCTGCTGACCTTCGGCGGGTCCGACCCGGCGGGTCTGACCGTGCCGGTGGTCAAACGTCTGGCGCCATCCCTGCCATCCGGTGTGTGGCTGGATGTGGTGGCCGGGGGCAGCAATTCCGCCCTGCATTGTATCCGCGCGGCCTGTGCCCGCTTCCCCGACAAGGTCCGGCTGCATATCGACAGCCGGGAGATGGGAAGCCTGATGGCCGCGGCCGGTCTCTGCCTGACCGCGGGTGGCGGCACTGTGGCGGAACTGGCGTCCCTGGGCGTGCCCAGCCTGCTGGCCGTGGTGGCCGACAATCAGGCACCGGCCGCCGATGATGCCCGCACCCAGGGCTGGGCAGCAGTGGTGGAGGCACGCGGCGACCGCGCCAACGCCGCCGATCTGATCAGTGCCAAGGCCCTCGACCTGTGGGCCGACCTTGCAGCCCGGCAGGACCTGTCGCAGCGTATTGCTGCGGGCGGCATGGATGGCCAGGGGGCCGCGCGGGTCGCGGCGGCATTGCTCAGCCGGATGACGGCATAAAGCAAAAGGGGCGATCCGTGACCGGACCGCCCCTTTCAACGATCAACCGCAGCTCAGGTTCAGCTGAACGCCTTGAAGGTGATGATGGTGAACGTATCCTTCACCCCATCCAGGGTCTGGATCTGACCGGTCACGAAATGACCGATATCCTCGCCATCCTCAAGAAAACATTTCATCATCAGGTCATACTGCCCGGAAACCGAGTGAACCTCCGATACCTCGGGCACACTCTGCACCGCCAGATCGGCCACATCATAGGCACGACCCAGCTCGCATTTGACCTGGACAAAAATCGTCTGCATGGCCTCAGACCTCCGCGCTCTCCGCAGCGTCAACCGTCTCGACCTCGGCAATATTCAGTTTGGGCGGGCGGGCGGCGCGCAGGATAAAGGCCGGCACGTCATCGCCAAAGCCGACAACGGGCGGGCCACGGTCGTCATCCTCGTCCCGGCGGGGGCGACGGTCACGACGGTCGTCACGGTCGCGCCGATATTCGTCACGACGATGCTCGTCACGGCGGAACTCGCCCCGACCTTCGGTCCGGGTCTCCGGACGGGCCTCGGGACGCTCGCGGTTGCGGTCATGGCGCGGTTCGTGCCGCTCGCGCTTCTGCTGGTGGGCCTCAATGGCGGCTTCCGCCACGGCGGGTTCCACATGCACCTGCACCGGACGTTCGGCCCTGGGCGCACGATCACCGGACGCGCGTTCCGCACGATCACCGGGCGCGCGTTCCGCACGATCACCACGGTCACGGCCACCACGGCGCGGCTCATCCTTCTTCGGCGCGCCACGGCCACGACGGCGCGGATCGGCATCAAAGGACAATTCGGCCGTCTGCACACCCTCGATCGTGAAGCGGGGGATTTCCTTGCCGATCAGCTTTTCGATGGCCTGCACCAGCTTGCCATCTTCCGGCGTCGCAATGGTGAAGGCGCGGCCCAGCTTGCCGGCGCGGCCCGTGCGGCCGATGCGGTGGACGTAATCTTCGGAATGGTGGGGGGTGTCGAAATTAAATACGTGGCTGACATTGGAAATGTCGATGCCGCGGGCGGCCACGTCGGAACAGACCAGCAGATCGATGCTGCCGGCCTTAAAAGCCTCCAGCGTCTCAGTGCGCTTGGACTGCACCATGTCGCCATGCAGGGCGCCGGCATTGAAGCCGTGCTTGACCAGCGAGCCATGGACGACGGCGATGTCCTTCTTGCGATTGCAGAAGATGAAGGCGTTTTTCACATCGTCGGTCGCGATCAGGCGGCGCAGCGCTTCGCGCTTATCCTGTTCATCCACGACCAGCAGATGCTGGGCAACGGTCGTCGCCGTGCTGGCCGGGGCGCTGACCGTCACCTCTTCGGGCGTGGTCAGGAACTTGTCGGCCAGACGCTTGATCTCCGGCGGCATAGTGGCGCTGAAGAACAGGGTCTGGCGCTTGCGCGGCAGCAGGCTGACGATGCGTTCAATATCGGGGATGAACCCCATGTCCAGCATACGGTCCGCCTCGTCGATCACCAGCACCTTGATGTCGGTCAGCAGGATATTGCCGCGGTCGAACAGGTCCATCATGCGGCCCGGCGTGGCGATCAGCACGTCGACGCCGCGTTCCAGCTTCTTGATCTGGTCGCCAAAGCTTTCGCCGCCGATCAGCAGCGCCATGTTCAGCTTGTGGTACTTGCCATACAGCTCGAAATTTTCAGCCACCTGGGCGGCCAGTTCGCGCGTCGGCTCCAAGATCAGGGACCGCGGCATGCGCGCCTTGGCGCGGCCACGGCCCAGAATTTCGATCATGGGCAGGGTAAAGGAAGCGGTCTTCCCCGTACCGGTCTGGGCGCAGCCCAGCACATCCCGGCCCTGCAGGACCCACGGGATGGCTTTTTCCTGGATCGGCGTCGGCGTGGTATAGCCAACTTCTTCAACAGCGCGAAGGACTTCGGACCCGAGTCCAAGTTCCGAGAACAGCATTAGGCCTTCATCATTCTGGAGGCGACGTCGAACATAAACACCGTGACGTCGGCGGCGATAATC
>JAIXTS010000405.1 GCA_027483805.1 Azospirillum sp. | reverse complement strand
GCCAAGGCCAAGAACTTCGCCATCATCATGGAATCGGTGCAGTCCGGCGAGCGTGACTTCCCGGATTACGTGACCGTCGACACCGGCAACTTCAAGGGCACCTACCTGCGCGCCCCGAACCTGGCCGACGTTCCGTACCCGACCCAGATGGAACCGAACCTGGTCGTCGAATTCTATTCGCGCTAAGTTAGGTCGCCTTCGGGCAGCAGATCAGGCCGCATTCTCCGGGATGCGGCCTTTTTGCTGTCCATATTGTCCCGATTTTCAGGACAATTAATCGTGATCAACGCACATTGTCGCAATGGTTCGGTGGGTGTAGCTTTCATCTCAAGACGACGGCGCCCCTTGCCGGCGCCACTCTCCCAGAGATCTGAAAGGTTTACGACCATGAATACGCTGATCGCCAACAATGCCAAGTACCTGCCCGTTGCCGGCCGTGTGCTGCTGGCCGCCATCTTCATCTCCTCCGGCCTGTCGAAGGTGACGGGTTGGGAGGGCAGCCTGGCCTATATCGGCTCTGCCGGCCTGCCGCTGCCGTCCGAACTGCTGCTGCTGGCCGCCATCGTGACGGAACTGGTGGGCGGTGCTTTTGTCATCGCCGGTTTCCAGACGCGCGCCGCCGCCCTGGCGTTGGCCGGCTTCTCCGTCATCTCGGCCATCCTGTTCCATAATTACTGGGCCGTGACAGATGCACAGATGGCCTATGTCCAGACCATCATGTTCTGGAAGAACCTGTCGATGGCCGGTGGTTTCCTGGTGCTTGCCGGCCATGGCGCCGGTGCGGTGGCGGTGGACAATCTGCTGGCCAAGAAGGCCTGATCCCCCGCCACAACTCAAACATGCAAAGGGCCGCTCCATCCGGGGCGGCCCTTATGATCATTTTCGAGCAGACCCGGACCGGTCAGGCTGCCTTGGTATCGACCTCTATCACGGCGCCCCGTACAACCTGGACAAGGGTTGTCCGCAGATCGGTGACAGATTGTGTCACCGTCGCTGTCACCTCCCGCATTGATCGCGCCCGCTCTCCGGTTCCCTTGGCTTCCGTGGACACTTGGGCGATGCGGGTGGTCACCTCCCGGGCGGCATCCGCAGCCTGGTTCACATTTCGGCTGATTTCCTGGGTGGCGGCCCCCTGCTCTTCGATGGCCGACGCAATGGTCTGCGAAATCTGATCCATCTCGGTGATGGTCTTGCTGATCTCCTGCACCGCACCGACGGCGGCCCGTGTCACCGCCTCGATATCGGTGATCTGCCGCTCGATCTCCTCCGTAGCGCGGGTGGTCTGGGTAGCCAGTGCCTTCACCTCCGTCGCCACGACCGCAAAACCTTTTCCCGCCTCGCCAGCGCGCGCCGCCTCAATTGTGGCGTTAAGCGCAAGAAGATTGGTCTGTCCCGCGATCTGTCCAATCAACCCGGCAACGTCACCGATACGGGAAACAGCGTCGGACAGTGTGCTGATGGTCGCCTGTGTCCGCTCCCCGACTTCAACAGCCCGGCGGCTTGCGGAGCTGCCATTTCCCACCTGCATCGCGATCTCCCGGATCGACGTGGCCAATTCCTCTGCCGCCGCCGCGACGGTTTCGCTGTTGTGCAGCGCCTGGGTAGCAGCGGCTGCCACGTTCTGGCTGTTCGACGAAACCAGCCCTGCCGACATGGCCACGGCCGTGGTACTATCGTCCATCAGACGTGTCCGGTCCGCAACAATGGCCAGGGCGGCACCCGCTTCACTCTCCACCTTCGCGGCCATGGCTTCCAGCGCTGCACGCTTCTGTTGCTCGGCCGCGGCACGGGCGATTTCGTGCTGGGCGCGCAGCCGTTGGGCTTCGATACCCTCGCGCTTCAGCAGGTCAACAGCACGGGCCATTTCACCAACCTCATCGACACGCCCTGTGTCGGTGACCGCAACACTGAAATCGTCCTGTGCAAGAACACGTAACGTAGAGGTCAGTCGTCCTAGCGGGCGGATCACACGACGGTCGACCGCAAGAATACCGAACGCGGCGAAACCGACGCCAATGCCAAGGAGCAGCTTGGCAATGGTCAACGACAGAATGTTGTCATTGTGACTGTCCTCATAAACTTCACCAGCAACCCGAACCTGCAGGGCGGTGAGTTCTGTAATGGCACCGGTTACCGGATCAATGGTCTGATAAAGTTGGCCTGCGATAAATTCTTCAAGAGCGCTCATTTGTTGGCGCTCCATAATCCCGATCAATTTCTTTACAGATTGATCGGCAATGTTCATCGCAGACTGTGCCTGTTCTGCAAGCTCTATTTCCTCGGGCGTCAGATAGGTTGCCATATAGGCTTTCCACACATCGGTGATGCGGGTCTCCGCCGCCACGATCGCGTCTCGTCCTTCCGACCAACTCATGTTGCCATTGCGAACCTTGTGGCTCGCATCGACAATATAGACCGCGTAATCGTCAGAAATGGATTTCAACTGCTGCAAGGGCACGACCCGGTCAACATAGACGGTCCCCAACCCCTGATCGGCACGCCCCAAGGCCAGCAGATTGATGATGTTCGAGACAACAATCATCATGGCCAGCCCCCCCAGAACCCCCGCTAGGAGCTTCTTGATCGTCATCCGCATCACCGCCTCCTGCCGCTTTGCGCCCGCCCAACGCATACAATCTTGTGCTGTCAGGAATACTAAAGCGCAGAGTTCGGTGCGGCGAGACTATCGGCGATGAACAAAAGTATACAATATCCCATTGCACCAGCCGGAATGGGACCCTGCGCGCATCGATGCCTCCATCATACGCGCAGCGTTGGGAAGATCGGCGGCGGATGGAAGCGCCATTACGATGAGGGCAGCGGGTTCGGCGGCGCCTGTTTGGAGTAATCATCCAGCTGCTTAGCCGAATTCTGCCGCATGTCATCCCATTCCTGCCGGGTTTTGCAGATCTTGTTACGCTTCACGCGTGACCCGGTTTCCTTTGCCGCCTTGCAGATCAGGCGGCCGGGATCGTTCTCATCCGGGGCGGTCTGTACAATCGGTTCCATGCTGGGCGCCGCCGCTTCCTGTGCCGCTGCCGATTGCACATAAAGGAAAGACAGAACAAGCCCTAACCCTATATGGCGCATACGCAACTCTCCTGAATCAATAAAAGCCCCAGGGCAAATATTCATCAAGGGTTGGGCGTTGCAAATAAAAATGATTGCAACAATTTATGTTTATGCAACCATTTGCAAGATCGAAATCATTACCTGCAATGATCACCAGACAAAGAAAAAGGGGCCTCCCGAGCGGGAAGGCCCCTTTTTGCCATCGGTCGGAAACCCGATCAGGCGGCGTCGGCGAAGGCCACGCCCTTGTCGCGCAGCAGGTCCTGCAGCTCGCCCGCCTCATACATTTCGCGGATGATGTCACAACCGCCGACGAACTCGCCCTTCACATAAAGCTGCGGGATGGTCGGCCAGTTGGTGAATTCCTTGATGCCCTGGCGCAGGGCCGGATCGACCAGGATGTCGATGCCCTTGAACTTCACGCCCAGGTGGCTTAGCACCTGCACCACGGCGGCGGAAAAACCGCACTGCGGGAACACGGGCGTCCCCTTCATGTACAACACGACGTCATTGTCGGCGATATCGCGCTTGATGCGCTCGGCAACCGTCTGGTCCATCTGTCACTCTTCCTTGGCAGTGCCAGGTCGCCGCCCCTGCGGCGCCATGGCAAATCCCTCGACATATAGCGCTGAACGCTCCCCCTTAACAGGGGGTTCGTTCGGCAGCCCAATCATGCGTCCTTGGGGGCCGCCGTCGTCAGCATCAGCGCGTGCAACTCGTTACCCATGCGACCCTTCAGCGCCGCATAGACGGCCTGATGCTGCGCCACACGGCTTTTACCCTTAAAGCTCGGGCTTTCCACATAGGCGGCGTAATGGTCGCCGTCGCCGCGCAGATCGTCGATGCGGACGACCGCGTCGGGGAACGCTTCGCGCAGCAGGGCCTCAATTTCGGATGCGTGCATCGCCATGGGTCGGGTCCTTATCGAATTGGGGACGTCCCTTCAACTGTCACCCCGGCGAAGGCCGGGGTCCAGCATCGTAGAGCGCAATGCCCTGGGCTCTGGACCCCGGCCTTCGCCGGGGTGACGGAAGAAAGAACGGAAAGGGTCTTACCCTACCTTGCCATTCATATAGTTCGGCAGCCAAGCCTCGTTCGCGGCAATCAGGTCCGCAACCGAAATAATGGCCCCCGACGCACCCATCAGGGCGTCGCCGCCAACCGTGCCGATGCGGGTCAGGGTGACACCAGCTTCGGCGGCCTTGGTCTCCACCGCCTCCAGATCGACCTCCTTCACGGTCAGGACGTAACGGCCCTGATCTTCGCCGAAAAGCTCCGCCACGTGCCAGCCATCCAGGCCGGACAAGTCCGCACCCTTGTTGCCGGCCATGGCCATTTCGGCAAGCGCCACCTGCAGCCCGCCATCCGACACGTCATGCGACGCGCTGATCAGACCGGCCTGAATCGCCTCACGCACGAAGGTGCCGTGACGCTTCTCGGTTTCCAGGTCGACCGCCGGGGCCGGACCTTCTTCCAGGCCGAGGATTTCACGCAGGTACAGGCTCTGGCCCAGGTGACCCTCGGTCTCTCCCACCAGCAGGATGATGTCGCCATCATGCTTGAAGCCCAGACCCACGGCCTTGTGACCATCGGCCAGCAGGCCGACGCCGCCCACCGTCGGGGTCGGCAGGATGCCCACACCGTTGGTTTCGTTATAGAGCGACACGTTGCCCGACACGACCGGGTAGTCCAGCACGCGGCAAGCCTCGGCCATGCCTTCGACACAGCCCGCGAACTGCCCCATGATCCGGGGCTTTTCGGGATTGCCGAAATTCATATTGTCGGTGATGGCCAGCGGCAGGGCACCGACGGCCGACACGTTGCGGTAGCTTTCGGCCACGGCCTGACGGCCACCCTGGACCGGGTCGGCGAAGCAGTAGCGCGGGGTCACGTCGGATGACATGGCCAGCGCCTTGTTGGTGCCATGCACGCGCACGACGGCCGCATCGGCCTGACCGGACAGGAAGCGGGTATCCGCCCCCACCTGGCTATCGTACTGCTGCCAGATCCAGCGCTTGGAGGCGAGGTCCGGGCAGGAGACCAGCTTGGTCAGGATGTCACCCAGCGACAGGTCCTCCGGCCACAGCTCATCCTCGTCCAGGTCAAGCGGCGGCTGGGCCGGCGTCTCTTCCGTCGGGCGATGGTACAGCGGTGCCGCGTCGAACAGCGGGGCCAGTTCCAGGTCGCAATAAGTGTCGCCGTTCATCTTCAGGACAAAACGGCCCGTGTCGGTCAAGTGACCGATCACGGCGAAATCCAGTTCCCACTTCTCGAAGATGGCACGGGCCACATCTTCGGAACCGGGCTTCAGGATCATCAGCATGCGTTCCTGGCTTTCCGACAGCATGATCTCATAGGGCGTCATGCCCGTCTCACGCTGCGGCACCTTTTCCAGATGCAGCTCGATGCCCAGACCACCCTTGCCGGCCATTTCGACCGACGACGAGGTCAGGCCGGCGGCACCCATGTCCTGAATGGACTGGATGGCGTCGGTGTTCATCAGTTCCAGGCAGGCTTCGATCAGCAGCTTTTCCGTGAACGGATCGCCGACCTGCACCGTGGGGCGCTT
>JAIXTS010000508.1 GCA_027483805.1 Azospirillum sp. | reverse complement strand
TGTTCGGTTGAAGCGGGAACGCGGCAAGCGACCGACGGGCAATAAAAAACCGCACCCTCTGTTCGAGTGGTGCGGTTGCGGATCAAGCCGTCGGGCGGCCGGTGCTGCTGCGGGCGTTGCGCATGCTGCCATGCGACTGGGGATGGTTCGGCCGGTTGCCGTCGCGCTTCGGTAAGATGCTGCCGGGCCATCTGCCATTGAACGATCCATCCACCCTAATCAGGACCAACATTGGGAATCCTATCTCAAAAGAATTTGCCCGTCACCATCTGTTGCGTTTGCAACGCAACCTTCACACAATATCTCGCGAGGTATGCCTTTCGAGCCGGCAATGTCCCGAGTCGGTCTTCGCGGGTGCAGTAGGACTGGACACCCGTCCGACAGGATCGCCCCCAGCCACCCCTTCGCCCCCGCCGGAGAGGACCACCCCAGGCAACCGGATGGCATCGGCGGGCAATCATGCGCGCCCACCCGGAATAGATATTGTGGAGCGATGGCCCATTGTCGCAAGATGTGCCGCATGAAACACTTGCGTCGGCGCACGAAAAGCGCTTGAACGACGGCATGATTCGGCGCCCCGCCTTTGGCCGGCGCCGTTATGGTTGGGGACAGGCGGGGTCTGACAAGGATATGAGCAACCAGGTCGCCTTCAGGGACGCACCGTTCCAGCTGCGCGGCAGCACCTTCACGATGATGGTGCTGAAGGTCAGCGACCCTCACAATCCCAATTTTTTCCCCGTGCTGTCCGGCAAGATCGCCCAGGCGCCGAATTTTTTCCGGCATGCCGGCGTGGTGCTGGACCTGGATGACCTGCCCGCCGGCACGCCGTTCGACATGGATGCCTTCTGCAAGCTGCTGAAGAATCTGGGCCTGATGGCTGTGGGTCTTCAGGGTGGCACCAAGGAACAGCAGGACGCCGCCCTGGCACGCGGCATGGCGCTGATCAGCGCGGCGCGCGGCAAGGTGGAAACGTTCGATCCGCTGGCCGGCACCGGCCGCAGCCCCGCCCAGGGCCTGGCCAATGTACAGGTCCAGGCACAGCCGCAAGCCCCCGCCGCGCCGACACCGGCCCCCATCCAGGCGCCGCCGCCGGAACCGCCGCCCCAGCGCAGCGCCATGGTGATCACCGAGAATGTACGCTCCGGACGCCAGATCTACGCTCCCGGCGGTGACCTTGTGGTGATCGGATCGGTCAGCCCCGGTGCGGAACTTCTGGCCGATGGTTCCATCCATGTTTATGGTGCGCTGCGGGGCCGGGCGCTTGCCGGGGTCAGCGGCGACCAGACGTCACGCATCTTCTGCCAGAGCCTGGATGCCGAGCTGGTGTCCATCGCGGGGCTGTATCGCGTGTCGGAAGATATCGGCAAGGATATCCGCCGTCGTCAGGTTCAAATTTACCTGAACAATGGCTATCTGCATATCGACCCGCTGGCCACCAACGTGGCCTGACGGATATTTTGATCAACCTTTGACCTTGGGAGACGCCTCTTGGCCAAGATCATTACGATGACCTCCGGCAAGGGCGGCGTGGGGAAGACCACTTCGAGCGCCGCCTTCGGCACCGGCCTTGCCCTGCGCGGGTTCAAGACCTGCATCATCGATTTCGACGTGGGTCTGCGCAACCTCGACCTGATCATGGGATGCGAACGCCGGGTGGTGTTCGATTTCATCAATGTCATCAATGGCGAAGCCCGGCTAAGCCAGGCGCTGATCAAGGACAAGCGGGTCGAGAACCTGTATATCCTTCCCACCAGCCAGACCCGCGACAAGGATGCGCTGACCCAGGAAGGGGTTGGCAAGATCCTCGATGAGCTAAAGAAAGAATTCGACTACATCCTGTGTGACAGCCCGGCCGGCATCGAAAAGGGGGCGCTGATGGCGCTCTACTGGGCCGACCATGCCATCATCGTCACCAACCCCGAAGTCTCTTCCGTGCGCGACAGCGACCGCATCCTGGGCGTGATCCAGGCCAAGTCGCGCCGCGCCGAACAGGGGCTGGAGCCGGTAAAGGAGCATCTGCTGGTCACCCGCTACGACCCCGATCGGGTGGAGAAGGGTGAGATGCTGAAGGTGGAAGATGTGCTGGAAATCCTGGCCATCCCATTGCTGGGCATCATCCCGGAAAGCCCTGCCGTGCTGAAGGCGTCGAATGTCGGCATGCCTGTGGTTCTGGACGACAAGTCCAACGCCGGTCAGGCCTATGGCGATGCCGTCGGCCGCTTCCTGGGTGAGACCATCGAGCATCGTTTCATCAAGCCCGAAAAGAAGGGCTTCCTGGACCGCCTGCTGCGGAGGACCGCATGAGCCTTCTGGATCTTTTCCGCAAGTCGAAGCCGCCCACGGTCGCGGCCCAGGCCAAGGAACGCCTGCAGATCGTGCTGGCGCATGAACGCTCGGGCCGCGACAGCCCGGACTTCCTGCCCGCCCTTCAGCAGGAACTGCTGGCCGTCATCAAGAAGTACGTCAATATCGACGACGACAAGGTGGCGGTGAAGCTGGAACGTGAAAGCGGCTGTTCCATGCTGGAAGTCAATGTGGAGCTGCCGGTGCCCGCCAAGCGCGGGGCGGCGGGCACGCCAGCGACGGTGAATTAACAAGCACGATCCAGGTGAAAGCCGTCTTGCCTGCCGCATCGGAAACCGGGCATGTTTCCAATCGGTTGCCCGACTGGATATGGATGCGGAGCTTTGGTGGGACGCGCAGTCATCCGGATACCTTTGCTGATCTTGATGTCAATGCTGATGCTGGCCGGGTCGGTGCACACCGCCCGCGCCGGCGAACAGCTTGTGGCGGCCATCTCCGGTCAGGTAACGGCAGATGACCCGCATGAGGCGCGGACCGGCGCCGACTTCCAGTATTACGATCATGTTTTCGATACGCTGGTGACGCGGGACGGGTTCGACGTGGCCCCGCGTCTGGCCAGTAGCTGGACCAGCCAGGACCATCAGGTCTGGAGTTTCCAGCTTGATCAGGCCGCGCGTTTTGCCGACAACCGGCCGGTCACCGCGCGCGATATCGTCTATTCCCTTTGCCGCTATCAGGTGCTGACACGCCGCATGGGACGGGAGATGCTGGGTCTGGTCCGCCTGTCGGCGGAGGCCGGGGGCCGGGTTTCTCTGACGCTTGATGCACCTTACCGCCTGCTGCCATCCGCCCTGTCGCTGGTCTTTATCATGGCGGCCCCCGATGACGCGGGCGAGGGGCCGCTGGGCTGTGACCCGGCGAAGGTCCAGGCAGGGCGCGGCAAGGCACAATTGGGCAGTGGCCCCTATATCTCTGCCCCAACCCCGCAGGGCGCCCCGCCGGAGCAGCGCGTTCTTCTCCCCTCCCCGCATTGCTGGCGCGACTGCGCGGTCTGGGCGCGCGTCGTTCTGTGGTCGGCGCCGGATGCGCGGGACCGGCTGCGCCTGCTGGTCACGGGACAGGCCGACATTATGGAGGATGTGATCCCCGTCCATCTGCCCTACATCACCAACATGAAGGGCGTGACGCTGACGGAACTGCCGACCGACCGCACCCTGCTGCTCACCTTCAACCTGCGTCCCATACTTCCGGGGGGCAAGCGCAATCCGGTGGCCGATATTCGCGTGCGCCAGGCCATCGCCCTGGCCCTGGACCGACATGTGCTGGTCGAGCGCGGGCTGGAGGGGTTTGCGGGACCGGCCTGGCAGTTGGCACAACCGGGCATGGAAGGATACCTGACAGACCGTCCCCGGACCATGCAGCCGGACCCCGAACGGGCCCGCGCCCTGTTGGCCGAAGCGGGTTACGGTCAGGGTCTGGACCTGCCGCTTCTGCTGCCCATGACCCGGATCACGGACAGGCCGCGTGTGGCCGATGCCCTGGCCAGCATGCTGCGGGCCATCGGCATCACCTTGACCACAATCCCTGTGCCCGCGGCTGAATCCCGGGCCCGTGTGGCCGTCGGGGATTTCCAGGTCATGTTCGCCGGCCTGGGCCTGACCGCCGGGTCGGCCATGGAAGGCTATGCCGCCATCGCCGGGGCGGCGGAAAAGGACAGCATCGCCAACCCCAGCGGATACCGCAACGCCATCCTGGACAATCTGCTGCATCAGGCACGTGGCGCGGAACCGACAGCCATTCCGGGCCTGACCCTGCAGGCCACGGCCATCCTGGATGCCGACCTGCCGATGATCCCGCTGATGCATATCCGCGATCTTGTGGCGCATCGGGCGGGCCTGTCCCTGCACGCCCGTGATACGGCCCGCGCCTTTGGCCGCATCGCCAGCCCCGCCGTGGCCGATGCGGGCCGAGACCCCTGACTGGCAACCAGACATTCAATTACCGGCACGCACACCGACACTTTTCGTTGAGCCGGAAAGGGTTCATCATCCTTTCACGCACAGGTCGGCGCGGCGCAACACGACAGGGGTGCTTGCATGGTCGGACACCGGTCCGTGACAGGAATGCTGGGGCTGTTTCTGCTGGCCTGCATGCTGTTGCCATCGGCATGGGCAGCCGGGGACACGGGCGGGCGGGAATTGCGCGTCCTGACCGCCACGACGCCGACGACCTTGGACCCCCATCGTGCCCATACCGGGGCTGATTTCCAGCTTTTGGGCCATGTTTTCGATCCATTCCTGTCCCGAGAGCTTTCCACGCCGGTGCCTGGCCTGCTGGCCAGCTGGGAAAGCACTGATCAGCGGGTCTGGCGTCTGCGGCCGGCAGCCGACCGGTTTTTTCACGACGGAACACGGGTCACGGGCCGCGACCTGCTGTACAGCCTGTGCCGGTGGGCCACCCTTAACCGGTCGGCACCGCACGGCCTGCCCATCGACCTGCGGCGGGCCGCTCTGAATGCTGACGGAACGGAAATCCTGGTCGAACTGGACCAGCCGCAGGTGCGGCTGACATCGGCATTGCTGCTGGTCT
Source organism: Azospirillum sp. (assembly GCA_027483805.1). Lineage (GTDB taxonomy): Bacteria > Pseudomonadota > Alphaproteobacteria > Azospirillales > Azospirillaceae > Niveispirillum. Next base: position 3,568 of record JAIXTS010000508.1, on the reverse strand, counting down.
ACGGAGTGCAGGCGCCGGAAGGTTTCCGGGACAATGCCTGCTCCGGTGCCCTGCCGGCCGCACAACTGCGCCTGTCGGCCCGGCAGCGGGGGACAGGCCCCTATCTGCTGGCTGAAAGCAAAATGGCGGCCAAGTCTGTTTTCACGCTGGAGGCTGTACGGCCGGCGAAAGGGCGGTCGGCAGCGCCCTTCGACACCATCCATGTTGAGGTTGAACCCGACGCCCAGATGCGCGTGCGCGCACTTGCCGAAGGACGGGCCGACATTATCGAGGACCCGCCGCCGGCCCCGCTGGCCTATCTTCCCAACCTGCCACAGATCGCCCTGACGGAACTGCCGACCGACCGCACCCAGTTCCTATCCATCAACCTGATGCCGCGTGGCCCGGCGGACCCGATCGGCACCGGGGCAAAGGCCCTGGCCGATATCCGGGTACGCCGGGCCATCGCCCTGTCGATCGACAAGCAGGAGTTGGCCCAGCGGGCCACGGATGGCTATGGCAGCCCGGCCAATCAGATCGCACTGCCTGGCATGCGCGGCCATATCGCGGCGCGCCCCGCCGACAGCAGCGACCCGGCAATGGCACGGGCCCTGTTGCGGGAAGCAGGTTATGCGGAAGGGTTGAGCCTGGAATTGCTGGCGCCGCCGCAACGGGGCAGCGACGGGGGCCGCACGGCCGATATCCTGACGGGTATGCTGTCCGCCGCCGGCATCCGGGTCACCATCGTCCGGCTGGATCGTGACGATTATCGCGACCGGCTGCGGGAGGGGCGATTCGACCTCGCGCTGAACATGGTGGGGATCGAGGATGGGATGGTGCTGAGCGCGTTCCAGGACCTGCTGCGGCCCCAGGCCGTGCGCAGCTTGCTAAATCCCGGTCTGTACCAGGACCCCGATGTCGTCCGCCTGCTGACCGATGCCGCTGCCGACCCTCAGCGAATGGACGAAGCGACCCGCAGCATCCAAAGCGTGCTGGACCGGGATCTGCCCTTCATTCCGCTGCTGCATATGCGTGACCTCGTACTGCACCGGGCCGACCTGACCATGGCTGCGCGCGATACGGCCCGCATATTCGGCCGTATCGCCACCCGGCACGGCAGCGAACTGGTCCGGTAAGGCTAAGGCGGCATCGATCGCCGCCGCACCAGCCCGCGCGGATAACAACGGTCAGGAATTGTGACCGTTGATGTTTGGGTCCGGGTCAGCCCTTGCGGGTCGGAAAAACATGGGCCGGGCCTGGAAAGGCGCGCGACCGCACTTCCGCCGCATAATCGGCCGCCGCCTTTGCAACAGTCTCCCCGATCTCGGCATAGCGCTTGACGAATTTCGGGGTGAAGCCGCCGAACAGACCCAGCATGTCGTCAGACACCAGCACCTGTCCGTCACAGGCCGCGCTGGCGCCGATCCCGATGGTCACCACAGGCACCTGTTCGGTGATCTGGCGGGCCAGCGGCTCCACCACCCCCTCCACCACAATGGAGAAGGCGCCGGCGTCCGCGATGGCTTTGGCGTCGCCCAGTATCTTGGCCTGTTCCGCATCCGACCGGCCCCGGGCGCGATAACCGCCCAGCGCATTCACCGCCTGGGGCGTCAGGCCAACATGACCCATGACGGGAATACCCCGGCGGACCAGGAAGTCCACCGTCTCGGCCATCTCTTCCCCGCCTTCCAGCTTCACCGCCTGGGCCCCGGTTTCTGCCAGGACACGCGCCGCGTTGCGGAATGCCTGGGCCGGGCTTTCCTGATAGCTGGCCCAGGGCAGGTCGACCACGATACAGGCCTTGGACGAACCACGCACCACGGCCGCACCATGGTTGATCATCATGTCCAGCGTGACCGGCAGCGTGCTGTCCAGCCCGTAAAGCACCATACCCAGGCTGTCACCCACCAGCAGGCAATCGCAATGATCATCCAGCAGACGGGCCATCGACACGGAATAGGCGGTCAGCACCACGACCGGGTCCTGACCTTTGCGGGCGGCGATGTCTGGTACGCTGACACGCTTCACCTGGGCGTTGGCACTCATGGCCTGTCTCCTCCGGTCCGCTTATTGTGCATTGCAAAATCCCGTACATCAGAACGGCAGGCAGGTAAAGCGCCGGCCCCATTGCCGGACGGGGCCACTGCCTGTAGGGTCGCAACCCCGACCCGCGCCCACGTCATCTTGCCGGAAGGGACGGACCCGTCCCATCTTCACGGCCCAGAGCATATCGCATGCCGTCCAGCCTCTCTCAAGGAACCATCATGGCCACCCACCGTTCCAAGGTCCTGATCATCGGCGCCGGCCCGGCCGGCTACACCGCCGCCATCTATGCCGCACGCGCCAGCCTGGAACCGGTACTGGTCCAGGGCATGACGCCGGGCGGACAGTTGACCATCACCAAGGACGTGGAGAATTATCCCGGCTTCGCCGACCCGGTGGAAGGCCCGCACCTGATGGAACAGATGCGCGCCCAGGCCGAGCGGTACGGCACCAAGATGTTCTACGACATCATCACCGACGTGGATTTTACCCAGCGCCCCTTCGTCTGTAAGGCCGATAGCGGCGATGCGTTTGTGGCCGACGCCGTGATCATCGCCACGGGCGCCCAGGCCCGCTGGCTGGGCATCCCTGGCGAACAGTTTTTTCAGGGTGCGGGCGTGTCGGCCTGCGCCACCTGTGACGGCTTTTTCTTCCGGGGCAAACAGGTGGCCGTGGTCGGCGGCGGCAACACCGCCCTGGAAGAAGCACTGTACCTGACCCACCATGCCTCCAAGGTGACCTTGATCCACCGCCGCGACAGCTTCCGGGGGGAGCGAATCCTGCAGGAACGCGTGGCCACGAATCCCAAGATCGACGTGGTGTGGAACAGCGTGGTGGAGGAGATCCTCGGCAGGGGCGGTTCGAGCTTCACCGACCCAAAGCTGGTGACCGGCGTGCGCCTGCGCAATTTGAAGACCGACGCCCTCACCGATCTGCCGCTGGACGGCGTGTTCGTCGCCATCGGCCACGACCCGGCCACCAGCGTCTTTAAGGGCAAGGTGCGCATGGATGACGAAGGCTATATCATCACCGACCCGGACAGCACCCGCACCGACATTCCCGGCGTTTTTGCTGCCGGTGATGTGAAGGACAAAGTGTTCCGCCAGGCCGTGACGGCCGCCGGCATGGGCTGCATGGCAGCCCTGGAAGTGGAAAAGTTCCTGGCCGGCCACTGATTCGACGCCGCGATCAGGCATTCGCATAGAAACGGCCTTGGATGAGACACAGATTCGCGTAGTTCCCATCCAGGGCCGTCCAAATTATACCACTTTTGCAGGGGAATCCCTAGCCGCTGCTCGGTGAACTGTTGCAAGAACAATACGATAGCTAGCGGTAAATCGACATTTTGGTGACAAGCCCTAGCATTGGCGGCAGGGGCTGTATATCATCCATGCGTCGGGCGCATTCCCGTGTCCGACCAACAGACGGGGCGCCTGGGACGTCATCCGGCGTTCGGCAGTTGCGCCACTATCTAGGGACGGGTCCATGGACTGGGACAAGCTTCGCGTCTTTCACGCTGTGGCGGAGGCGGGCAGCTTCACGCATG
>JAIXTS010000140.1 GCA_027483805.1 Azospirillum sp. | reverse complement strand
GCGATCAGGGCCGTGGGTGCGTTCATGCCGCGGTCTCCCGCACGGGCCAGGCCATGATCGCCAGGACGCCGCCGCCAGCCTGTTCGATCAGCGACAGGCTGGCGTCCGGCCCGAAACATAAGGAAAGGCGCTGGCGCAGGGTGGACAGGCCGGTGCCCAGCCCGCCCGTGCCGGCACCGGCCAGGCCCAGGCCGCTGTCGCTGACCGTGATGCGCAACAGGCCCCCATCCATGCTGGTGGCAATGTCGATGCGCCCCCCCTCCTCCGCCGGATCGATGCCATGACGCACGGCATTTTCCACCAGGGTCAGCACCGCCATGGGCGGACAGGGCATGGTGTCGGTGCCGGGGGCCAGGGTCAGGGTGAAGGACAGACGGTCGGGCATGCGCATGGCCATGATCTCCAGATAGGCCCGAACCAACCCCATTTCATCGGCCACCGTACCCATGGCGCCGCCCAGGCGCGGCACGGCGGCCCGCAGATAGGCGATCAGACTGTCCAGGACGGGCAAGGCCTGCGGCGATCCCGTTTCCACCAAGGCCCGGACATTGGCCAGGGTATTGAACAGGAAATGCGGCTGTACCTGGGCCTGCATCAGGGCCAGACGCGCATCCGTGGCCCGTCGCTCCAATTCGCTGCGTTCCAGGGCAAAGGCCAGGGCCTGGGTGCGGGCCATCGCCTCACGCTGGCGCAACAGGGCCCCAAGCGCCACCCACGGCCCGATCAGCAGACCCAGCATGATCATGATAAACAGCGCCTGTAATCGCGCCTTGTCCTCCCACAGGGGCACCCCGCCCGGCGGCGGGGTCAGGATATACAGGACAATCATGGTTGGCGGTACGGTCAGGGCGACGGCCAGGACCTGCACCACCCAGCGCGCAATCCAGCGCGGCAGGCGCCGTGGGAACTGTTCCCAGAAACCAAAGGCCAGCACGCACATCAGGCAGATGACAAACATCCGCAGCAGCAGGATCCAGACATGGTTCTCCCAGGCTGGCAGCAGCAGCAAGGAGAAGATGCCGGCCAGGACCGCCGCCGCCCGCAGCCGGCGCCAATGGATCACCCTCCGCAGGCGCTCCCCGATCGTGCCGGCCGTTGCGTCCATCCACCCGTCCTTCCCGTCGCCCTGCATCACAGCCGCGGCAGCCACATGCCCATGGTCGCGCCAAAGATACCACCCGCCGTCAGCAGCGCCAGCACCGTCAACAGCCCGGCCGTACCCAGCCGCATCACCGGCCCGCCCCGGTCCATGGCGTGGAAATAGAGCTGCAGAACCGCCAGGGGCAGCAGATATTGCGCAAAAGACAGGGTTTCGGGCAGCGGGCCGGTAAAGGTTTTAGGATCAAAACCGACGGGCGCCTGGAAAATCAGCATCCACATCATGAACATGATCCGGAAAAACCAGACCCCGCTGACGGCCAGGAACAAGCGCAGCGCCCAGCGGCGATGGGCGTCGAACCGCCGCTGCCGCGCCAGCATCCAGGCGATGCCGGCGCAGATCAGGATGACCACCCCGTTCAGGCTGGTCCCGACATGCATCAGGGTGCTGCCCACCGTGCCGCGCCACAGGATCAGGCCGATGCCGCCCAGCGACAGGATGGCGGCGGCCACCATATAGGTGCGGCCCATCCAGCGGTGAAAGGCAGGGCGGTACCGGCGCAGGGCGGGCCAAAGCTGCAAGGCGCCGCCCACGATGATCACCACCGTGAACAGCATATGCAGCGCATAGAGGCTGTTGCCCAGCACATCGCCGGCAAGATAGCCCTCCACGGGCCGACCCCGTACCCCCTGCCCCGTCAGCCATTCACGCCCATGCGATGCCATGACATAGAGCGCAAAGATCATCTGCCCGCCGATCGCCACCAGCAGCCAGACCAGACCCGCCCGGCCCAGCCAGCGCTTCGCCGCTGCCGGATCGATCCCGCTGGTTTCAGGAATTGTCACCGCCTGCACCATTGAACCCTCCCCATTTGGATGCCGGGACATGCTGGCCGACAGGAAGCAGGATCGGGGACGGGTGCGACGAATGACGGATGGGGGCGATGGATGGGGGTCTGGGCGGGCCGGTCGCCCCCTACCGCCCCTCATCCAGCCACGCCGCCAGCCATGCCAGCGGGGCATTCCAGTTGATGGTGACCTCGTTCACCGTGAACAGGTCGATATCATCCTTCCAGCAGGTCTGCGGCGCGCAGGGGCCGATACGTTTGCGCGCCTGCTCCCCCAGGCTGTTGCCGCCATTGGGTCCGCCCGACACCACGCCCGGCGGCGGCGGCGGCAGTTTGGGGTCCAGGACATTGGCCCAGAACCGGTGATGCGGGTGCAGCATCGCCCGCGCGCCATAACCGCTGATATAGGATTGGTCCAGCGGATTGCGGCCCAGCAGGTAATCGGCCACATCGACCACCCGGTCCCGATAGGCCGCCTGCCCCGTCAGATCATGGGCATAGGCCAGGATGACGGCCCGGTTCATCAGCGCGGAATTCGATCCCCAGCCATAGGCACCGGGCCCCATCGGCTGGGCATAGCCGCTGTCGCCGGCTTCCTTCGCATAGGCATCGGCGGTCTTGATGATGGCGGCGCGGATGCGCGATCCATCCGCCTCGGCCAGCACCGCAGGATGCAGGGCCAGCGACAGGGCGCCCAGGGGTGCCGTCTGGGCCCAGGACGGCTCGGCAATGGTATCGCGCCCGAAGAAGGCGGAGCCGGTCACCGCCTGGGTGAACAGCGTATGGCGGGTGGTGATCAGCAGTTCGGCATTGGCCCAGAAAAATTCATCGGCCACATCCTTGTCGCCATAGCCGCCGCTGCCGTCAAAATTGCTGATGGCCAGGGCGTCGGGCACCCGCACCGCCGCCTTCCAGGCGCGCACCGCCGCCACCAGACAGCGTTCGGCAAAGGCCGGGTCGATGGGTTTCCAGATGCGCGCCGCCTGGGCCGCCGTGGCCGCCAGGTTCAGCGTGGCCGCCGTGCTGGGCGGATAGAGAAAGCGGCGTTCCTTGTCCAGGTGCGGCGGCAGGGGCAGGCCGGTCCAGCGTTCATCCGCCACCTTGTGATGCGCCATGCCCGAGACATCGATATCCGGCGTGAAGGTCAGGCGCTTCGACCCGTCCTGCGGCCCCAGCGGCAGGGGCATGCGTGTGCCGTCGGGCACCTGCATGGACAGCATGAATTCCATCTGCCAGCGCGCCTCGTCCAGCAGGTCGTTCACCCCATTGCCGGCCTCCGGCATGGCGGCGGCCCCGTCGGGAAAGGCGGGCGCCCGGCCCCGGACCGACTGCCGCTCATACAGGTTCAGCAGGGTCCACAGCGAAATGCCGCCATTGACCACATATTTGCCATGGTCACCGGCATCGTACCAGCCGCCGGTGACATCCAGGCTGTGGCCGCAGGCAGTCCAGTCATTGCCGCCTTCATCCTTGCCGCCATAGCAGGGGGCGATTTCCTTCACATGGCCCGCCGGCCGGGCCCAGGCTTCGCCCACGAACCGGGCCTCGATGGGGGTGCCGGCGCGGTTATGGTAGAAATAGGCCAGCGCATCCCGCTTCAGCCTTCCATAGGGTCCGGTGCCGATGCCAAAGGGCCGGCTGACCGCCCCGCCTGCCACCAGGGTGAAGCCCTCGCCCCTCGCCGTCACGCCCGACAGGTCGATGCGGTGCAGATGCTGGCCCGACGCGGCATCATTGCCGGTGACGATGGTTTTGCCGCTGGCCACCCCCTGCCCGCCCGCGTCACGCAGGGTCCAGTCCAGCGGTTTGGTCGCTGCATTCGGCAGGATGGCCAGCTTTGCCGCATCGGCCAGCAGGCCCATCTGGTTCAACCGGAGGGGACTGACCGCCGCTTCCTGCCCCAGGGCGGGCGCGGTGACGCACAGAAAACCGGCAAGAAGCAGCGCAGGGCGCATGGACGGCGGCTCCGGTAAGGGGTGTCCCTATGGTGGGCCGATACATATAGCGGAGAGTTTAGCGGTAACAATAGCCCATAATGCGCAATTTATGGTCTTTTGATCAGGCCGTCACCCGAACCGCGACAGGTCGAACGGCGCCGGCCCCCTTTCCTGCCCCACCGCCATGTCGGCCACGATCTGTGCCGTGACCGGCCCCAGCGTCAGGCCCAGATGCTGATGCCCGAAGGCATAAAGCAGGCCCGGCGCGCGGGCCGACCGGCCGATGGCGGGCAGATAGTCGGGCAGGGTCGGGCGACACCCCACCCATTCCGCCCCCGGCAGCGCGAAGGGCAGACCCAGGGCCCGGATACGCCGGCGCAGCCTTTCCCATTTGGCGGGATCGGGCGGGCTGTCGGGATGGCTGAATTCCACAAAGCTGGAGGCGCGCAGATCGTCGCGGAACCGCGTCACGATCAGCGACCGGTCCTCAAACACCAGCGGCGGCAGATGGGCGGGCCAATCGCCGGCATGGGTATGCAGATGATATCCGCGTTCCGCGATCATCGGCACGCGGTGCCCCAGCCCTTCCATCAACCCCTTGCTGGCCACTCCGGCGGCCACCACCAGCAGATCGGGTGTCAGGTCGGCCCCACCCGCCAGCGTTGCCCGCACCCGGCCCCCCAGCGGCGCCAGTTTTACGGCGCGGCCGGCCAGCAGCACGCCGCCGCGTCCCAGAAACCGCCCGCGCAGCGCATCGAACAGCAGGTCGTGCCCGGCAATATGCCCGCTGCCCAGGAAGCGCACAGCCCCCGCCGGCGCCCGGCCCAGCAGCCGGGACAGCGCCGCCCCCTCCTCCGGCGCCAGCGGCCGGAACCGCGCACTGCCATGATCCCCAGATTTCACCCGGGCCAGACCGCGCGCCGCGCTGTCGGGCGTATCCCAGATCACATAATGGCCATCGCGGATCAGCAGGTCGGGCCGGCTCAGCCCCGCCACCAGCCCGTCCCAGGCCGGCATGGCACCGGCCATCAGCCCGGTCAATGCCGCCCTGCCCGCCTGGAACCGGCCCGGCCGCGATGCCAGGGCCAGACGCAGACCAAAGGGCAGCCAGTGGCGGATATCCCGCAGCGGCAGCGACAGGGCATCATCCTTGGCCAGCAGCCGCCCCGGCACCGCGCGCAGCGTGGCCGGGCTGGCCAGCGGTTCCACCTGTTCCACCGCGATATGACCGGCATTGCCCCAGGAGGCCGGCTTCACCGCCGCCACGTCGTCCAGCAATGTCACCGTCAGGCCCCGATCCTGCAGCGCCAGGGCCGTACAGAAACCCAGCACCCCGCCGCCGATCACCAGGACCCCGTCCATCATCCGCTCCCCTTTCATGTGCGCCGAATATACGGTATACGATCCGCAAGGCAAGGCGGGATCATACCGCCCTGCCACAGCGGCGCCCGGCCTTGGGGGGCAGCGATAGGCTGTATCAGCCGCCTGTTTCCCCTTATGCTTTTCGCCCACCAAGGGGCGGCACTGGACATGCCGCCCCCTTTTACCGGGGAGTGCAGGACATGAGCATCGGGGGTTCAACGGCAGCGGCGGAACTGGCGGCCCTGTCCATTATCGACCATGCGGCCACGCGCCCCCCTGCCATCACACCGGCCGAGCATCTGGCCCGCATTGACCAGGCGATGCGCCTGACGGCGGCGATGCCCGCCGGGGCCCTGCTGATCGGCGCGGGGGCCAGCCTGCGTTATTTCACCGGTGTCGCCTGGGGCGCCACGGAACGGCTGGTGGCGCTTCTGCTGCGCCGGGGCCGCCGCCCTGCCCTGGTCTGTCCGGCCTTTGAACGGGGCTCGTTAAAAGAGGCATTGGCCATTGATGCCGATATCCTGTTGTGGGAGGAGGATGAAAACCCCGCCGAGCTGCTGGCCAGCGCGCTGGCCGGGTTTGAGACCCTGGCGCTGGACCCCGCTGCGCCCTTCCTGCTCTATGCCCGCCTGCGCGAAGCGGCGCCGACCCTGAAAATGGCCGATGCCAGCCCCATCATCGATGGCTGCCGCGGCCGCAAATCGGCGGCGGAACTGGCCCTGCTGTCCTATGCCAAGGCCAAGACTCTGGATATTCACCGCCGTGCCGCCGCCATCCTGCGCCCCGGCATCCGCGCGTCAGAGGTCAAACGTTTCATCGATCAGGCGCACCGCGCCATCGGTGCCGATAATGGCTCCACCTTCTGCGCGGTACAGTTCGGCCGCGCCACCGCCTTCCCCCACGGGCTTCCCGGTGATCAGGAACTGGCCGAGGGCGATATCGTCCTGATCGATACCGGCTGTCAGGTCGATGGCTATCATTCCGACATCACCCGCACCTATGTGTTCGGCGAACCGACCGCAGAGCATCGCCGCATCTGGGCCATCGAGCACGAAGCCCAGGAAGCCGCCTTCGCCGCCGCCAAACCCGGCCGCACCTGCGAAAGCGTCGATGACGCTGCCCGCCTGATCCTGGAACGCTACGGCCTTGGCCCCGACTACAAACTCCCCGGCCTGCCCCACCGCACCGGCCACGGCATCGGTTTGCAGATCCATGAAGGCCCCTACCTTGTGCGCGGCGACAAAACCGTGCTGGCGCCGGGCATGTGCTTTTCCAACGAACCGATGATCGTCATCCCCGACGCCTTCGGCGTGCGGCTGGAAGACCACATGTACATCACCGACGATGGCGCGGCCTGGTTCACCCAGCCGTCACCGTCGATTGACAAGCCGTTTGGGTGAGTGTGCAACGTTGCACAGGGGCCGCGCAGGTAAGGTCGAGCAACGCGAGCCCTGACAGGCAACAGTGCGGCAAGGCATCAGGGCTCGGGGCGTGCCGCCCCTCGACCTGCCCTACAGTAACACCCCCCAAAAGTTGACAGCCCACCGTCAACATTGTTGACAATTCCCCCTGCCCTGCCCCTTACTGCCCCCGGTAGCAGCAAGAGGAAGAGCCCATGTCCGGCGATGCGTTGAAGGCGTTTCGCAAGCGTAAGGAGCTGACGCAGGAGGGCTGCGCGCGGCATCTGAATGAGGCGTTGGGCCGGTCCTATGACAAGGCGCGGGTCAGCCGCTGGGAAAGCGGCAAGGAGCCGGTGCCCGATGCCGTTCTGCGCCTGATCGGCGTCGGCGCGCGGCCCGGTCAGGCGCGGGTGATTGCCTGTTCCAACCAGAAGGGCGGGGTGGGCAAATCGGCCACGGCCGTCAATCTGGCGGCGTGTTTTGCCCGGCTGGGGTTCCGGGTGCTGCTGGTCGATGCCGATCCGCAGGCCAGTGCCACCGCCATGGTCGGCTGTGACATTATCGAGCTGGAGGAAAAGGGCGCCACGCTGCATGCCGTGCTGGTCGATGACCGGCCCGTTTCCGATACGATCATCCGGCTGAAAAGTTTCGACGTGCTGCCGTCGGGCGTGGCGTTGGCGGAATTTGACAGCGCCGCCGGTCTGGTGGGCCGCGAAACAAGGCTGAAGGCGGCGTTGGCGGAGGTGACGGGGGATTATGACTGGATCCTGATCGACACGCCGCCCAACCTGGGCAGCATGACGATCAATGCGCTCAACGCCGCCGACCATGTGCTGATCCCCGTGGCCACCCGGCCCGTCGACCTGCTGGGCATTCCGCTGCTGTTGAAGACCATCGGTCGTGTGCGCCGCTTCACCAACCATGATCTGACGGTGCTGGGCGTGCTGCCCACCATGTATACCGACCGGCAGACGGTGGACCGTGAGGTGCTGGCCGACCTGCGCGAACGCTTTACGGGGCAGTCCGACCTGGGCCGCGTCTTCGCACCCATCAAGATGAGCACGGGCATCAACCAGGCCGCCTATAATAATGTCATCGCGGTGGAGGCCCTGCCTGCCGATCACCCGGTTCAGGCCTATATGCAATTGGCGAAGGAGATTGCCTCGTGAAGCTGCAGAAGGGTAAAACCGCCTTTGGCCGGGCCATGGATGATGTGGCGGCGCGCGGCGACGGCTCCCTGATTTCCCGCGAGTTTCCGCGCCTGATCGAGGTGGAGCACGTCAAGGTGCAGCCCCGCGCCGACCAGCCGCGCCGCCATTTTGATGAGGATGCGCTGCGCCAGCTGGCCGACAGCATCGACAAGCAGGGCCTGTTGCAGCCCATCCTGGTCCGCGCCCTGGCCGACCGCCGGGGTGAGTATGAGATCGTGGCGGGGGAGCGCCGCTGGCGCGCCCATGGCCTGCTGGGCCGCGCCACCATCCATGCCATCGTCACCACCGGTGAGGCCGATGAAATCGCCCTGGTGGAGAACCTGCAGCGGGTCGATCTGTCCCCGCTGGAGGAAGCGGCGGGCATCCAGGCCCTGATCGACCGCCACGCCTATACCCAGGAAGCCGCCGCCGGCGCCCTGGGATGGAGCCGGACCCAGGTCAACCGTGTGCTGAAACTGCTGACATTGCCCGAAGCGGTGCGGGCAGAATGTGCAACGTTGCACCTGTCGCGCAATGCCATGGTCGAGCTGGCGCTGGCAGCGGGGGAGGGGGAGCGCGACCAGCTTCTGTCGCTGCTGCGCCGCGGCGCCTCGGTCAAGGCGCTGCGTGAGGCACGGGCGGCGGGCGCGACCGGGGCAGGGCAGGGGGCCCCGGCACCGACGCCGGAGTGGGCGCCGGAGAGGGAAGCCGACACACCCCCCACGCCCAAGGCCCTGGCCGGTGCCGTGGCCCGCCTGGAACCCCTGCTCACCCGCTTCGCCGCCGACCCGCAGCCGCTGAGCAAGGCACAGCGGGCACAATTGGAGCGGCTGCGCGACGGGCTGTCGCGGATTCTCTCAAGCCATTGAAATAAAACAATTATCGGAGGTCAGGGCTCGGGGCGTCGCTCCTCGACCTGACCTCCAGGTGAAAAGAGGGCAGGGGAGGGTCTCAGCCCCCCACCGCCATCGAGATATACTTCACCTCCAGATATTCATCGATGCCATAGCGGCTGCCCTCGCGGCCCAGGCCCGACTGTTTGACGCCGCCGAAGGGGGCGATTTCGGTGGAGATCAGGCCTTCATTGACGCCGACCATACCGCTTTCCAACCCTTCGGCCACACGCCAGATGCGGCCCAGGTCGCGGCTGTAGAAATAGGCGGCGAGGCCGAATTCGGTGTCGTTGGCCAGGCGCAGCACCTCTTCCTCGCCCTGAAAGCGCTGGATGGCGGCGACGGGGCCGAAGATTTCTTCATGCGCAATGCGCATCTCACCGGTCACGCCGGTCAGGATCGTGGGTTCATAGAAGCAGCCCCCCAGCGCGTGGCGCCGGCCGCCGGTGACCAGGGTGGCGCCCTTGGCCAGGGCGTCGGCCACCAGTTCTTCCACCTTTTCCACCGCCGCCAGATTGATCAGCGGACCCTGGGTGGTGCCAGCCTCCACGCCATTGCCGACCCGCAGCTTTTCCACCGCCGCATGCAGTTCGGCGACAAAGGCATCATGGATGCCGTCTTCGACAAACAGGCGATTGGCACAGACACAGGTCTGGCCGGAATTGCGGTATTTCGACGCCATGGCCCCGGCCACGGCGGGCGCCATTTCCGCATCGTTGAACACGATGAAGGGGGCATTGCCGCCCAGTTCCAGCGACAGGCGCTTGACCGTCGGCGCGCTTTGCGCCATCAGCAGACGGCCCACGCGGGTCGATCCGGTGAAGCTGATCTTGCGCACGATGGGCGAGGCGGTCAGGGCCCCGCCGATGGCGATGGGATCACCCGTGACGATATTGATCACGCCCGCCGGAATGCCCGCCCGTTCGGCCAGCACGGCCAGCGCCAGGGCCGAGAGCGGGGTGGCCTCCGCCGGTTTCAGCACGATTGTACAGCCCGCCGCCAGCGCCGGGCCCAGCTTGCGCGTGATCATGGCGTTGGGGAAATTCCACGGCGTGATGGCGCCCACCACGCCCACCGGCTGCTTGATGGTGATCAGGCGCGACCCGGGCTTGTGGCTGGGGATCACGTCGCCATAGGCGCGGCGCCCTTCCTCCGCGAACCAGCTGATGAAGCTGGCGCCATAGGCGATCTCGCCCCGCGATTCGGCCAGCGACTTGCCCTGTTCCAGGGTCAGCAGCAGCGCCAGATCATCGGCCGCCGCCAGCATCAGGTCGCGCCAGCGCAGCAGCAGGTTGGCGCGATCCTGCGCCGTGCGGGCGCGCCAGGCGGGCAGGGCGGCGTTGGCGGCATCGATGGCGCGCGTGGTTTCCGCCGCCCCCATCAGGGGCACAGAGGCCAGGAGGGCGCCGGTGGCCGGGTTCTTCACGGCAAAGGTCTGGCCGCTGTCGGCGGCTTGCCATTGCCCGGCGATCACGCCCCTGTCGCGCAGCAGGTCAGCATCGCCAAGGCCCAGCGGATTTACAGTCACGGCCACCATGATCCATCCATTATGTTGTGCCGGGGCCCCGCCCCGGATGATCCAGTCGCGGCCGATCATGGCGCAAACCACGGTCCGGCGAAACCACCTGTCCACGATACGTCACCTGCCGGTCAGTCGCAGGGCATTTTGAAACAGGCCGTTGCTGGGGTAGGGCTGATCAGCCAGCGCTGTTTTCGGCTGACCGGAAACAGGTCCGGCGACGATTGCCGCCGCCCCGCCCCCGTGGCCGTGCCCAAGCAGCGGATGCAGCGCCAGCGATTGAGGAATAGGCCTGCTGAGGGCTGTTTCCGGTCAGCGGAAATACGCTCCCGGCAATGGCCGGTCCAATGGCGATAAATTTATCTATAGCAGACCGGAATGGGGCCTGATTGCCCAAAGGTCAGTTATCCATGACATCTGCACGCTGGATGCTGATGCCGGTATCATAAACCAGACTAAGTCCCTTGCCTCATCGTCCTCTCCCCGATTGGGTACTCCATTCCGGGCCGGACCGGAGGCGAAGGTGGGCAGGGTACCTTTTCTGTTCAGGTGGGTGCTGGCGGCCCCGCAGGTCGTCGCTGTGGCGGGTCACGGCCTCGGCACCCAGATCCACCCCCGTCACCCGGTTCAACCCATCATAGCGCCAGCCCACCGTGGCCCCCGACCAGGTGGCGCCTGTGCGGTTGCCGGCTTCGTCATAGGTGAAGCTCATCGCCACGGTCGGGGCGACACCGGTCACGCCCGTGGTGGGGCGCGGCAGGGTGATGCTGGCCGATTGCTTGTGACCGGCACTGTCATAGACATGGCTGCGTACCGTCGCGATGCCCGCCCTCTCCGCCACCACCCGGCCCAGTATGTCCAGGCCGTAGGAGGTTTGGGCCAAGCCGGGGCGGGTGATGCTGGTGGGGCGGTTCAGTGGGTCGTAGAAGGTGGTGCTGACCGTCCCGTCACGCTGCGTAAAGCCGGTGCGGTTGTCGGATACATCGTAGGCGTAGCTCTCCGTCCGGCCATCGGCATAGGAGAGGATCGACAGACGTCCGAACCCGTCATAGCCATGGGTCAGCACATTGCCGCGCGGTTCGGTAACGGTGCGGACGGCGTCGTCATCCCAGTAGATGTACACCTCCGGGAACTCAGCGTAATGCCTTCACAGGAGCGTAATTCGGGTAGCAAGCAGGAGCCATGACGTTTTCTGGGGTGTTGTGGTCTTTCAAATTCACTACTTAAGATAGTTTTTTAATCATATTGATGTAGCTCTAAAGTTTATTTAGAGTCGTCACTCAATGCTGTCAAGGTGTTTGCAGTGTCAACAAGGATGGCCTAGTAAAAGCCAAATGCTATATTAATGTTTAAAGAAACCAAAAACCTCAAAGTCTCAATGCTAATGTATCTATCTTCTTGTTCGTCTGAGGAGCGGACAGGTATTCTAATTGTAAGTGTTGTATCTTCTGGGCGCAAATCAGAATAAATATTATTTAGTAATTCGACTCCGCCAATTTCATTAATGAAATTTGGTATCGCTTCGTCCCAGATTTGATGGTCATCGAAAGAGCGCCTAAAGCTCATAAAGCTCTTTCTTATCTTTGCTCCGCTTGGGGTGATATCGCCATACTGTTTAAACGTACTGGGAGGTACTTTGAGTTTTGTTACGTAACCTTCCAAATTCACTTCAAAGCCACGAAATGTGAGGATCATGTATCTATTCTCGATCATAATGGATCCTTTCCAGAGTTCTTCTTTCCGTCCCAAACCCAATAAGAGCAAGTTTCTTTATCTTTATAGATATTAACTTTGCTATCACCTCTCCCGTCCTTTGCTTCGTGAGCGTCCTTGTATCCATGTTCTTTTGCGATTTTATTTGCGTCTTTTTCTTTGACTTTAGAAAGACCTCTTTCATCCGGTTGGTCGTCAACGGGTGCCGCACTTTTGCCATCAACCTTTGGCGCGCTCTCTTCGTTTTTTACTATATTTTGCTGATACTCCTTAGCAATTCCCTGAAGTCCTTTATTAAGCCGCTCATAGCCCGCGCCAACTAGCGCGCCGGACGCCCCAATTAGTGCCGCTGATCCAACGACTGTGGGAATCGAGGCAGGTGCAGCAGCGCCTCCTGTTCCAACAGTGACAGCACTTCCCGCAGCAACGCCGGTAACGCCAACCCCGACACCCGTCGCGCCGACAACAACTTCGGAAAGCCCGAATACAACATTCCCGACGTCTTCCCACGAACGACCCGTCGGATCGACCCCCATCAACGGGCTATTCTTCACATAGGCGTATCTGTTCAGCCCATCCTTGATGCCAATGGGATCGAGCTGCATCCACCTCCCGTCAGCGGGATCGTATGCCCGGTTGGGCGTGTGATAAAGCCCTGTTTCCGCATCAAACCGTATCCCGGCATACCGGAAAGCCGGTCCACCTGCCCCGGCCTGGGGGGAATTGCCATAGCCGTCGTAGGTGTAGGCCCCACCCAGCTTGCCGTCCGGTCGCAACCAGCCGATGACGCTGCCCTGGCGGTTGGGCAGCAGGCGGATCAGGCCGCCGGTGGGGGCATGCACCGCCACCACGGCCCCGCCAGTGCCAGAGGCGCGGATGGTGCGTTCCTTCAGGGTGCCGGCGGGCTCATAGCTGCCCCACTCGATCCCGTCCAGCTCCAGATACAGCGTTGTGACGCCGTTGACCTGTTTCCAGGCGCGGCCACCCTCCGGGTAATGGCGGCAGGTCTGGTTGGGTTCGGCTTCGCCCTTCCCCAACTCTCATCCCCGCTTTCGCGGGGATGACAAATGATGGGCGATCCAATCGAAACCTGACAAAGGTTAACGGGAATTGTTATAACGGGTGGTCTGCTGGAGGAGGGGCCCGTCAATCTCCCCCAGTACCTGCCAGGCCAGGGCTGTCAACCGGGTCATATCCCCGTTCAGGGCCTGTCGACAGGCATCCTCAAGGGCGGCCATCCGCTCTGGCGTGCGGTCGGCCAGCCGGTCGAGCGACCAGTTTCCCGGCAGGTACCAGTCGCGCGCCTGACCGGCACTGATCACCAGCACCATTTCCACCAGATTGATCAGGCCCAGCATGGTCTGCACCGGCCCCTTTCCGGCCTGCAGATCCATGAAGCGGTTGGTGGCGGTGCCGCGCAGATTCTCGATAAGGCGGGGGTCGGGTGGCAACGGGCCCAGTTCCAGAATGGACCGCGCCTCTGCCTGCAGGCGGTTGAACAGGTTTTCGTCCCCCGTCAGGAGCGCGGCATGTTCCAGGGCGTTGGCGATAAACGGATATTGCCGGCGATCCTGGCGGGGACGCACCAGCAGTTCATAAAAGCTGTTCGTGTCGAACAGGTTGCATTCCAGCGGCACGCCTTCAAAAATCAGGCTGCGCTTTTCCGAAACCCGTCCGGAAGCGACGATGACATACAGATCGATGTCGGAAAGCGCCCCCACCGTGCCGCGCGCAACGGAGCCGAACAGGAAGGCCATGGCGACATCCTGGAACTCCCGCCGGACATAGGCCAGCGCAATGTCCCGTAATTCCGATGCGCCAAGGCGGCCGGAAATGCTGTCCGGCCGCAAGGCGCCCAGCCGGTCGATGAAGGCCGTCCGGGTCTGTTCATCCAGCAGGTTTGCATATGTCATCAAACTCTTCCTTCACCGAGGGGAATGGAACCGACAAGCGCCGGAAGGCGCGACAGGGCATGCGTCAGCATCTGCAACAGGAAGGCGACCCAGCCATTCCATTGACCGGCCTGTGTAATCTGCCGCAGCCGGTAATCGTGATAGGTGCGGTTGGACCAGACCACGAGATCGATCGGCAGCGGGGACAGATCACAATCAAGGCAGGCGCCAATCCCGGCCAGCAGCAGGCGGCGGCTGGTGCGGCCATTGCCGTCGGCAAACGGGTGCAGGAAATTGACCGAGGCATAGCAGGCCGCCAGCAAGGCCAGATCGCCGCCAGCGACCGCGCGATGGGTCTGCGCCAGCAGGAAGGCCATTCCCTCTTCCAGCGATTGCGCCGGGGGTGCCTGGAAATCAATGCTCTCATCCGCGCGCCGCAGCGCGATCGTATCCGTGCGCATGCCCGACAGGGGGCCCGGCAGCAGTGCCGCCTGCACCGCCACCAGATCGCCGGACGTCGCCTGCCCGCTCTTCAGGCACAGACCCAGGGTCCGCAGGGCATCTGTCACCGCCGGTTCGTCGGCGCGCGCGATCCGTGCCGCGATGTCCATGCTGATCGGCGCCCGCTGGATACGGCTGGCCGGGATCTGCGCCACCCTGTCGATCGGCAATGTCAGTTCCGGCCAGAGGGGCAGGGGCGGGCAGGGGGGCCGGTCCGCCAGCCAGGGGGCGGCCCGCCGCGCCGCCTGTGCCAGGTCGGCCTGCAGGCGCGGATGGCCGCCCCCCCGGTCGGCGAGATGGGCCAGGGCTTCCAGGTGGCGCTGCCGGTCGAAAGCCGGCGCCATGTCGGCATCAGCGGACACGATTGAGCCTGCCGCCGGTCAGTTGGTAAACCTGCGCGGCGCGGCGCAGTGCCGCTTCACGATGGGCGACGATCACGGTCGTGATGTGCAGAGAGGCGATATTGTCGACAATCTTCGCCTCGGTCTGCGGATCCAGATTGGACGTCGCCTCATCCAGGATCAGTATCTGCGGCATCTGATAGAGGCAGCGCGCAATCAGCAGACGCTGCCGCTGGCCCGCCGACAAACCGACCCCTGCCTCCCCCACCAGCGTGTCGTAGCGCATCTGCATATTTCTGATATCGTCATCCAGGGCGGCCATGCTGGCGGCCCAATGCACGCGCGGCAGGTCCGGCTCGTCCTCGAACAGTGAGATATTGTCCAGGATGGTGCCGGCAAACGGGGTTTCACCCTGCATCACCACGGCCATGCGATGGGGTATCAGATGCCGGGTCGTGGGGGTGATACGGTCACGGTCCAGCCGTATTTCCCCCGCTGTCGGCGCGCGCAGCCCCAGCATGAGGTTGAGCAGGGTCGTCTTGCCGGCACCGGAGGACCCGACGATGCCCACGGTCTCACCGGGTTGAATTTCAAGGGAAAGATCCTGGAACAGCCAGGGCAGATGCGGGGCATACCGGAAAGAGCACTGGTCAAGGGTGAGACCGATCTGGCTTTCCGACTTGCCCGGCCGGCGGGCCGCACCGGCGGCCCCGGCCATGCTGCCGGCCGTCAGCGGCTCTGCCACGAATTCCGCCACGCGCCCGACATGGGCGGCCGTGGTGGTCAGATCGACAATGGCGGATTCCAGCTTCGACACTTTGCCGGTCAGCTGCCCCATGAAGGCCATATAGGCCACCAGCATGCCGACGCTCATGGTTTTATCGTCCACCGACTGCACGCCGAGCGCCAGCACGGCCGCCGTCTGCAGCAATGTCAGCGCCTCGGTTGAGACCATCAGGGCAAGATTGCCCATCGCCGCCCGTTCACCGGCATGCATGGAATCGAACACCCGGCGTCCCCAGCGGGCGTGGACCATGCTTTCCAGCCCGAAGATGCGCAGCGGCACAATATTGCGGATGGCTTCCAGCAGCAGCGAACTTTCCGCCGAGGCGGCAACAGACGCCTCATTGGTCAGAACCTTCATGCGACGACCGATGAAACGCACCAGAATGAGCTTCGCCGCCACCACCGCCACCACGATCACCGTGCTCCACAGATCATAGATGGCCATGATCACCAGCAGCACGATCGACATCAGCCCTTCGGAAAGGGAGGTGACGACATTGTCCGTCAAGGTGCGCTGGATCTGCCGCAGGGGCGACAGCCGGGTCAGGATGTCGCCCGTCGATCTTTCCTCAAAGAAGGTGGTGGGCAGGCGCAGCAGGCGATAGACAATCCAGTTCATCAGGTCCAGCGACGCCGTGGTGCCGAGCGATACCGAAAAAAGGCCCCGCGCGGCCATGGTCAGCAGCGACATGACCGCCACGATCGCAAAGACCACAAACATGGATGCCACCAGGTCGTGCCGCCCCCGCAGGATCACATCATCGATCAGGATCTGGCTGAACAGCGGCAGCCCCAGGGTCAGCAGCTGCAACACAAGCGACAGCCCGATCAGCAAGGGAATGCCGCCCTGCATGGTCAGGGCGCGGGTCAGCAGGGTGGCGACATTAAATTCCGTTCCCGCCGTGCCGGCCTTCGCGGCGGCGGGTTCGAAATGCGGCGATGGCCGCACCAGCATGACGAAGCCGGTAAAATGGTCGGAGATGACCGCCCACGGCACCCGCCTTTCGCCGATGGCGGGATCATGGATCCAGGCATAGCGGCGTGATGCCCGCACCAGCACCACAAAATGCCGCATGTCCCAGTGCAGCACCGCCGGCAGCCGGATGTTTTTCAGATGATCAAGTTCCAGGCGGTAGGGTTCGCATTCCAGACCGTGATCGGTGGCGATCGCCATCATCTGCCGCAGGGTCGTACCCCGGAACGATGTCGGCGTGGCGCGCCGCAGATCGGCAAGCGATACGGCGCGACCGAAGGAGGCGAAGATCATCGACAGGCAGGCTAATCCGCACTCGCTCGGTTCAGACTGCAAGATGACCGGGGTTCTCGGCATGATGGGTCCTGATGGTTTGGAATGCCGCTGGTCAGGCTTGTGTCGGCGTTTCGGGCCGCAGCCCATAACGTTTCATCATTTCCCGCAGCATGAAGGCCATGGGGTCGATCAGGCGCAGCAGCAGCGGGCGCACGCTCATCACGATCTCGCCATTCAGCGTCATGCCCGGCTTCAGGTCGATCTCCCGGCCCCGCACCATGAAGGTTTCCGTCAGGCGGACCCGGATACGGTAGGCCGGGTTCGTGCGGTCCATCCATTCCGGCAGATAGCTGGGCGGAACCAGGGCCTGGGATACGACGCGGACTTCGCCGGAAACCGACCCGAACAGATGGGCCGGGAACGCATCCAGGCGAAGCGATACCGGCATGCCGGGTTCAACGGCGCCGATACTGTCGCTGCGGACAAAAAGATCGACCTCCAGCGGATCATTGGGCACCACCATGGTCAGCACCGGCTTGTCCGGTGCCACGGGCGCACCACGATTGACGCTGATGGAGGCAACGGTACCGTCATAGGGGGCCGTGATGCTGACGGCCTGATCGGTATCGATATCGACCAGCTTTTCCTTCAGCTCGGCAATTTCCTGATTGATCAGTGCCGCGTTCATGTCGACGCGGGCGCGCGCCTCCCTGATTTCGGGATCAAGCTGCTGGAGATTGAGGGCCAGGGTCCGCAGGCTGTTGCGCCGGTCGCGCAGGTCGACCTCCGCCTTCAGCAGATCCGTTTGCGCCTTCTCTGTCTGCAAGGCGGTTGAGTTGCCCGCCTGGCGCAGCATGCCCGTCCGTTCCATCTGCACCCGCAGGATCTCGACCACCTGCCCCTGCTGTTCCACCGCCTGGCGGGCGATTTCAATACGGTCCGGCAGTGTCAGCCGCTCCTGCTCCAAACGCTGAACCGTTGCCAGATCAATGTCGCGCTGGCGTGCCGCACGCTGTTCCAGTTGGGATATCTGGGTCCGCAGTTCCTGAAAACGGGAACTGGCGGCACTGATGCCCTTGGCGCCATGCAGATCGATCGTCACCACCGCCAGGACCTCGCCGGCCTTCACGGCCTGCCCTTCCTGCACCCGCAGGTCGGTCACGCTGCCGCGAACGCTGGAAAGCACCCGGCCGATGCCGCCGACCGGCACCACCTCCCCCGGCGCCGTAACCACCTCCGAAAAGGGGGCCGCGGACAGGCCGAGGATCAGGGCCAGCGCCAGGGTCAGCATCCATTTGCCAAAGATGCGTTTGGGGCGGGGATCGAAGAAGGTCTCCGATCCCCAGGTGAGAAAGCGCCGCGCTTCGGCAACCTCGCGGCGGAAGCCCACCGGCTGTTCCGGCAGGGCCGCCGCCGACGCCGCCGGCGCCTCGGGGCTGGCGGGTGGGGGCGGCGGGGAAAGATCCGGCGTGCGGATTTCGGTCAGGCTCATGGGCGGGTCCCGGCATGGATCATGCGCAAGGGCGCCGGATCAACCGCAGCGGCGGACACCGCCCGTCCCAGACAGCGGCTGAGGAACCTGTCCTGCAGGTCGACGGCGGCAAGTGTCGCCTTGGGGTCGGTGAAGGAATGACCCTCATCCGGCGCGATGGCGAGGCTGACAAGGGCCGGGTTCACGCTGCGCAGCGCGTCGGCATAGCGGTTCACGTCATCCAGGGGCGCGCGCGGATCCCGCCCCCCATGGATCAGCAGCACCGGCGCCTTCACCTTGTCCACCCGTGCGATGGGCGACTGGGCCGTCAACTGCTGGCGCACGGACGGATCGTCGAAATCACCCAGGGCCTGTTTCAGCTGCGCCTTGGAGGAACGCTCCGCCGCCGCATATTTGGGCGCAAAACTGCCCAGATCCACCGCGGCGGCGATGGCAATCGTGCAGCGGGCCGGCAGTTCGGTCTGGCTGGCCAGCATCAAGGCGGCATAGCCGCCGTAACTGCCCCCGACGAAGACGGGCGGGGCCGGATCGACACCGGGCTGGTCCTGGGCCCACCTTGTCCCATCAATGATATCGGTCAGCATGGCGCCGGGCCATTGCCCATCCCCCGCCCGGGTAAAGCCGACGCCAAAGCCCGTCGATCCGCGGAAATTCACCCGCAGCACTGCATAGCCCCGCGCCGCCAGCCAATGCAGCGTCCGGTCATAGTCAAACCGGTCCCGACGCCAGGGGCCGCCATGGATCAGCACCACCAGCGGCGCCTTGCCCGGACGGTCCGGCAGCGTCAGGTAAACCGGCAGGGACATGCCGTCGCGGGCCTTGACCCAGGTGGCAACCTGACGGGCCGGCATGGGCGGCCCCGGCATCTCCGCCAGCGGCACCGACCATTGCCGGCTTTCGGGACGGTACAGGAAATAGGCGGCGGGGCGGTCGGCATAACGACGCCTTATCAGCCAGATCCCGTTCCGGGCGCGGGCGGCGATTTCGGCAAAACCGGCATCGACGGTCAAACCCGACAAAATATCGGCCATGGTCGGATCAATGACCTTACGTTCCGGCAGCAGGCTTTCCTGGACATAGGTCAGCAGGGCCGGTTCGTCGCGCGCAAATAGCGGGGCCGTCACCTCATGATCGGGCGTCAGGATCACGGTCGGCGCGGCGCCATCAAGGTCAAAGCCCGTCAGCCCCGGAAAATCCTGGTCAGGCCGGGCGGTCCGGAAGATGGCGATCCGCCGCCCGCCGGCCGTGCGCATCAGCGACACTGGCTCATTGGTGCCGGCCGTCCCGGCATCGACCAGAACCGCACCCGGCTGCCCATCCGATGTCAGGGCGATCCATTGCATCTTGCCGCCGCCGGCGATCAGCAGCGCCACCGCGGGGCGTCCCTGATCATCGGCGACGAACCAGCCGTAATTGCCGGCCGGGGTGATATCGGTCGCCGGGACGCCGGCCCTGCTGTCGATCCGGACCAGCCGGACGGGAGCGCCCTGGCGGGGGGTATGCATCACCAGAAAGGCGCCATCGCTGTCCGGCGTGCCGGAAACCAGCCGGACCCGGCCCGGCAGATCCGGCGCCAGATCGGCCACAGACCGCGCCATCATCTCAACGACATAGGTTCTTTCACCGCCGCTGGATGCCTCCGCCGCGCGCAGGAACAGGCGGCTGCCATCCTGCGCCCAGGTCATCGCCTGCACCCTGGCCGGCAACGGCACGGCCACAGGGGGGGCCTGAAGGTTGGCGGTATCCAGAATATGCAGCACCGGCGCATCGGCCACGGGGATGCGGGCAACACGAAGCCCATCGGGACTGAGCGACAGAAGGCCCGGCCCCGGCAGGGAAAGGATGGCCTGGGGCGAGGTCAGATCATCCGCGACTGCCACCTGCATGCTGGATACACCCACACCCAATGAAAGAGCCAAAATCCTAAGAAGCGACCTCATGCACCGGCTCCCTTGGCTCCCGCGGTTTCAGCGCTTCCTGCAGACGCGCGAACGGCAGGCCGGAATTCAGCAGATAGGCGGCCACATGCCCGTAGAAATAGCGTAAATCGGCACAGATGACGCTCTCATTCGCAAAGCCGGTTTCTTTTGCATGCCGGTTGACCAGCCGCCCCCCGCGACACACGTTGGACCAATGGCAGCTGTTGCAGACAGGCGCCAGATTGACAAAGGCGTCCGACATTTCCCGCATATAGGGGAGTGCCATGAAGTCCTTCAGGCTGATATTGGTGACAGAGTTTCCCGATGAAAACCAGTCACCATGGGCGGCGCGCAGCGTATCGTCGGGATTGACCTCGCCATTGCTGGAAATGGTCAGGGCGCAGTAATTCTGCATGATGTCGGTTTCCAGCCGCTGCATGCCCGCACGCCCGAAGGCCAGACGCATCATGTTCTGCCGGAAAAAGCGGACATGGATCCCCGGGTTGTCATCCGCCGTCCATTCATCGAACGCCTCTGTCAGGAAGCGCCCGAACTGGCCGACCTGATCGGCGGGCAGCGTGTCATGGGTTTCCAGCGGCAGCAGGAAATCGATCCCGCGCGCCCCCAGTTCATCGACAAAATGACGATAAACCTCGCGCCCGCTGAATTCCGGGTTGATGACACAGAGCATACCGGGGGTGCGGATACGCCCGGCGGCGGCCGCGTCGCGCAGCAACCGCCATCCGGCGACGGTGGCGGCATAGGTGCCGCGGCCCTGATGATCCACCCGATACCGGTCGTTCAATGCCGGGGGGCCATCCAGGCTGACACCAACCACAAAATCGTAGCGTGAGAATATTTCCAGCCACTCCTCGTCCACCAGGGTGGCATTGGTCTGAATCTTCAAAACCAGATCAGCAACAGGGCTGATGATCGCCCGGAACGTTTCACAGGCGCTGATGAATGACTCCTTCTTCAGCAGCATGGGCTCGCCGCCATGGAAATCCACCACCACCTGTTCGGCCGCCAGATCCAAGGCACCCTGCGCCAGAAAATGGGCAATATCTTCCACCACTTTGGGCTTCATGATGGCGGGATGGAGTTCGTAATCCTTGTTGTGCTTGTTGAAAAAATAGCAATAGGTACAGTCGATATTACAGCGTTCTGTCGCCTTAATAATGCATTCGATCCGTCGTGTGCTTTTTTTACGAATTTCGTTCATGATCGCCTCGCGTCGGAAGGAGTGCAGGCTTTCACCTGCACTCCCGGCCTCTGGAACCCCCGGTCAGCAGGCGACCGGCCGGAACAGGACTTAGCGCGACCAGCTCAGGTCGAAGCTCAGATCAAAGCTCAGGTCGAAGCTGGCATCGTCGCCACCATACACATCGTCGAGCATCGACGAGGTGAGCCGGGTAGCCGGCAGGCTGCTGCCCGACATTGACGGCAGCCAACCATGTTGCGCGAGTTCAGCCTGAAGTGTCTGCATATTTGTTTACTCCCTGCCCATAGAAAAACCACCAATGTTTGGTGGCTGCAAAAAGCTACATGAACAGTTTTTTTATTGGTAGCGAGTCCATGATTTGGTCGCCAAACATATAGATTCATAATATGAAGAATTTTACGGAAATTTAGTTTTTCTATTATAGTTCATGTATAATATATTAAAAATAGAATTGGTCATATTTGCCAGTCAGGGGGACATATGCCCGCCTTATCACTTCTAGTGATTACGATTGAATTCTGCTTTACGTCAGCACTCGCCACTGAACTTGGTTAAATCTTGCAATATTGTATTGGTTGCTGTTATTTAAAATAATAATCAAATGGCTCAATCAATAATGGTCATTCCGAGGCATAAAATATGATGGTCTCGGTTAAGCCGACCCGGAATGGTCCCGAACTTATTCTCCCGACTCGATGATGGGAACTGATGGCGGGCGCATCCGCGCCCCTGGCTTGCGGCGCACAGGCGCCGGGCCGCCCGCATCGGTCGGTGGGCCATGCTCACAGCCGTACCCGCAGGCCCAGCAGCCATTGCTGTTCCGGGCCGATATTGGTCAGCCCGTCGCTGCGCCGGCCGGTTTCCACCCGCGCCCCGGTGACATTTTCTGCCGTGGCAT
>JAIXTS010000114.1 GCA_027483805.1 Azospirillum sp. | reverse complement strand
GCGATGTCACGGGCGCGCTGGGCAGCCATCATCACCAGTTCGAAACGGTTCGGAATCTTCAGGACGCAATCTTCAACGGTAACGCGGGCCATATCCAGATACTCTCCAGCGACGGATAAGCTTTGATTTATAGGGCGCTGAAACGGGCAATGCAAGGATGCCCGACCTTCGCCGAATTCATTCCAGCCCCGACAAGGGGCGAATGGCCTGGTCGGGCGGCAGGGCGGCGATCAGATCATCCACCCCATGGCCGCCCAGCGGATGCCGCCATGCCGGGCAGACGTCCCGCAAAGGTAGAAGGACAAAGGCCCGCTCACCCATGCGCGGGTGCGGCAGGATCGGTGGTCCGGCCAAAACCACACCATTGTAATCAATCAGATCGAGATCCAGGACCCGTGCTTCGTTCCGTTCGCGCCGGACCCGGCCGAATTCATGCTCTACCTGGTGCAGGACCACCAGCAATGCTGCGGCATCCAGGTCGGTCTCAACTTCCGCCACCGCATTGACGAACCAGGGCTGGTCCGACAGGGGGACCGGGGCTGTTTCGTAAAATCGGGAGGTCGCAACAATCCGGATTCCCATGGAGTCGAGCCGGGATAGCGCCTTGGCGCAGATTTCCGCGGGCGTGCCAAAGCCGGGAACTGGGAGATTGGAACCGACGGCGATCAAAATCACGGGCATTTTCCTGGAAATCATGATCACCCATCCCCATGTGGGGCCTGTGATCTTCACGGCGCTTGCTGCCAACCAGTTGATGGCATACCGTGCCGGAAATCATCCGTCACCTGCCGCTTGATCCTGGCACCAATGCCCGGTGCGGGTTCTGCGGCACCCGTCCCGGCGGTCTGGATGGCCGACATAATCCGGGAACTGCGAATATTACAACGTCATTAGAGGAAAGAAATGGCACGCAAGATATTCTACCAGCAAGAAAGGCTGGCAATGTTCATCGACGGCGCGAATCTGTATGCCGCCGCACGATCCCTTGGTTTCGACATTGATTATAAGAGACTTCTAGAGCTTTTTGCCGCCGAGGGCCGTTTGATCCGGGCCTTTTATTACACGGCACTTGTCGAAGATCAGGAATACTCACCGATTCGTCCGCTGGTCGACTGGCTTGACTATAATGGTTACACCATGGTCACCAAGCCGACCAAGGAATTCACCGATGCCTCCGGTCGCCGCAAGATCAAAGGCAATATGGACATCGAACTCGCCATCGACGTGATGGAGATGGCGGAGAATGTCGACCATATCCTGCTGTTCTCCGGCGATGGTGACTTCCGCCGTCTGGTGGAGGCCGTTCAGCGCAAGGGTGTCCGCGTCACGGTGATCAGCACCGTGCGGTCCACGCCGCCGATGGTGGCCGACGAACTGCGCCGTCAGGCCGATAACTTCCTGGAATTGCAGGATCTGGCCGGCAGCATCCAGCGCAGCCATTCAAACCGGTACCAGCAGCCGCCAATGGCGCACGAACATGTGGGCGGCGATGACCATCAGGTCCAGCCTGACCATCATACCGAGCAGGTTGAATAGGCCTTCCTCGGAAACGACAAAAGCCGCGCCCGAGCGATCCGGCGCGGCTTTTTCTTTGCCGGGCTGACCCCGTCGCCCATCGGCGGCGGCAGTCCCTTCAGGCAATGATGTCAGGCACCAGTTGGCTTTCCAGCCGGGCGATCATGTCCTTCAGAAGCAGCTTGCGCTTTTTCAGGCGCTGGATCTGAAGCTGGTCGACAGGGAACTGCTCCGTCAGCCGCTGGATGACGTCGTCCATATCGCGATGCTCCGTTTTCAGAGCCGCAAGCTTCTCTCTCAACACCAGCTGATCGGTCATTGGGTTCCGCGTCGCACACCTTGTCCCAGGCGTTCCAACGCCCGGCGCATCCATACCACAAATCACGGCGCCGGTGGGGCACGCAATTTTCGTAGGCGTGGGTTGGGATCAGCGGACAGTGCCGGGCCTGGCCAGCAGGTTGGTCATGTCCGGCTTGCGGATGGCCAGCAATTCGACCGTGAACAGCAAGGTGGCATTGGGCGGAATGCCCCCATCGGGCTGTCCGCGCAGGCCATAGCCCAGGTTGCCGGGGATGGCCAGTTCCCACTGCTCGCCCACCCGCATCATGGACAGGGCCTCCTGCCAGCCACGCACCACCTTGGACAGGGGGAAGGTTGCGGGGCGGCCACGAGCATAGGAACTGTCAAATTCCGTCCCATCGATCAGCAGGCCCCGGTAATTCACCGTGACGTCATCGGACAGAAGCGGACGCGGCGGGCTGCCGGCCGCGCGGCGCACCACGCGGTATTGCAGGCCCGAGGGCGTCACCTGCCAGCCGGGCTTCTTCTGGTTCTCCACCAGATACTGCATTTGCGGATCGACGCGCGGCATGGACAGGACGTCGTTCACAGTGCCGGACGGCTGTGCCTGCGGCGTCTGCTGGGCAGCGGCGGGCATGCCGAAAGCCAGACCAAGGACGATCAGGGAGGCAGCTTTCTTCAGGCGGCCGGACATGTCAACGCTCCGCATTGGACGGGGGTGGCAGGATGACAGCGGGTTAGCATGGATCGCGCCACGGGTCACGCGGCGCGTGGCCGGCTGCGGCCTAAAAGCCGCTGCTCAGCTTCGGCTTCACGAAGCCCAGCACCTCGATCGTGAAGTAAAGGTTGGCATTGGGCGGCACCTTGCCGCTGGCCGACCCGGCCGGGCCATAGCCGGAACTGGCCGGAATTGCCAACTCCCAGACATCGCCGCGCCGCATCAGGGGCAGCACCTGCTTCCATCCCGCAATGGCACGGGTCAACATCAGCTGCGCCGGCTGATCGGCGTCCCGCGTATCCTCAAAGACCTTCCCGTTCTCCAGCCGCCCCTGGTAATGCAGGGTCGCAGTGGACACCAGCGGGACGAGCGGGCCGCTGGCCGGCCCCGATTTGATGATCCGGTACCGGGTCGGCCCGTTGGGCACGGCGCGCCAGTCCGGGCCCAACCTGGTCAGGAAGGCCTGTTCGGCAGGTGCCAGGGTCTGGGCCTTTGCGGCCAGGGGGACACAGGCGGCCGACACCATGGCCAGCAGCAGATGTCGGCGTTTCATCATGGGGCCTGTTTCTCCGTGTCAGCCTGAAAGGCGGGCGGGACGCGTCCTTGCAGCGGGTCCAGTGTCATGATCGACAGGCCCACCGGGGCTTCGAACAGGGCCGGATCCTGGGGCCCACGCCGGATATCGGTCAGGGTCATGGCGATGGCAGCCGCCCCCTCGCCGCCCGTGCGCCCCTCCAGTTTCACATAGATGCCGTCCCTGGTGGTCCAGACGCGACCGTCGAATCCGCTGCCATCGGGCGTGATGTCCTGCACGCGGTACCGGGTCACGGCCTCCCCGGCCAGGGTCTCCGTCCCTTCCGCTGTACCGGAAAGCCGCGACAGGATGCTGGCCACCACGCCGACTTCCGGGTCGGTCAGGGGCAGTTTCATGCCCACCTTGCTTTCCGGCTGCACCACCAGGGCCTCCTGCCGGTCGGGGCGGATGATCAGCAGGTTGTTCAACCCGTCCACCCGGCTTTCCCGCCGCTCCAGACCCTTGTCATGGAACAGGCGGGCCGACAGGGCCGTGCCATCCACCGTCAGGTTCTGCGAGGCGGAGAAGGCAGCTGCCGGCGCCGGCAGCTTGTCGGCAAGCGCGGGAAGCGACACAAGCGACAGGCCAAGGCCCAGCAGCAGGGCGGAAATGGTTCGGGCCATGACAAGGCTCCCCGGTTCAGGTGCCGGCACGTTAAGGGGGCTTTGTCCGGCCGGCAAGCAAACAGAAGCAGGTCCGCCATGCCGCCACGCCGGCCAGGGGCCGGCTTGACCCCTTATACTCAGCAAGAGCATATGAAGGGGGTCCGGCGACGCCCCGGACGGCAGTTCCGGCAGGACAAGGCACCATGACCGATCAATTGACCATCGCGTTGGCCCAGATCAACCCCACCGTGGGCGCCCTGGACCATAACGCCGCCCTGATCCGTACCGCCCGCGCCGACGCGGCGGCGGCCGGTGCCGATCTGGTGGTCTATCCGGAATTGTCGGTTTGCGGCTATCCGCCCGAAGATCTGGTGCTGAAGCCCTTCTTCCTAGACAAGGTGGAGGATACGGTCCGCGCGCTGGCGGCAGAGACGGCCGATGGCGGCCCTGCCCTGCTGGTCGGCGCCCCCTGGCGGGTGGATGGCCAGCGGCACAACGCCGCCCTGCTGCTGGACGGGGGAACCATCGCCGCCATACGCCTGAAACATGACCTGCCCAATTACGGCCCGTTTGACGAGAAGCGGGTGTTCGTGGCCGGCCCCCTGCCCGGTCCCGTCAATTTCCGCGGCGTGCGCCTGGGCGTGCTGGTCTGCGAAGATATGTGGACACCGGATGTGGCGGAGACGCTGGCGGAGACGGGGGCCGAAATCCTGGTCGTACCCAATGGCTCCCCATTTGAGATCGATAAGGCCGACCGCCGTCTGGAACTGGCCGTGTCGCGCGTGGTGGAGACGGGCCTGCCGCTGATCTACCTGAACCAGGTGGGCGGGCAGGATGAATTGGTGTTCGACGGCGCCTCCTTTGTGCTGAACAGCGACCGATCGCTGGTGGCGCAACTGCCGGCCTTCGCCGCGTGCGTGGCCGTGACGACATGGACGCGTACCGCCGGCGGCTGGACCGCTACGTCGCCGGAAATGGTCGCCCCGCCCGATGCGCTGGGGGCGCTGTACGGCGCCATGGTGCTGGGCCTGCGCGACTATGTGGCCAAGAACCGCTTTCCGGGCGTCATCCTGGGCATGTCGGGCGGCATCG
This sequence comes from Azospirillum sp., assembly GCA_027483805.1. Classification (GTDB taxonomy): domain Bacteria; phylum Pseudomonadota; class Alphaproteobacteria; order Azospirillales; family Azospirillaceae; genus Niveispirillum. Next base: position 4,912 of record JAIXTS010000114.1, on the reverse strand, counting down.
ATTCGGCCATTTCCGCCGCGGTGGCGGTCGATGCCCTGGGGCCGGACAGGGTGCATTGCGTGATGATGCCCAGCCCCTATACCAGCCAGGACAGCCTGGACGATGCCGCCGAATGCGCCGGTCTGCTGGGCTGCCGCATCGATACGATCTCCATCCAACCGGCCATGGATGCCTTTGCCGCCATGCTGGCGCCGTCCTTCGCCGGCACCAATCCGGACATCACGGAAGAAAACCTGCAAAGCCGCTCACGCGGGCTGACCCTCATGGCCCTGTCGAACAAATTCGGCAGCATGGTCCTGTCCACGGGCAACAAGTCGGAAATGTCGGTGGGCTATGCCACGCTCTATGGCGACATGTGCGGCGGCTACAATGTCCTGAAGGATGTCTACAAGACCACGGTCTATAAACTGTCCCACTGGCGCAACAGCCATCGCCCCGATGGCGCGCTGGGCCCGGCGGGGCGGGTGATTCCCGAACGGATCATCACCAAGGCGCCGACCGCCGAATTGAAGCCCGGCCAGAAGGATCAGGACACGCTGCCTGACTATCCGGTGTTGGACGATATCCTGGAATGCCTGGTGGAGCGCGACCTATCGTTGCAGGATATCGTGGCGCGTGGGCATGAGGCGGCCCTGGTGAACCGGGTCTGGCGCATGCTGGACCGGGCAGAGTATAAGCGCCGGCAGGCCCCGCCGGGGGTGAAGATCACCTCGCGCAGCTTCGGCCGTGACCGTCGCTATCCCATCACCAGCGGGCTTCTCTCCCTGCTGCGTGGTTCATAAGCATAGATTGCCCCGGGTCACGGCTTGACAAGCCAGGGGCTGCCTACCAAAGTGCGGCCCTGTGACCCGGAGCGGGGTGAACTTGATTGGCTTGTCCGGCCGGATCGGTTAACCTGAAAGGGTAGTCGGCAGCCCCTGTGGGCGCCGGATGAATATTAAGCAGTTTGCTTTGGTGCAACACGTTCAGGTGGGGGTTCCGCAGTGTCCTTGAACATTCAGGTGCTGGTTGTCGACGATTACGCGACGATGCGGCGTATCATCAGGAACCTGCTCACCCAGATCGGGTTCACGAAGATCGATGAAGCCGCCGATGGTGCGGAAGCGCTGTCGAAGCTGCGCTCGGCAGCCTTTGGTCTGGTGATTTCCGACTGGAATATGGAGCCGATGACCGGCCTGCAGCTTCTGAAGGAAGTGCGCGCCGACGTGCGGCTGAAGGCCACGCCCTTCATCATGGTGACCGCCGAATCGAAGACGGAAAACGTCATCGCGGCCAAGGAAGCCGGCGTGAACAACTATATCGTCAAGCCCTTCAACGCCGACACGCTGAAGAAAAAGATCGAAAGCGTTCTCGGCGCCCTGGGCTGATCCGCCGTGTCCGAACCGATCTTCGATCTGTCCGACCAGGATTATGACGAGATCGAGGACGCGTTGATGTCCAGTCCGCGCGGGCGCGCATTTTTGCGGGCCCGCGACCGACGGAACCGGGTGGTGGCGGTGGACGATGTCCGCCGCCTGATCCGCGATCAGCGCGACCATCCGGAAGTAGATCCCAAATCGCATATCAAGGTTCTGCGGCGCGAGCTTCAGGACCTTTCTTCACATATTGCGGAGACGCGGCGCGAGATCGCCGCCCTGAAGCCCGACGACCCATCCGCCGACCGCATCATGCGCGCGACGGAGGAGTTGGACGCCATCCTGCAATCCACCGAACATGCGACGACCGAAATCCTGAACGGATCGGAACGGATACAATCCGTCGCCGACCGGTTGCGCAAGGATCGCCCTGACCTCGCCCAGACGCTGGACAACGAGGTGACCGAGATCATGACGGCCTGTTCCTTCCAGGACATTACGGGCCAGCGCATGACCAAGGTGGTGAACACGCTGCGCTATATCGAGCGGCGCGTGCATGCCATGATCCAGATCTGGGGCCTGGAGAATCTGGACGCCGACGAGATGGCGGCGGCCCTGGCCGACGAACCCAGGGATACACGCCCCGACGCCCATCTGATGAATGGCCCGCCGCTGAAGGGCGCCATCAATCAGGATGCGGTCGACATGCTGCTGACCGGTGCCGCCGCCGCGCGTGCCGCCGGTGCCGATCCGCTGGCCCCACAGCAATCCGTGGCCCCGCCCCCCGCCCCGCCGCCGGCCAAGCCCGCACCACGTGCGGTGGAGGAGGAGCCGGCCACCGCCGGCCCTGCCCTGTCGCAATCCGCCGTGGATGACCTTTTCCCCTGAAGGGTTGGGTCAGACAGCCTTGCGGCGGGCTGATCACTGCGCGTCCCGCACCCGCCGCCATTTCACGACATTGCGGTTATGCTCCTCCAGCGTTTCGGCAAACGCGTGCCCGCCCGTGCCATCGGCCACAAAGTAGAGATATTTGTGGGCTTCGGGCTTCAGCACCGCCTGAAGTGACAGCAGGCCGGGATTGGCGATGGGGCCGGGGGGCAGGCCGGGGATCACATAAGTGTTGTAGGGGCTTTCCAGCTTCCAATCGGCGCGGGTCAGGTCACGGTCAATCTGCCCGCGTCGGTCCGACAGGGCATAGATGATGGTCGGGTCGGATTGCAGGCGCATGCCGATGCGCAGGCGGTTGACGAACACGCCCGCAACGCGCGGCCGCTCCGCCGCCACGCCCGTCTCCTTCTCCACGATGGAGGCCAGGATGACGGCGTCGCGTTTGGATTTCAGGGGCAGGTCCGGCGCCCGTTCCGCCCAAAGCCGGTCCAGCGCTTCCGCCATGTCGTCCGACATGCGGGCCAGGATGTCGGTGCGCGCATCATCGCGCAGATATTGATAGGTCTCGGGCAGCAGGGTGCCATCGGCGGGAATATCGGTCACGGTGCCGGACAGGTTGGCCTCTGCCCGCAACCGCTCCACGATCTGCCAACTGGTCAGCCCCTCCGGCACCGTCACCCGATGCAGGATGACTTTACCAGAGATGATCAGGTCCAGCGCTCCCTGGAGGCTGATCCCGCCGGTGAACAGATATTCCCCGGCCCGCAGCCTGGCCCCATCACCGCGCAGGCGCGCAGCGACGACCAGTTCCATCGGATGGTCGACCACCCCGGCGTCTGCCAGACGCTGGGCAATGCCCTGCACACCGGTTCCGCGCGGGATGACGACCGCTGTGTCGGCGGCCAGCGGCCCCGGCCCGACATAGCGCTGCCAGCCCAGCCAGGCACCGCCGGCGACCGCCAGCATGACGGCCAAAAGCGACGCCGCCGTCAGCCGAAGCCAACGGCGGCGTGGTCTTGCCTGGTTTTCCGGCGTCGCGCTCACGCTGCGGTTCAGGACAGGGCCTTGAACACCAGCGAGGCGTTGGTGCCGCCAAAGCCGAAGCTGTTGGACAGGGCGGCGCGGACCTTGCGCTCCTTCGCCACCTTCGGCACCAGATCGGCGCCTTCGGTACCATCATCCGGATTGTCCAGATTCAGGGTCGGCGGAACGATCTGATCGCGGATGGACAGCACCGAATAAATGGCTTCCACCGCACCGGCGGCGCCCAGCAGGTGACCGATGGCCGACTTGGTCGACGACATGGAGGCACCGGCCAGATCATTGCCGAACAGGCGCTTCACAGCCCCCAGCTCGATCAGGTCGCCCAGCGGCGTGGAGGTGCCGTGCGCGTTGATGTAATCCACGTCCTCCGGGTTCAGCCCGGCCCGCTTCATGGCCATGCGCATGGAGCGGAAGCCGCCATTGCCGTCTTCGGACGGCGAGGTGATGTGGTAGGCGTCGCCCGACAGGCCATAACCGACCACTTCGGCGTAAATCTTGGCCCCACGCTTCTTGGCGTGTTCCAGTTCTTCCAGAACCACGACGCCGGCCCCCTCACCCATGACGAAGCCGTCGCGGCCCTTGTCATAAGGGCGGCTGCCCTGTTCGGGCGTATCGTTGAAGCCGGTGGACAGGGCGCGGGCGGCGGCGAAGCCGGCAATGCCCAGGCGCGAGCAGGCGCCCTCTGCGCCACCGGCCACCATCACGTCGGCATCGTCCAGCGCGATCATGCGCGCAGCGTCGCCGATGGAATGGGCACCTGTGGAACAGGCGGTCACGACCGCATGGTTCGGGCCCTTATAACCATGGTTGATGGAAATATGGCCCGACGCCAGATTGATCAGGCAGGACGGGATGAAGAAGGGCGAAACCCGGCGCGGACCCTTCTCGGCCAGCACCAGCGAGGTTTCATAGATGCCGGGCAGGCCGCCGATGCCGGAGCCGACAGAAACGCCCGTGCGTTCGAATTCCTCCTCATTGGACGGCTTCCACCCGCTGTCCTTGATGGCTTCATCGGCCGCCGCGATGGCGAACATGATGAAGTCGTCCATCTTCTTCTGTTCCTTGGGCGGAATGAAGAGATCGAGATTGAGGGTGCCGTCGCTGCCGTCACCGCGCGGCACCTGGCCCGCGATACGACAGGGAAGATCGGAGACATCGAAGCCCTGGATGGTGCGAATGCCCGACTGACTCTTGATCAGCCGATCCCAGTTGGTTTGCACCCCGACCCCGAGCGGAGTCACGAGACCCATACCGGTGATGACGACGCGGCGCATGTATCCGACCTGTAGATGTGAAAACGAAGACGGGTCGCGGCCTTGGCCGTTCCCCGGACAGAAATAGGCACGCCACGGCGGGGTTGCCAGGATCAGGACCGGCGCCAGGGCCGGTCCCGTCCATCCCACCGTTGGGGATCAGCCCTGCTTGGAGCTGATGAAGTCGATGGCGTCCTTGACGGTCAGGATCTTCTCGGCGGCGTCGTCCGGAATCTCGATGCCGAACTCCTCCTCGAAGGCCATGACCAGCTCGACGGTGTCCAGGCTGTCGGCGCCCAGATCGTCGATGAAGCTGGCGGTGTCGGTGACCTTGGCCTCTTCCACGCCCAGGTGCTCGACAACGATCTTCTT
>JAIXTS010000145.1 GCA_027483805.1 Azospirillum sp. | reverse complement strand
CGCAGGCCACTGTCCGGGGTCAGCATGGAACCGTGCAGGATGGCGCGCAGTCCGTCTTTGTAGGTCAGGATCGCGTGGAAATAATCCGGGGCCGCGTTGCCCGACCGTTGGGTCGTGATATCCGCAAAAATCGTGGCCGGCCGGCCGAACAGGCACAGCATTTGGTCGATCAGATGTGACCCCAGATCATGCCACAGGCCGGCGCCGACCACATCAGCCCGTTCGCGCCAGCGGTCGCGTGGCACGGGACGGAAGCGGTCAAGATGGCTTTCGAACTGGGTGATCCGGCCCAGCGTCCCTTGTTGGACCAGGTCAGCCAGGGTCAGGAAATCCGCATCCCAACGACGATTATGGAAAATTGACAGCAGCCCCGCCGATTGACTTTCCAGTACGGCCAGTTCCTTTGCGTCGGCCATGGTCACTGTGAATGGTTTGTCGACCACCACATGTTTGCCGGCGGCCAAGGCACGGCGGGCCAGATCGGCATGGGTGTCGTTGGGTGTGGCGATGACAATCAGGTCAATGGCCGGATCGGCCAGTGCGGCCGCGATGTCCGGCAGCACCGCGACATCCGGCCAGGGGCCGCGCACCTTTTCCGGATGAGCCGACACGATGGCTGTCAGGTCAAGACCGGGGGTCGCCGCGATCAGGGGCGCATGCAAGGTTTGTCCCGCATAGCCGAAACCGACAAGGGCCGTGCGCACCGAACCCATCATTTATTCCTTTTAAGTCAATGATATGGAAGGATCGGCCAAGATGCAGCCTCAATCCCCCTGCCCGCCCGGAACCACGATCATGCCATCATAGCCCGGTTCAACACCGGGCGGCAGCATGGACCGCAATGTCGCATAATCCATCGACTGGTTCATGTGGGTCAGGATGGTCCGGCGCGGTTGCAGCCGTTCAATCCAACTGCGTGTGATTTCCCAATGTGCATGCACCGGGTGCGGCGGCTCTATGCGCACACAATCCACGATCCAGGTATCGATGCCGGCCAACAGATCGAAAGCAGTGTCCGACAGGCGCACAACATCGGTGGAATAGCCGACAGGCCCGAAGCGGAATCCTAAGCTTTCCGAATAGCCGTGATCCTGCACGAACGACAAAATGTCAATAGAACCAATGGTCAATGGGCCATTGATTACATTGGGGATCAGCACCGGACGCGGGAAATGTGGCGGCCTCACCTCTGCGGCTTCAAAGCAATAGTCGAAGCGGCGGGTCAGGATGCCCATGGTGGCCGCATCGCCATAAAGCTGTACCGGCGCGTGTTGCAGCCAGTTCACGGCGCGCAAATCGTCAATGCCATGGGCATGATCGGCATGGGCATGGGTGTAGAGCACCCCGTCCAGCCGCCGCACCCCCGCATCATTCAACTGTTCGCGCATGTCCGGCCCGGTATCGACCAGGATGGTGGTATCCCGGTTCTGCACCAGAATGGAGGGACGGCGGCGGCGGTTGCGGGGCTCTGCCGGGTCGGCATGGCCCCAGACATTACCGACCAGCGGCACCCCGCCCGATCCGCCGCAGCCCAGGATGGTGACACGCAGATCATCCATCGCGGACACTTAGGCCGCCTTCAGAGCCGATGCCGGCACCTTGTTGAAAAGGCGCAGGAAATTGGCGGTGGAGATGCCGGCCATGGTGGCCGCGTCCACGCCCTTCACGTCCGCCAGCGTGCGGGCCGTGTGGGCCACGAAGGCCGGCTCGTTGCGCTTGCCACGCATCGGAACCGGGGCCAGATAGGGGGCGTCGGTTTCCACCAACAGCCGGTCCATCGGCACGACGGCGGCCGTGTCGCGCAATTCTTCCGACTTCTTGAAGGTCAGGATACCGGACAGGGAGATGTAGAAGCCGATTTCCAAGGCCTGTTCAGCCAGTTGCCGGCTGCTGCTGAAGCAGTGCAGCAGACCACGCAAGCGCCCCTGCCCCTCTTCCCGCAGGATGCGGATCGTATCCTCATCCGCGTCACGGGTATGGACGATGATCGGCAGGTCAGTTTCCAGACAGACGCGGATATGGCGGCGGAAGCTTTCCTGCTGCACGTCGCGCGGCGACTTGTCATAGAAATAATCCAGCCCCGTCTCCCCGATGCCCACCACCTTGGGCTGCCGCGCCAGACGCAGCAGTTCGGCCTCGCTGCACAGCGGAAATTCCTCAGCGGCCTGGTGTGGATGTACACCCAGGGTGCAATAGACATCGTCATAATTCATGGCGATATCATGGACTTGGCCGAAGCGGCTGATATGGGTGCAGATGGTCAGCATCAGGCCGACGCCCGCATCACGGGCGCGCTGGACCACGGCATCACGCTCGGGCGCGAAGTCGGGGAAATCCAGATGGCAATGGCTGTCGACCAGCATCACTTCGCCTCCTCCGGCTCGACATAGCGCGGGAAGGCCGGGGCCGGGGGCGGCAGCAGCGTACCGGGCGTCAGCGGATTGGCCGACAGATTGGCAAAGCCACGCTGATCGGCGGGCACCATCAGCAGATCCAGGATGCGGTTGCTGGTTTCCGGCATAAAGGGCTGGGTCATGATCGCCAGTTGGCGAATGACATCGGCCAGGGTGTAGAGGACCGTGCCCAGCCGCACCCTGTCGGTCTTTGACAGGGACCATGGGGCCATTTCCTGGACATAGCGGTTGGCTTCGTCCACGACGCGCCAAATAGCATCCAGCGCCTTGTTGAAGGCCTGAACGTCCAGTTCGGCCCGCACGGCCTCCAGCATGCCCTTGGCGGCATTCAGCAGCGCATGATCCTCATCGCTCAGCGCGTCTGGTGCTGGCAACTGTCCGTCATGATACTTCTGAATCATTGAGAAAACGCGTTGGCACAAATTGCCGTAACCATTGGCCAAATCGACATTGATCCGCTGGGCCATGGCGCGCTTGGAAAAGTCGCCGTCATTGCCGAACGGGATCTCCCGCATCAGGAAATACCGCGTCTGGTCCAGGCCATAGGTGTCGATCAGGTCGGCGGGCTTCACGACATTGCCCAGCGACTTCGACATCTTCTCGCCCTCAACCGTCCACCAGCCATGGGCGAAGACACGGCGCGGCAGCGGCAGCTTGGCCGCCATCAGGAAGGCCGGCCAATAAACGGTGTGGAAACGCAGAATGTCCTTGCCCACCATGTGCAGGTCGGCCGGCCAATATTTCGCAAAATCGCCGGTGGTGTCGGGATAGCCGACGGCGGTGATGTAATTGGCCAGGGCGTCCAGCCAGACATACATCACATGTTTTTCATCGCCCGGAACCTTGATGCCCCAGTCGAAGGTGGTCCGGCTGATCGACAGATCGCGAAGGGACCCCTTCACAAAGCTGATCACTTCCGACCGCTTGCCCGACGGCATGATGAATTGCGGCTGCTCGTCATAGAGCTTCAGCAGCAGATCAGCATAGGCGGACAGGCGGAAGAAATAGCTGGGTTCCTCCACCCATTCCACCGGCGCGCCGGTGGGGGCGAAACGCTGGCCGTCGCGTTCCGTCAGTTCGTCTTCGTTGTAATAGGCCTCGTCACGGACGGAGTACCAGCCGCTATAGCTGCCCAGATACACATCGCCGCTTTCCAGCAGCCGCTCCCACAGGAACTGCACCGCCGTGATATGGCGGGCCTCTGTCGTGCGGATGAAATCGTCGTTGCTGACGTTAAGCAGCTTGGCCAAGTCCCTGAAATTCTGGGAGTTCTTGTCCGCCAGTTCCTGGGGGGTGGTGCCGAAAGCCTCCGCCGACTTCTGGACCTTCTGGCCATGTTCGTCGGTACCGGTCAGGAACTTGACGTCGAAACCATCCAGCCGCTTGAAGCGGGCCATCACGTCGCAGGCGATCGTCGTATAGGCGTGGCCGACATGCGGCGCATAGTTTACGTAATAGATCGGCGTGGTGATGTAGTAGGGCGTGCGCCCGGACATGGGACTTCTCCGCGAAGCGACAAGGACGGGTTCAGCCGGCGGCGGCAGCTTCGATCCGCGACAGCGCCGACATCAGGGTCTGGCGCCGGTCGAGATTGGCGGATTCCGCCTTGGCGAACATATGGTTCGTGTTCTCCCACACCTCCACCCAGCGATCAAGGTTACCCGACCGTTGGCTCCCCTGCATCAGGCGATGGACAAGGGCGGCCTCGCCGGGAACCACCTCCGGCGGGATGGTGCCACGGGCGCCGGCGCGGGCCACACGGCCCAGCCACCAGCCGATCAGTTCCGTGACCGCCACCCAGCTTGCTTCCTCGTTCCCGCCACGCAAGGTCGCATCGATGAAGGCATAGGCCTCGATGATGTCCAGGCGCGGCAAACTGTCGAACACCCCCAGCATGGCCTTGTACAGGGTCAGGCCACCGGCCGCGTGCAGTTCCATGGCCCGGCCGATGCTGCCTTCCGACAGACGGGCCAGGGCTGTGCGCTCCGCCTCCTCCAGGTCAGGCAGATAGCGGAACAGCAGGGCCTTCACCTGCGCCTCGCTCAGCGGTTCCAGCGCCAGCTTCCGCGTGCGCGACCGGATGGTGGGAAGCAAGGCGCCGACATTGTCCGCGACCACCAATATCAAGGCCTTGGAGGGGGGTTCTTCAAGGATTTTCAGAATGGCGTTCTGACCGCTGGTGTTTAGCTGGTCGGCGCCATCGACGATGACGACACGCCAGCCCCCCTCCGCCGAGGTGAGGCGCAGGAAAGGCGCGATCTTGCGGATTTCATCGACGGGCAGGTCGCGCTTGAACCGCTTGCGTTTTTCGTCCCAGGTACGCTGAACCGTCAGCAGATCGGCATGGCCACCCGCGGCGATGCGGTGGCAGATGGCGCTGTCGGGATCGACCACCAGGCTGGTCGGGTCGGGCGGTGGACCGAACAGGCCCATTTCCTGCTCCCCCGGCACCCCCTTGGTCAGGACAAAGCGCGCCATGCGGAAGGCCAGGGTCGCCTTGCCAATGCCCGGCGGCCCGCCGATCAGCCAGGCATGATGCATGCGGCCGGAATTCCAGCCATCCAGCAGCATTTTCTGTGCGGCCGCATGGCCTTCCAGATGGGTATTACGACGCGGATTGAACGGGTCGGCCGCCTCATGCGGCTGACCGCTCACAGCGCCACCCCCAGGCGGTCCGCCACAGTGGCGCGGATGGCGGCCTGAATGCCGTCGATACCGGTAGAGGCATCAATCATGGCGCAGCGGGAAGGTTCCGCCTTTGCAATGGCTTGATACCCTTCCCTCAACCGTTCATGGAAGGCGACCTGCATGCGCTCATACCGGTCCTCCCCACCCCGGCGGGACGCCGCACGGGCAAGCCCCTGCGCCGGATCAATATCCAGGATCAGGGTCAGATCAGGTTTCGTATCACCCACGGCGATATCGCGCAGGGCCGTCAGCACCCCATGGTCCAAGCCATGGCCAAAGCCCTGATAGGCCATGGTGCTGTCGGCGAAGCGGTCGCACAGCACCCACCTGCCGGCCTCCAGCGCCGGGCGGATGGTGCGCATCACATGGTCATGGCGGGCGGCGGACAGCAGCATCGCCTCACTGATGGGAAGCCAGCGGCCTGGCTCCCCATTGACCAGCAGGTCACGCACCACCTCCGCCCCCGGTGAACCGCCCGGCTCACGGGTGGTCACCACATCCATGCCGGCGGTGCGCAATGCATCGGCCAGCAGGCGGATCTGGGTCGACTTTCCCGCCCCTTCACCGCCTTCCAATGTGATGAACCGCCCGCGCGCCATGATCGTCACGGGGCCGGCGTCGCGGCGGGGGCCACCGGCGCGGCAGAACCGCCACCAAAGAAGTGCGACAGGGCCGCCCCCATGCGGCCGAACAGGCCCAACTGTTCCACATCGGCGCCGGCCAGCAACGGCAGTTCAACCGTCTGCAGGCCCGGTGCGGTGATGGTCAGGGTCCCCAGCCTGGCCCCCTTCTTCACCGGGGCCGGCGCCGGGGCATCGGCCTTGACGGTGACCTTCATCTTCTGCTTCTGGTCATGGGTCATGGTGATCTTCACCTGGTCCTGGACCACGACCGGCACTGTCGGTGCCACACCCAGCCAGACGGGCAAATTGTCCACCGTCTCCCCCGCCTTGAACAGGGTAAAATTGTCGAACTCGCGCCAGCCCCATTCCAGGATGCGGGCGCTTTCATCGGCACGGGCCTGCATGTTGGGCAGGCCATTGACCACCAGCACCAGACGGCGCCCATCCCGCTCACCGGACGCGATCAGGCCGTAGCCGGCGGCTTCCGTATGGCCGGTCTTGATGCCGTCCACGCCCATGTTCCGATAGAGCAGCGGGTTACGGTTGCCCTGCTTGATGCCGTGATAGGTGTAATCCAACTCGGAATAGTAATGATAATGATCCGGGAAGTCCCGGATCAGGTGGCGGGCCAGCACCGACAGGTCGCGCGCCGTGGAATAATGGTTCGGGTCCGGCATGCCCGACGCGTTCATCAGGTTGGTGTTGGCGAGGCCCAGTTCCTTCATCCGCTTGGTCATGGCGGCGGCGAAGGCCTCCTCGGTGCCCGACATGCCCTCGGCCAGAACCACGCAGGCATCGTTGCCCGACTGGATCACCATGCCGCGGACCAGATCCTCGACCTTGATGTTGTTGCCCAGCTCCACAAACATCTTCGAGCCTTGAACCTTCCAGGCGCGTTCCGACACAGGCAGCGTGTCATCCAGCGAGATACGGCCATCCTTCACCCGTTCGAACAGCATGTAGGCCGTAGCCACCTTCGACATGGAGGATGTCGGCATGCGTTCATCGGCGTTCCTTTCGAATAGAACCGTATTGGTTTCGACATCGACCAGGATGGCTTCCCTGGCAATGGTGTCCAGATCGGCCGCCATCACCGGCAGCGTGGACACCGTGAACAGGAGGGCCGTGGCGATGCTGCGGGCGGCACCCTTCATCCGATGTGCGATCCGAATATCCATCTCTTTCATCAACCCTTCACGACAAGAACAGGTGGGAGCATATCCCCGGCGACAGGGGGGCTTGGCAGGGCGACCCTGTCAAGCCCCGCACGTCACCGCGACATTGTGCGCCATCGCGAACCCGAAAAAGCGCCCCGTTGCACCCGATTGCGCAAGGGGCCGCGATTCCTCAATCGACGATGATCTTGGCCTCCGACGTGCCGGCCTGCAGAACCTGGGCCAGCACCTCGTCCGCGCGTTCAACCTGATCGAACGGACCGACGCGGACGCGGAAATATTGCTGACCATTGACCATGGCATTCGACAGGTTGGTCGGCGCGATGGAATTCAGCCTCGCCCGCAGACGGTTGGCATTGTCATAGCTGGCGAAGGCGCCGGCCTGGATATAGATCTTGCCCGGCTTGGCCGGCAATGTCCTCTGCTCCACCACGGGGGCGGGCAGGAAGCGGCCATCCGCCGTGGTCGTGCCGGCCACGGTGGTGGGGGCCGCTATGGTGCGCGGCGGCACCGGCGCGGCCTGCGCCACCTTGGGCGGAATGGCACTGCCCGGCGCGGCCTTGGACCCGGCGGTCGGCGGCAGCGGGGTCGCCTCCACCGTCACGCTGGGACGCGGGGCCGCCTGCGGGACCGGCCCGCCATCGGGCGAGACGCCGGCCACCTGGCTGGCAGCGTTCATGGCGGCGGCGGCGATGGCGCGGCTTTCCTCGGCCAGAACCTCGACCCGCACCCTGGCGGTGCCCTTCTGGTCAAAGCCCAACAACTGGGCCCCGCGCCGCGACATGTCGATGATGCGGCCCGACACAAAGGGACCACGATCATTGATGCGCACCACGATGGACCGGCCATTTTCCAGGTTGGTGACGCGCACCAGGCTGGGCATGGGCAGGGTCTGGTGCGCGGCCGTCAGCTCATTCTCGTTATAAAGCTCTCCATTAGCGGTCAGCTTCGCATGGAATCCGGGACCGTACCAGCTGGCGATACCCGTCTCGTTGTACCCGTAATCGACACGGGGATAGTACCAGACACCATCGATCTGGTAGGGGGTGCCGACCTTGTAGCTGCCGCCCGGTGTCGGGGTGGGTTCCACGGGGGCGGCAACCGCGGCAGGCTGCTTGGGCGGCGGCGGGGCCGCACAGCCGGCCAGCCCCGCAACGGCAACACCCATGACCGCCAATCTTACAAGATTTGCCCGCGCCATACTTCCCTACCCCAACCGATTGTGGCCGCAGCCTACATCAACTCATTTGCCGGAGCCAATATGGTCGGCAAGAATTCCGACCGCAGTTGCGAAATAGGT
>JAIXTS010000153.1 GCA_027483805.1 Azospirillum sp. | reverse complement strand
TCGTCTCCTCAGACCTAACCACTCCACTGCCCACCGCAGGACTGCCTGTCATCAAACTGAAAACCCTGGACAATAACGCCAAAGACCCAGGCAATCCCGACATTCCAGACCTAACCACAAACAACCTCGCATACATTATATATACTTCCGGCTCAACCGGCACCCCAAAGGGCGTCATGGTCGAGCATAGAAACGTATCCCATCTTCTATCCAGCACCGAGGAACGGTTCGGCTTCGACCATACAGACGTCTGGACATTATTCCATTCGTTCGCCTTCGACTTCTCGGTCTGGGAGATTTGGGGGGCTCTCGCCTATGGTGGACGGCTGATCATCGTTCCCATCTCATGTGTACGGTCGCCCCAGGACTTCTATCGGCTGTTGTGTGCCGAGGGCGTCACCGTGCTGAACCAAACTCCCAGCGCCTTCCGCCAGTTGATTGCCGCCCAGCGGGGCATCTGGGACGAACATCGTTTGCGATATGTAATCTTCGGCGGCGAGGCGCTGGAACTCCATACACTTAAGCCCTGGATCATGCGTAACGACCCGGAGCGTACGGCACTGATCAACATGTATGGGATCACGGAAACGACGGTCCACGTGACCCATGTGCGGCTGACGAGAGCCGATATCGAAGGGGGCGGCGGCAGCAAGGTGGGGGCTCCTCTGCCCAACTGGCGAGCGTATATACTGGATAGCCAAGGGAACCCGGCACCTGTGGGGGTTGTAGGGGAGTTGCATGTTGGCGGCGCAGGTGTAGCGCGCGGCTACCTGAACAGGCCTGAACTGACTGCGGAGCGCTTCCGACCGAATCCGTTCGTGCCGGGAGGCCGTCTGTATCGCAGCGGTGACCTTGGTCGATGGCTACCGGATGGTACGATTGAATATCATGGACGCAATGATTTCCAAGTCAAGATAAGAGGCTTTCGCATCGAACTGGGGGAAACCGAGGCGCGGCTGGCAAGCTGTGACGGAGTGCAGGAGGCGATAGTCCTGGCCAAGGGAAGCGGCGACGGGGACAAGCACCTCATCGCCTATGTACGCGTCGACAATCACATAGAGGTCGATGCAGCTTCATTACGCCAACAACTGAAGAAGACGCTTCCCGATTACATGGTTCCATCAGCCTTTGTTGCACTGCAACAGTTCCCCCTGACGCCTAACGGGAAGCTGGATCGAGATGCCCTGCCGGAACCTGATGGCGGGTCCTATGCCGTCAGGGAGTATGAGGCTCCCGTCGGTCGGGTGGAGATCGTTCTCGCCCAGGTATGGCAGTACCTGCTGCACCTGCCCCAGGTCGGGCGAAAGGACAATTTCTTTGAACTGGGCGGCCACTCGCTGCTGGTGGTGACCCTCGTGGAACGCTTGCGCCAACACGGCCTTTCGCTCGATGTCCGGAGCGTGTTCATGGCACCGGTCCTGGCGAACCTAGCCGAACGCGTCGCGCCTCTGGCAACGGCAGTTGCCGCGAAGCCGCTTGCGCGGATACCTGCAACAGCGTCCCGCATCACACCCGACATGCTTGCGCTGGTCACTCTGAACCAGAAGCAGATTGATGGGATAGTCGCCGATGTCCAAGGAGGGGTCGCGACCATCCAAGATATCTATCCACTGGCGCCGCTGCAGAAGGGTATTCTTTTCCACCATCTAATGACACGGCACGGCGACCTGTATCTTTATCGCGATGTCTTCGCCTTCGACAGCGTCCGCCGGCTCAACCATTTTCTGGATGCGTTTCAGATGTTGGTGGAGCGTCATGATAGCTTGCGGACCGGCCTGTTCTGGCGGGATCTGCCGGAACCGCTGCAGGTCGTCCATCGAACGGCAAAGCTACCAGTGGAGCGCATGGATATCCCTGCGGAAGAGGATGCCCTCACCCGTCTGCTGGACTTCACAGACCCGCGCAAGCTGCGGCTAGACATGACCCGTCCCCCCCTAATCCGGGCTTACGTCGTGGAGGACAAGGCAAAGGGTGAATGGCTGCTATCCCTCCTTATGCATCACGCCATCGAGGATAATTATTCACTTCAAGTGCTCTTTACCGAATGCGGCGCCATCATGGATGGCAAGACGGACGACCTGCCGCCGCCCCTTCCGTATCGCGATTTCCTTGCCCCCATTCTGGCGATACCTGAACCGACACATGAGCATTATTTCCGGCGTGTGCTGGGCGACGTAACGGAGCCGACCTTCATGTTCGGCCTGCCATCAATCACCGATGACGGCAGTCAGGCTGGGGAAAGGATGGTCGATCTGGCACCAGCTGACGCTCAGCAAGTCCGTCAGGTGGCGCGGCAGGCAGGCGTGACACCGGCAACCCTGTTCCACGTCGCCTGGGCATTGGTCGTGTCCGTCTGTAGCGGGCGTGACGACGTGGTTTTCGGCACAGTCCTGTCAGGTCGGCAGCAGGGGACAGCCGGAATTGATCAAGTCGTCGGTATGTTCATCAATACGCTACCGGTGCGGTTTCAACTTCAGCACAGCATACAAAAAGTAGTTATGGGCGCAGCGGAAGCTCTCGGCGAGCTTTTAGCACATGAGCAAGCCCCCTTGGCGCTTGCGCAAAGGTGCAGCGGTGTCACCTCATCACAACCCTTGTTCAACGCCCTGCTGAACTACCGTCATGTCCGGCTTCTCGCTACCATCAGTGGCCATTTGGAGAAGGCTGTGACGGAATACCCTATCCGGCGAATTTGTGGCGAAGAGCGCTCAAGCTATCCGGTAACGGCTTGGGTCAACGACCTCGGCGACGGCTTCCAGATTGGCGTACAATGTATTCCTGGCATTGATGCCGCTGCGTTGTGCGAATATTTCGAGGTAGCGATCAATTCGGTAGTGAGCAATTTACCGATAGCACCGGATCGCCCTGTGTTGAGCCTAGACATATTGCCGGCAGAGGAAAGGTCCCGCCTCATCCAGGCGGACCATGTACCAACAATCGAATTCTCCGCTTTGCTGCACCATATTTTCGAAGCGCAGGTGGCACAGACGCCCAATGCAGAGGCCCTGTGTTGGGAAGGCGGAAGCCTGAGCTATGCGGTGTTGAATGCGCAGGCAAACCGGGTAGGACAGCAACTGCGTGCGCTGAAGGTACGGCCCGACGACCGCGTCGCAATTTATGCAGAGCGTTCGCCGGAGATGGTCTCGGCACTGTTGGGGGTGCTGAAAGCTGGTGCTGCTTATGTGCCGCTCGACCCCAGCTATCCTGCCGAACGTATTGCCTACATGTTAAACGACAGCGCTCCGCGCGCTGTTCTGGCTCCCCCCCTCCTCATTCCAAAACTGCCTGCATGCACTTCTTCTGTCATCAGTCTGACGGATACAACGGATGCTGCCGACCCTGGCAACCCCGATATGACAGACCTCACGCCGAATAACCTCGCCTATGTCATCTACACCTCCGGCTCAACCGGCACGCCAAAAGGGGTGATGGTTGAGCACCGAAATATAGTTGCCTCCACGATGGTCCGATTACAGACCTATCCAGGGAAGCGACGATTCCTGCTAACTGCATCCTTAGCTTTCGACAGTTCAGTTGCCAGCATCTTTGGCTGCCTGCTCGCGGGCGACTGTCTGGTTCTGGCGCCTGCGGCTCTGGACATAACGGGCATCGGGCATACCATTGCACAACAGCGTGTCAGCACCATGCTCTGTGTCCCCTCCCTGGCACAGGCCATGGTCGAGCAACTAAGCGCCGACACATTGGCACCTCTTACCGACCTTATCGTTGCTGGAGAGTCCTGCCCATCAGACCTTCCCTCTATGATGGCAAAGCTGCTGCCGAATATATGCCTGCATAACGAATACGGCCCGACCGAAGCCACCGTCTGGGCCAGTGTCGCGCTGAACTTGCAACCGAGCTCAGGGCCGGTAGAAATCGGATGCCCATTGCCCACCGTTCGCGCCTATGTGCTTGACGGTTTGATGCGTCCTGTACCGGTTGGGGTTTGTGGAGAGTTGTGGCTTGGCGGGGTGCAGGTGGCGCGTGGCTATCTCAACCGTCCGGACCTGACTGCGGAACGCTT
>JAIXTS010000078.1 GCA_027483805.1 Azospirillum sp. | reverse complement strand
TGCGGCAGGCTTTCGACATTGGCCTGGACAAAGGTCACATTCTCCACACCCAGCGATTTGGCCCGCGCCAGGCCATAGCGCAGCATGGGTGCGCCCACATCCACCGCCACAATCTCGGCATCGGGGAAGGCCTGGGCGATGGGCAGCACATTATGGCCAAGGCCGCAGCCCATATCCAGAATACGCTTGGGCTTGAAGTCCGGCAGGTTGCGGGTGACCCAGCGGGCCACCGCCTGCCCGCCGCCATCCGACCAGGTGCCCAGCATGCCGCCCGTGGTGGCGAACAGGCCGCTGTCGTAGTTGGCGGCATTGGCCACATCGCCCGGACCATATTCGGTGTGATAGCTGCCGGGCATGCAATGATGGTCGATGGACGATACATAGCGCGGCAGTTTCAAGGACGGATCCAGCACCAGCCGCGGATCGCCTTCGGTCAGGGAAGCCGCGCGGGCCGCCAGTTCTTCCTGCTGGCGCAGGGTAACCCAGCGTCCGGCCTGCTGCCGCATCTCCATGGTGTTGCGGCGCAGCGCCGACCAGAGCTGCCAGTACGGGTCCCGGGTCAGGGCGCGGCGCACCTGATGGCGGTCGGTGAAGGTATGGCCGGGAGCCACGCGTGTTTCGAACGCGTTTTTCACCGCCGGCATCACACGGCCAGCCAGATGACGGTTCATATGGGCCAGGAAGTTGAAACGTTCGATCTCGTCATGCGTCATGTCGGGGAAGACGCCATGACGACCGACAACCCGGTAATCGGGCGGACCGTCATAGGCGGCGACCAGCGCCCCATCCCGGTCCTGAACGGGCTTTCCTGAACCGTCCATCTTAGCTGTCCTCCATATCGTTGCCGGCGGGCGTTCGGGCCCGTTGACATGAAGCTTATGTCCAGCGGGGTCCGGCAGCCCCACATCCATTTGTCAATCACCACCACGTGGATTTGTGGGTCGGCAGCGGCGGGCCGGCGGTGTCCTGGCGGGGAAATGCCGCAATGGTACAACTGTGATTTGTGCGTTTTTCCAACTGGTTGGCTGGACCAATGGTTTTGGGGCGGTCCATCATCGGGGCAGATCGGGGAGGACCATGATGACAAAGATCGACCGGCATTTCATCAGGGTGGAGGGCCGGCTGGTCCATTACCGGCGCGCCGGCAGGGGCCCCGTGCTGGTGGCCCTGCACCAATCCCCGCGCGACAGCTCCGATGTGCTGCCGGTGGTCCATGCCATGGCGCCCTATGCCACGGTGATTGCCCCCGATAATCCCGGCTTCGGCCTGTCCGACCCTTTGCCGGACGGACCCGCCAGCATCGACCGATTTGCCCATGCCCTGGCCGCCCTGCTGCGGGCCCTGGGGGTGGAGAAGGCCGCCTTCTATGGCTTCCATACGGGGGCCTGCATCGCCAACCGTTTCGCCGCCCTTTTCCCCGATCTGGTCACGGGGCTGGTCGTGGACGGGTTCCTGTTGATGGAGGATGCGGAGACGGATGAGCTTCTGGCCCACTATCTGCCGCCCTTTCACCCGCAATGGGATGGCGGGCATCTGGCCTGGGCCTGGCACCGTATCCGCGACCAGGGCATCTTTTTCCCCTGGTACCGGCGCGAACCCTCGGCCCGCCTGAACCGGCCCCGGCCCGACCTGGCCCGTACCCATGAACAGATCATGGAATTCATGCGCGCCGGCGACCATTACCGTGCCGGCTATGGGGCGGCCCTTTCCTACCGCCCGGCCGGCGACATGGCGTCGTTGTCGGTGCCGGCCCTGCTGTTTATCGCCCAGGATGATCCGCTGGTCCGCTACCTGTCCAAATTGCCGGCCCTTCCCCAGGGCGTGACGGCGGGAACGGCGCCCGACCGTGCGGCGGCCTATGGTGTCATCACGGATTTCCTGTGCCGTCACCTGCCCGACATCGCGGCACCGCCGCCGCCGGCCTTTGCTGAACGCGGCGTGACCGAGGGTCTGGCGTGGCGGGCGGGCGGGCAGGGGGACCCTGTTCTGCGCCTGCATGATCTGGGCGGGGCCGCCGCCCTGCTGCCGCCGCCGGGTCCGGGTTCCTGGCTGGCGCCGGACCTGCCCGGCATGGGGGACAGCGACAGGGTTGCCGACCCCGGTGATATCGGGGCGGTTGCCGATGCCGTGGCGGGCCTGCTGTCGACGCGGGGCTGGACGGGCAGGGTGGAAGGCTGGGGCTATGGCGGCCATGTGGCGCGGGCGCTGGCCAAACGGCATCCGGGGCTGATCACCGGACTGACCCTACATCCCGGCCTGACGGCATCCCCCCCCGACCTGCGCCCCAGCGAGGGTGGCGGTTACCTGCTGGCGGCGTGGCAGCAGGCGCGCGATGCCCATCTGTTCGCCCTGGGGGACGGGCTGCTGCCCGATCCCGCGCGGTTGCAGGCTGAAGCCTGGTGCTGGCTGAAGGCCGCGCCCATCCTGGAGCGGGCCTGGCGGGCCATGGCGATGGCGGGTTAATCCCCGCGGCCCCAGCGCGCCGACTTGTCCCCAAAGGCGGGTAGGTCGAAGCGCGGCTGGGCCGGCTCCTCGGCAAAGCGGATGGGCACGCCGATATGGCGATAGCCTTCCGCATCGCGCAGCACCATGCCGCGTTCCGCCACGAACGGATCGTCGAACGTATCCTTCAGGCTGCGGACCGGTGCCCAGCAGCAATCCACCAAGCGCAGGAAGTCCTGCCAGTCCGACAGGCTGCGTGTGGCGAAGGTTTCCTTGAAAAAGGCGCGCAGCGGTTCCTGCTCCGGCCCCGGCGGCTTCCTGGCAAAGGGCAGCAGGTCCGGCCGGCCCAGCGCCGTCAGCAGATTTTCGGCAAACTTGATCTCCGACCCGCCCAGCACCAGGAAACGGGCGTCCGCCGTTTCATAGATATGGTACATGGCCGACCCGCCGAAGCTGCGCATATGCTTAACCGGCGGATGGCGATCTTCGGCAAAGACGGGGCCGGTGACATTGGGGGTCCAGGCCAGGGCGGCATCGAACATGGACAGGTCGACATAATCGCCCTTGCCGGTCGTCGCCCGGCGCAGAAGCGCCATCAGCACACCGGAAAAGGCCATCAGGCTGGCGGCCATGTCGGCCACGGGCATGTTGGGGCTGGCCGGCTTGTCATCTGTCAGTCCCCGGTTGAAATCGACCAGCCCCGCCAGCGCCTGCACCGTCATGTCATGGGCCGGCTTGTGCGCATATTTGCCCGACTGGCCGAAGGCGGAGATGGAACAATAGACCACGCCCGGATTGACGGCGCGCACGGCGTCGTAATCCACGCCCAGCCGTTTCACCACGCCGGGACGGAACGCCTCCACAACAACGTCAGCGTCCTTCGCCAGTTCCATGAATATCGCGTGGTCGGCCGGGTCCTTCAGGTTCAGGGCCACCGAGCGCTTGCCGCGCCCGATATTGCGGAACCAGACAGTAACCCCGTCCCCCGTCTTCTGCCCGATCTCGCGCGTCGGCTCGCCGGTACCATTGGCGGGTTCGACCATGATCACGTCGGCGCCATGGTCGGCCATCATCATGGTCATGTGCGGACCCGGCAGGAAGGCCGACAGGTCCAGAACCTTGATCCCCTCCAGCTTCATTCCCCCATCTCCCCCAGCTTGGGCGCGCGCAGACCCTGGGGCCGCGCGCCATTGATGCGGATGGGGGAGGAGAGAAGGCGAAGCCGCCCATCCGTCGCATCCGGATGCTCCACCGTCTCCACCATCCCGATCTCCGCCACGAACGGATTGTCCAGCGCCTGATCCAGGCTGGTGATGGGCGCAAACGGCACATGCCCGCCCAGGATCGACAGCCATTCGGCCGTCGTCCGGGTCGACAGCACCTCATCCAGCGTGTCGGACAGCAATTGCCGGTTCACGCGGCGGGCGGGGATATCCTTAAATTCCGGGCGGTCCAGAAGATCGATCCGGCCGGCGCGACGGCAGAACTCTTCCCAGAATTTCGGGGTCTGGCACATCAGCATGGCCCAGCCATCTCTGGTCTTGAAGGACTGGCTGGGGGCGATGCTGGGGTGCGCCCCGCGCGGCAGGCGGCTGACCTGATCCCCGGCATTCAGATACCAGGTGGCGGGGTAGGAGAGCTGATGGAGTGCGGTGTCAAACAGCGCGACATCGACATCACAGCCCACGCCTGTGGCCTTGGCGCCTAAGATGGCCGACACCGTGCCCAGCGCCATCATGGTGCCGGTCATGAAATCGACCATGGACACGCCCAACCGGGTCGGCGGGGCATCCGGTTCTCCCGACAGGCCCATGAAGCCGGCTTCGGCCTGCATCAGGTAATCGTAACCGGGCCAGGTCTCCCGGCTGTTGCCGCGCCCATAGGCCGACAGGTGCGCGCAGACCAGACGCGGATTGATATCCTTCACGGCGTCATAGGTCAGGCCCAGCTTTTTCGGCTGGTCGCCGCGCAGATTGTTGATCAGGGCATCGGCGCCCGCCAGCAACTCATTGAAGGCGGCGCGACCTTCCGGGCTTTTCAGGTCGATGCTGGCCGACTGTTTGCCCTTGGAAAAGGTCTGGAAGAACTGACTGTCCTGGTCGCCCAGGAAATGCGGTCCCGTGGCGCGGGAGACATCCCCACCCGTGGCGGCGTTCTCCACCTTGATCACCGTGGCACCCAGATCGGCCAGCAGCATGCTGCCATAAGGCCCGGCGCCATATTGCTCCACCGCGATGACGCGGATGCCGGAAAGGGGGCGTGTCATGGACGGGGGTTCTCCGTTGGGGGAGGGGGCTTCTCTTCCGTCATCCCCGCGAAAGCGGGGACCCAGCATGAGCGGCGTCTGCCGCGATATGACTCACGCAAGCACAGAGTCATATCGGCGCTAATCGCGCCTTGACGCTGGGTCCCCGCTTTCGCGGGGATGACGGTTAGAGAAGGGGGCAGGCGTTCGGCTTACACCGGATGACGCGCGATCAGCTGCTTGGCGATGATGATGCGCTGCATTTCGTTCGTGCCTTCGCCTATGCACATCAGGGGGGCGTCGCGATACAGGCGCTCGATCGGATACTCCTTGGAATAGCCGTAGCCGCCGAAGATGCGCATGGCCTCCAGCGTGACCTCGACCCCCGTCTCAGAGGCGAAATACTTGGCCATGCCGGCTTCCATGTCGCAGCGTTCGCCCCGGTCATAAGCGGCCGCCGCGTCCTGGACCAGCAGTTCGGCGGCCCGCACCTTGGTCGCCATCTCGCCCAGCTTCAACTGGATGGCCTGATGCTCCCCGATGGGCTTGCCGAAGGTCCGCCGTGTCTGGGCATAGGCCACGCTTTCCTTCAGCGCGCGGCGCGCGATACCCACGGCGCGGGCGGCGATGTTGATGCGGCCCAGCTCCAGACCGCCCACCGCCATGTGGAAGCCTTTGCCCTCCACCCCGCCCACCAGATGCCGCTCGGCATCCAGCTCATAATCCTCAAAGATCAGCTCGGCACTGTCGATGCCCTTATAGCCCATCTTTTCCAGCTTCTTGCCGGTACGGAAGCCTTCATGGCGCTTGCCGGTATCGGGATCGATCTTGGGCGCGATCAGCATGGTCATGCCCTTGTGGCGCGGCTGCGCCTCGGGGTCTGTCTTGACCAGCAGCGCCACGGCCCCGCCCTCGATCCCGTTGGAGATCCAGGTCTTGGTGCCGTTGACGATATAGGTGCCGTGATCGGTGCGGACCGCACGGGTGCGGATGGCCTGCAGATCGGTGCCGGCATCGGCCTCTGTCAGGCCCAGGCCACCGCGGATGTCGCCTGAACAGAATTTCGGCAGCCAATAGTGCTTCTGCGCTTCGGTCCCGAACTTCTCCACCACCGTGGCCATCATGATATGGCTGTTGAAGATGCCGGTCAGCGACATCCAGGTTTCGGCGATCAGGCTGACAATGCGGGTATAGGTCTTGGCCGGCAGGCCAAGCCCGCCATATTCCGGGCTGATCGTGGCGCCGAACAGGCCCAGATCCTTCATCTGCTCGACCAGCTGGGTCGGGTAGATATCGTCATGTTCCAGCTTGTCCGCCACGGGGCGGACTTCACGGGCCAGCCAGCGCTCGATGCTGTCCAGGATCGCGGCTTCGTCATCGGCGTGGATGCCGGGATGGGGCGTGGTCATGTCTGTCGGCTCCCGTTTGGATTATACCAATCTCCCTGGGTCGTGACCGATCCAGGGAGATTTCGTGTTCCCTCAAACGCCGGGCGGGCGCGTCCGCGCCCTTGGGCTTTCGGCGCATGTGCGCCGGGCTGGCGGTCGCCAGCCTCCAATCCGCCAAAGGTCAAACCTTTGGCGGATTGGTCTCAATAATGGTCGACCCGGTCTTCCACGGCATGGCCACGGAAGGGGATCAGCATGTTGCGCTTGAACGAACAGACGGTGACGCCGTTCTGGTTCTTGCCCAGGGTCAGGATGGTGACGATGCCCTGATTGGGCCGCTTTTCGGATGCGCGCTTGGCCAGCACTTCGCTTTCGCCATAGAGCGTGTCGCCATGGAACACGGGCGCGCTGAACTTCACCTCGTCCATGCCCAGATTGGCGATGGCCTTCTGCGACACATCCGTCACGCTCATGCCGATCAGCAGGGCCAGCGTATAGGGGCTGACCACCAGGTTCTGCTTGAACTCGCTGGCCTTGGCGAATTCGGTATCGAAATGCATCGGATGGGTGTTCAGCGTCAGCAGCGTGAACAGGTGATTGTCATATTCGGTGACGGTCTTGCCGGGGCGATGCTCATAGACATCGCCGACATTAAAATCCTCGAAATAGCGGCCGAACGTCTCGCGATAACGGTTGGGACCGACTTCTTTCCAGTTCTGTACCATCGTGTGTTCCTTTATCGTCCGGCGGCGGCCAGCACACGCCGCGCCGCCCGCACCACGGGCATTTCGATCAGTTTTCCATCCAGCAGAGCCACACCGCCGCCCGCCTGTGCAAAGGCGTCCACCACGCGGTTGGCCCGGGCGATCTCGGCCTCTGTCGGTGTGAACAGTTCGTTCACCACCGCCACCTGTGACGGGTGGATACAGGCCCGGCCCGTAAAGCCCAGCGCCTTGGCGCGGGCGGTGGAACCGCGCAAGCCGTCAGTGTCCGCGACATCGATAGAGGGCACGTCGAACAGGCCGACCCCGCCCTCTGCGGCCGCCGTAACCAGGGTGGAACGGGCAAACAGCAGCGGTTCCCACTCCAGCCCGCAGCCCAGTTCCGCCGACAGGTCCACCGCGCCGAACAGCATCGCCGTGACGCGGGGGCCACGGGCGATGGATGCCGCCTGACGCAGGCCCGCCGCCGTTTCGATCAGCGGGACCAGGCAGAGGGGGCGGTCCCCCAGCACCTCTGCCAGGAAGTCCAGGTCGGACGGGTCCGACAATTTTGGCAGCATCAGGGTGCGGGGTCCGGCCGGACTATCCAGAACGGCCAGCAGATCGGCCAGACCCACGGCGCTGCGCACCGGATTGATGCGCAGCCACAGGTGATCGGGCGCACCCTGTTCAGCGATGAAGGACAGGGCGGCGGCCCGCGCCGCCGCCTTGCCGGTGGGGGCCACTGAATCTTCCAGATCAATGCAGGTGATGTCGGCCCCGGCGGCCAAAGCCTTGCCAAATCTCTCGGGCCGGGAACCGGGCACGAACAACAAGGAGCGTTCCGCCATCGTGATCCTCGATCTTTATTTGTCCGGACATATTAGGGCAAAAGCGATGTCCGTCAAGGCGGATTGGTGCCGCCGCCGCGTTATTTCGGGGGTCACAAGGGGGGATGCGTTGGCGCACAGCCCCCATCACCGCCCCCGTGACCGGAGCGGCGTCATCGCCTCATCGATGGGGGGAGGTCACCCGAAGGTGAAGACGGGCTTGCGCTTGTCGCGGAAGGCGTTGCGGCCTTCCACAAAATCCTCACCCTCAATGGCGTCCAGGAATTCCGCCACCGTCTCGGGGCTGTCCACGACCTGTCCGGCCAGCACGCGGTTGATCATGCGTTTGGTGGCGCGGGCGGAATATTGGCTGGCGGCATTGATCTGGGCGGCATGGTCCAGAACGGCGGCTTCCACCACATCGGGCGCAGCCACCCGGTTGACCAGGCCCATGGACAGCGCCTCATCCGCGGTCAGCAGACGCCCCGTATAGAGCAGGTCCTTGGCGTGGCTGGGCCCCACGGCCTGCACCAGCCGTTTTGTGTCGCCCAGCGGATAGACCAGCCCCAGCTTGCCGGGCGTGATGCCCATGCGCGCGTCCGACGCGGCAAAACGCAGGTCGCAGGACAGGGCCAGACCCAGACCGCCGCCCACACAGGCGCCCTGGATCAGGGCGATGGTCGGTTTGATAAAATCCGCCAGCCCATCCATGGCGCGGGCGATGTCGGCGGCATAGAGGGCGGTGCTTTCACGGGTGGCGTAGGCGGCCTCGAACTCTGAAATATCGGCCCCGGCGGCAAAGGTGCCCTGCGCCCCCTGGACCAGCAGCACCCGGATGGCGGGATCGGCGGCGGCTTCGGCCAGACGCACGGGCACCAGCTGCCACATTTCCTGGGACAGGGCGTTGCGCTTGGCCGGCTGGTTCAGGATCAGGCGGCCGACGCCGTGATCGTCACGGCGCAGGATGACTTTGTCGGACATTGTTTCCATTTCCGCTGGGCGGGAAGGTCTTTACCCCTCTGTCCGCCAGTTGCTGCCGCCCTTGCGATTCGACCGCATATGGTATTTGAACCGATCGGGGCGGTAATGGGTGTAGATCAGCTGCACCGCCCGGCCCGACTTGTCGCGCATCACGCGCTCCACCCGCAACAGCGGGGCGCCGGTGGCCAGGTCAAGTGCGGCGGCGATATGCGGTTCGGCGGCGACCGCCGTGATCCATTGTTCCGCCTCATACGGCGTCACGCCGGCCCGTTCCAGCAGGACCAGCATGGGCACCGTCTCCATGTCGGCGCGGCTGATGCGGGCGGCGACATCGGCGGGCATATATTGGATGAGGTAGCTGAACGGCTCTCCCGCCAGTTTGCGCAGGCGCACCCCGCGCTGCACCTCTGCCCCCGGTTCCAGGTCCAGAAAATTGGCCACGGTTGGCGGTGCGGGCATGTCGGACAGTTCCAGCACCTCCACCTGTGTTTCCAGGCCCAGGGTCTTCAAGCTGTCGATCAGGTTGTCGAAACTGCCATGGACCTGCGGCAAGGTGGCGGACGGGGTGACCACGGTACCGCGCCCGCGATGGCGGCTGACCAGATCATGCGCTGCCAGTTCATTCAGCGCCCGCTTCACCGTGATTCGGGAGACATCGAACAGTTTTGACAGTTCCTGTTCGCCCGGCATCACCGAATTGGCGGGGAATTCACCGCTGCGGATCTTCTCGCGCAGGACCAGATAGATCTGGTGGTACAGCGGTGTGGGTGCCCCATGGTCCAGCTGGTCGGGGCTCAGGCCCAAAAAGGTGGTCGGCTGGTCCATGGAACTCCATCCGGGTTGAACGGGCAAGAAACTGTCACCGCTTTATCAGCGTGTTCGCGCTTTCGCACAAGGACGGCTTTGATGCGCCCGACATGGTCTGGCTTCGCCTGTCAGGACACCATAGCCCGTGGTTGATTGGTATAATATTATATCATAAAACGCTGCAACAAGGCGCTTCCAGGGGATGGGGCTGCCCGCGTTCGGGGCGTGGACGCTGCCTATGCGAAATTCTTTCCGATCGCTTTGCTTTCCGATTGCCGAGTTTAGCGCTGATCCGCATATTGATCTATAAATATATCATTTAACATCGGGGAAGCAGATGTCGGA
>JAIXTS010000435.1 GCA_027483805.1 Azospirillum sp. | reverse complement strand
CGCTGTTCGACAAAGGCCTGATGCTGCTTCAGCATCACGTCGATTTCATTCTGCGCGATCTTGTTGCGATAGACGCCCAGCCGTTCATCCAGCAGCGACGGCGATTTCTGGATCGCCACGCGGCTGAGATCGACGCTGGAGGCACCGCCGGAGCGGGTGAATTTCGACATTGGGAGCCGGGGCCTGGAAACCATGCCGGAAACGCTCCGGTGCATGTGAACGCATTAAGACACGGGTCCCCTATAACGCAAAGGGGTAATGCGAACGGTCAGGGGCCTGTCACGCGAAGATCACGGGGGTCAATCCATGTCCACTTTGCCGCGCATCTTCTTCACCCCCGACCGGGTGGTTTTTGCGTCAAGCCGGCGGGTCTTCGACGCCAGGGTGGGCCGCGTGGGCCGGCGCGGCGCCTGCCGTTCTGCCGCCTTGGCCAGGATTTCCACCAGCCTTGCCTTGGCATCCTCCCGGTTGCGTTCCTGGCTGCGATGGGCCTGGGCCACCAGCACCAGAACCCCGTCCGCCGTCAGCTTGCGCCCCGCCACGCCGCGCACCCGCTGTTTCAGCCATTCGGGCAGGGTGGGAGAGTTGGCGACGTCAAACCGCAGCTGAACTGCCGTTTCCACCTTATTGACATTCTGCCCGCCCGGACCACCGGCGCGCAGGAAGCTCTCCTCGATCTCCTCCTCGTCGATGGCGATATGGGGGGTAATGGGGATCATGGGACCGGTTCCGCTGCTGCTGCCCGTCAACAACAGCAATCGGGGACAATCGTCAAGGGCCGGGCGGGGCGGGCTTGCGGTCGGGCACAGGCGAGGATTGGGCGGGCGTCGGCGCACCCTGCTTCCGCCCGTGGGAAATACGCGGTTCCGGCGGATCGATGCGGGGGGCCGGTGGGCCGTCAATAGCAGGAAGGGAGGGGGTGGGCGGCTGCGGGTCCTGAAGCGCGCGCAGGGCGCGGTCGGCATCCAGGCGCAGGGCGTCGGCGTCGCGCCGCTCCATCGGGTCCGGCGCCGGCGTCAGCGACAGGTCGGCCCCGTTCCGCAAGCTGTCGGCCTGCGCCCGGCCGCGTTCGGCGTCCAGCGGGCTGGGTCCGGCGGGCAGTCCCGGCAGGCCGGGTGGTGGGGACAGAAGCGGGTTTTCCTGCGCCCCCGCCAAGGGGCACAACAGGGACAGGGCAGCCAGTGCGGACATAAAAATCGCTTTGCGCATGCACAGCATATGGGCACCCAGGCCCGGCCCGCACAGGGGGGAAACCAGCCATGCGGACCGCAGTGCAACAAGCCCTTGCACGAACGGGCGTTCGCATGGATAAGCTATGTCCACGACGCACCCGCACGTGCCCCTGGCCTTTTGCGCCATGCAACGACGTCAGGCGTCCTTTTTGGCAGCACCGGTCATAAAAGTGGGCCGGTACCCCGAGAGGGATAGTCACATGAACGCCGTTTCCCGCCGTAAAGGCATGGTCCGGTAAGGACCCCACTGGTTCGCTTCGTCCGTTGACGCTTTGCGGTCTTGAATGACCCGGCAATCACGACGCGGCACCAGACCCCGATTTTCCCCGCACCATCCGGTTGGCCGGTCCGTACCGCTGCCGCGATCATTTCATATTCCCGCCCTGTTCTGCGCCCCTTGACCGGCGAGACTGGGTGGCATGGGGTATTGTCCCCGGAGGCTTCGTTCCATGGCCCAGGTCCGTTTCCGCACCGCCGTCGCCCCCCTGCGCCGCGCCGCTGGCCGCAGCAGTGCGCCCCGCCTGCCCAGCGTTGACCAGATGGTGGCAAGGCTGGAACCGGCGGAGCCCATGCATTGTATCCGCCCTGCCACCCTGCGCGCCACGGCGGGTCGCTTCCTGGACCTGTTTGCCCAGGTCACGGGCGGCAATGGCGATGTGCTGTATGCCGTGAAGTGCAATCCCGACCCGTCCTTCCTGCGCGCCCTGCACCAGGGCGGCATCCGGCATTTCGACTGCGCCTCGCCGGCGGAAATCCGCGTGGTGCGGCAGATGTTTGCCGATGCGCAGATCCATTACATGCACCCGGTGAAGAATCGGGCCGCCATCGCCAAGGCCTATAACGACTATGCCGTGCGCGACTTCTCGCTGGACAGCATGGAAGAGTTGGAGAAGATCCTGGCCGTCACGGGCAACGCAACCGACCTGGGCCTGTTCATCCGGCTTTCCATGCCCAAGGGCAAGGCCGCCTATGATCTGTCGGGCAAGTTCGGCGCGCAGTTTGATGAGGCTGTCAGCCTGCTGCGCCGCGCCCGCAGCGTCGGTGCGCGGGTCGGCCTGTGCTTCCATGTCGGCAGCCAGATGCTGGAGCCCGCCGCCTATGGCCGCGCGCTGGACCTGGCGGGCCGGGTGATTGATGCCGCCGGGGTTTCCATCGACGTTCTGGATGTCGGTGGCGGCTTTCCCGTGGCCTATCCGGACATGGACCCGCCCGACCTGACGCTCTACATGGACGAGATCGCCCGGGGCATCGCCGCCCTGAACCTGCCCGCCAGCACGCGGATCTGGTGCGAACCGGGCCGCGCCCTGGTGGCCGCCGGCGGTTCCGTCGTGGTGCAGGTGGAACGTCGCCGCGGGTCGGACGAGCTGTTCATCAATGACGGCGTCTATGGCAGCCTGTCGGATGCCGGTGTGCCGGGCTTCCTTTTCCCCTGCCGTCTGATCCGCCGCACGGAGGCGCCGCTGGCCCCGTTCAGCTT
>JAIXTS010000466.1 GCA_027483805.1 Azospirillum sp. | reverse complement strand
GCGGCGGAAACCAAGCTGGCCAAGTCGGAAGCGGAAAAGCGCGGCATCAATCTGAAAGTTTCCGACGCGCAGCAGCAGCAGGCCAACCAGATCAAGGCCATCCGGTCCTTCATCGCCCAAGGCGTGGACGCCATCCTGCTGGCCCCTGTCATCTCGTCCGGCTGGGATGAGGTGCTGGGCGAGGCGAAAGCCGCCAGTATCCCTGTGGTCCTGCTGGACCGGCAGATCGACACTGCCGACCCCAGCCTGTACCTGTCCGCCGTGACCTCCGACACGGTGGAGGAAGGGCGTGTGGCGGGCCGCTGGCTGGTTTCGACGCTGGCGGGCCGGGATTGCCGCGTCGTGGAGATCCAGGGCACCATCGGCGCCTCCCTGGTCGCCAACCGCAAGAAGGGCTTTGAGGAAGGGATTTCCAGCGCCGCCAATGTGCAGATCGTCCGCACCCAGTCCGGCGAGTTCACCCGCGCCAAGGGCAAGGAGGTGATGGAAGGCTTCATCAAGGCCGAAGCGCCCGGTAGCATCTGCGCCGTCTATGCCCATAATGACGACATGATGATCGGCGCCATCCAGGCCATGAAGGAAGCCGGCCTGAAGCCCGGCAGCGACATCCTGGCCGTCTCCATCGACGCCGTGCCCGATATCTTCAAGGCCATGGCCGATGGCGATGCCAATGCCACCGTCGAACTGACGCCCGACATGGCCAGCCGCGCCTATGATTTGCTGGCCGCTTACAAGAAGGACGGAACGGTCCCGCCGAAATGGGTGCAGACGCCGTCCACCCTGTACCTGCCCGATACGGCCGCAGCGGAGTATGAGCGGCGCAAGGACCTGTACTGATGGCAGATCGGGCGGCATTGCTGCTGGCCGCACGCGGCCTGACGCGCACCTATCCCGGTGTGCGGGCCCTGGACGGGGTGGATCTGACCCTGCGCACTGGGGAAATCCATGCGCTGTTGGGGGAGAACGGGGCGGGCAAATCCACCCTGATCAACCTGCTGACCGGGGCGCAACCGATGGAGGCCGGGTCGATCCAGCTGGACGGGCGCGATGTGCGCCCCAGAAGCCCGGCAGACGCGACGGCCAGCGGCATTGTCGCCGTCTATCAGGAGATTACCCTGCTGCCCAACCTGTCGGTGGCGGAGAATATCTATCTGGGGCGGGAGCCGACACGGTTCGGTCTGGTCGACCGGGCGCGGATGCGGCGGGACGGGGCGACATTGCTGTCGCGCTTCGGCCTGTCCATTGATCCGGCCCAGCCGCTGTCGGCCTTTTCCACGGCTGTCCAGCAACTGATCGCCATTGCGCGCGCCGTCGACATGTCGGCGCGTGTCCTGATCCTGGATGAACCGACAGCCAGCCTGGACAGCGCAGAGGTGGCGGTGCTGTTCCGCGTGATGCGCGAACTGGCGGGGTCGGGCATGGCAGTGCTGTTCGTCACCCATTTCCTGGACCAGGTCTATGCGGTGACCGACCGCATTACCGTGCTGCGCGGCGGGAAACTGGTGGGCGAACGCCGGACGGCGGACCTGCCGCGCCTGGACCTTGTCGCGATGATGCTGGGCAAGCTGCCGAGCGGCGACGGCCACTTGCAGCGCCATGCCGCGCGCGAACCGGGGGCGCCGTTCATAAACGTGAAAGGCCTGGGCAAACGGCATCTGGTAGCACCGTTCAGCGCAGAGATACGACAAGGCGACGTGCTGGGCGTGGCCGGCCTGTTGGGCTCGGGCCGCACGGAAACGGCGCTGCTGCTGTTCGGGGCGGAACGGGCCGATAGCGGGCAGATCGTCGTTGATGGCGAACCGGTCACGCTGAAAGGGCCGCGCGATGCCATCCGCTTAGGCTTCGGCTTTTGCCCGGAAGACCGGAAGCTGGACGGGATCGTGCCTGACCTGTCGATCCGGGAAAATATCGTGCTGGCGCTGCAGGCCCGTCAGGGGTGGATGAAGCGGCTGCCGCTGGCCCGACAGCGGGAACTGGCCGACACCTTTATCAAGTTGCTGAATATCCGCACGCCCGACGCGGAAAAGCCAATCCAGCTTCTGTCGGGCGGCAATCAGCAGAAGGCGCTGCTGGCCCGCTGGCTGGCCACCAACCCGCGCCTGCTGATCCTGGACGAACCGACGCGCGGCATTGATGTCGGCGCGCATGCGGAGATCATCCTGTTGCTGGAAAAATTGCGGGACGAGGGTATGGCGCTTTACGTCATCTCGTCGGAGGTGGAGGAAGTCGCCGCCTATGCCGACCGGGTCATGGTGATGCGCGAACGCCGTCAGGCCGGCATGCTGACGGGCGGGGATGTCACCCCGGCCGCCATCATCGATGCCATCGTAACGCCGGTGGAGATGCCGCCGTCGGGACGGGCGGCATGACCGGCTGGTTCATGGCGGCCCGGTCGCGGCTGGTTCTGCTGGCCCTGGTCCTGCTGGCCAATATGCTGGTGGCGCCGGGGTTCCTGGAGCTAAGGCTGGTGGATGGGCGGCTGTTCGGCGGCATCATCGATATCCTGAACCGTGGCGCGCCCGTCATGCTGCTGGCCATCGGCATGGCGCCCGTCATCGCCACGCGCGGCATCGACCTGTCGGTGGGGGCCGTGATGGCCATCGCCGGGGCCGTTGCCGCCGCCAGCGTCAATGCCGGCCATGCCTGGCCTGTCGCGGTGCTGGCGGCCCTGGGCACCGGTCTGGCCTGCGGCCTGTGGAATGGGGTCCTGGTCACGATCTTCCGCATACAGCCGATCGTCGCCACCCTGATCCTGATGGTGGCGGGTCGGGGTATCGCGCAGATGATCACCCAGGGCCGTGTCCTGACCTTCACCGATGACGGCTTGGCGGGCGTCAGTTCGGCGACACTGCTGGGCCTGCCCCTGCCCGTCCTGATCGCATTGGCCGCCGCCATCATCACGGGCCTTCTGGTCCGCGCCACCGCCCTGGGCCCGTTTGTGGAGGCGGTGGGGACCAGTCCCCGTGCCGCCCGGCTGGCCGGTGTGCCCGCCCCCGGCATCCTGATCGGGGTCTATGTCTGGTCGGGCCTGATGGCGGCCCTGGCCGGGCTGATCGCCGCCGCTGACATCCGGGGGGCCGATGCCAATAATGCCGGCCTGTGGCTGGAACTGGACGCCATCCTGGCTGTTGTCATCGGCGGCACCAGCCTTTATGGCGGACGCTTCAGCATCGGCCTGTCGGTCCTGGGCGCCATCATTTTGCAGGGCATGCGCACCTGCATCCTGCGCGCCGGCCTGCCCCCGGAATTGAACCTGCTGCTGATGGCACTGGTCATCGCCCTGGTCCTGGTGGTGCAGTCACCCGCCTGCCAACCGGCCATTGCGCGCCTGACGGCCCGTCTGACGCGAAGGGGCACGGCATGATGCGCATCAATGCCCGCACCCTGCCGCTGCTCGCAACGCTGGGCGTCTTTATCCTGCTCTATGCCCTGTGCGCGATACAGTATCCGGCGATGCTGAGCAGCCGGGTCATCGGCAATCTGCTGACCGACAATGCCTTTCTGGGCGTGCTGGCCGTGGGCATGACCTTTGTCATCCTGTCGGGCGGTATCGACCTGTCGGTGGGGGCGGTCATGGGTTTCACGACCATTGCCCTGGCGGTGATGATTGAGGGGGCGGGCCTGCACCCGCTCACTTCCTTCACCATCGTGCTGGTGGGCGGTGCGCTGTTCGGCTGTGGCATCGGGGCCGCCATCCATTGGCTGAAGGCCCCGCCCTTCATCGTGACCCTGACGGCCATGTTCCTGGCGCGCGGGGCCGCCCTGCTGCTATCCACGGACAGCATTCCCGTGCGCCATGAATTCTATCAGACCCTGTCAGGCCTTTCGTTGTCCCTACCCGGCGGCGGGCGCCTGGGCCTGATCGCCCTTCTGATGCTGCTGGCCTTTGTGGCGGGCGGGGTACTGCTGCATTTCACACGGGCGGGGCTAAAGGTCTATGCACTGGGTGGCAATGCCCGCTTTGCCGGCCTGATGGGCATCGATACGGCCCGCACCACCATCCTGGTCTATGGTGTCTCCAGCACCATGGCGGCCCTGGCCGGCATCATCTTCTCGCTCTACACCCGGTCCGGTTATGCCCTGACCGGTGTGGGGGTAGAGCTGGACGCCATCGCAGCGGTGGTGATTGGCGGTACTTTGCTGTCGGGCGGGGTGGGGGGCATGGCAGGCTCTCTCATCGGCGTGCTGATCCAGGGCTTGATCCTGACCTGGATCACCTTTGACGGCAGCCTTTCCTCCTGGTGGACGAAGATTGCCATTGGCATGCTTTTGTTCATATTTATAGGGCTGCAACGCCTGATCCTGCAATTCTCCGCTCCCACCGGGCGCACGGGGTAGAATATGTCTCTTGCCCGCTGGGCCGCTGACCGTCCGCTGTCGAACCATGAACAGATCGTCCGCACGTTAGGCCTGGAGATTCTGACCGGCGTGCATGCGCCCGGTGCCAACCTGCCGCCGGAACCGGCGCTGCTGTCACGCTTCGGCATCTCCCGCACCGCCCTGCGGGAGGTGTTGAAGACCCTGTCAGCCAAGGGGCTGCTGATTTCCAAGACGCGGGTGGGAACCCGCGTGCAGGACCCGATCCACTGGAACTATTTCGATTCCGACGTCCTGTCCTGGAAGGTCAGCCAGGGGCTGGATGAGACCCTGCGCCGGCATCTGGTGGAGGTGCGCACTGCCCTGGAACCACAGGCGGCGTCGCTGGCTGCCCTGCGCCGCACCGCCGAGGACATTGCGGAACTGCGCCGCTGTCTGACGGTGATGGGGGATGCGGGCCATGACCAGCGCAGCTTTGCCCATGCCGATCTGGATTTCCATGTGGCGGTGGGCAGCGCGTCGGGCAATCCGATGATGCGGTCCTTCGCGGCGGTGATCGAGGTGGCGCTGCTGGCCTCCTTCTCCCTCACCTCCCCCATCGACAGCCCGGACCTGCAGGCACAGGTCGTGGCCGCCCACGCTGCCATCGTCGACGCCATTGAGGCGCGCGACGCGGCGGCCGCGGCAGAAGCCATGCGGGCTGTCATCCAGTCGGGGTTTGACCGGGCGTAACCCCTTCTCTACTCGACGAAATCCTCCACGCGCACCCACCGGCCCAGCATGTAGGCATCGGCCACGATGCGCAGCGGCGCCAGATCGGCCTCCACACGGCGTTCAGCGACCAGACGCGCGAACAGGGCGTAGAGATTGGCGTATTCCTGCTCCTTCTGTTCAATCTGGGCGACGCCATCAATGCTCATCACCGCCCCACCGCGCGACAGGGTCAGGGTGCCCTGGTCGGTTTCGATGATGATGTCCCAGGTCTGCGGCCCGGTCTGCCGCCAGTCGAACTCTGCCGTGACCGGCAGGCCTTGATGGTCATGCATCTCCAGCGTCGCCGCGATCGGTGCTTGGCGGTTGGCCGGAACCTCCAGCGTCGCCTTGTCCACGATCAGGGCATTGGGCAGCAGATGGGTGATGATCGACAGGGCATTGATGCCGGGATCGAACACACCGAGGCCGCCCGGCGCCCAGATCCATTCCTGACCCGGATGCCAGTGGCGCACATCCTCCTTCCAGGAGACATGCACGCGCAGCAGCTTCTTGCCCGCCAGCCACACACGCGCCGGCTCCACCGCCGGGGCATAGCGCGAATGCCAGGTGGCCAGCAGGGCCAGACCCTTCGCGCGGGCCAGATCAATCAGATCGTACACTTCCGTCAGGGTGGCACCCGGCGGCTTTTCCAGCATCACATGCTTGCCCGCCTCCAGGGCGCGGCGTGCCAGGGCGTGGCGGGCCTGCGGCGGGGTACACAGGCTGATGGCATCGACATCGCCACCCCCGGCCAGCAGCGCCTCCAGACTGTCAAAATTCTCCACCCCCTCCACGCGCCCATGCCGGCTGGCCACGGCGGTCAAGTCATAGTCCGGGTTGGCAGCGATGACAGGAAGGTGCTGGTCACGGGCGATCTTGCCGATACCAACCAGACCGATCCGGATGCGGGACATGGGCGTTCCTCAAAGGGCCGAGACAGGGGATGCCTGGATAGACTATTTTATATGATAAATCCAGCAAAGAGCAGGCTGCTTGCTTGATTAGTCTTACTAATCCACCTATGAATGCGCACCGATCAAGCCCGAGGTTCCCCATGCCCAGTGCCGCCCCCCTTCCCACCATCGCCGAACGTGGCCTGTTCGGAACAATGCCGGACGGGAGCCCGGTGGAATGGGTCACGCTGGTCAACAAGGGCGGGGCCGCCGCCCGCCTGATCGGGCTGGGCGCCAGCCTGCAGGCGTTGTGGATGCCGGACCGTGACGGCGAACTGGCCGATATCGTCCTGGGTCATGATGATCTGGCGACCTATCTCTCCAACCGCACCTTCCTGGGGGCGATTGTCGGGCGTTATGCCAACCGTATCGCGGGCGGACGGTTCGATCTGGACAGCAAAACCTTCCAGACGCCTTGCAATGACGGACCAAACTGCCTGCATGGGGGCGTGAAGGGTCTGGACCTTATTGCCTGGACCCTGGCCAGCCACAACCCGTCCGACGCTGTTTTCACCTGCCGCAGCCCGGACGGCGCGGAAGGGTTCCCCGGCAATCTGGACGTCACCGCCCGTTATCACCTGGATGACGAGAATGTGCTGACGGTGGAAATCACCGCCAGGACCGATGCACCGACGGTGGTCAACCTGACCAATCACGCTTATTTCAACCTGGGTGGTGCCATCACGGGGGGGGACATATTGGGTCACCAGCTGACCCTGGCGGCCAGCCGCTATACCCCTGTCGATGCCAATCTGATCCCGACAGGGGAATGGCGCGCGGTGGCGGGCGGCCCGTTCGATTTCCGCAAAGCCCAGGCCATCGGCGCCCGCATCCGCGACGCGGGGGAGGCACAGATGGTGCTGGCCCGCGGCTATGACCATAATTTTGTGCTGGATGCCGGCGGCGGGGCGGACCCATCCTTTGCCGCGCGCCTGTCCGATCCGGTATCGGGCCGGACCCTGGACCTGTCCACCACGGAACCCGGGCTGCAATTTTATTCCGGCAATTTCCTGCCAGGGAACTTACCGGGCAAGGGCGGCCGGCTGTATCGCCAGGCGGACGCCCTGTGCCTGGAGCCGCAGAAATTCCCCGACAGCCCCAACCAGCCGGCCTTCCCCACCGCCCGGCTGGAGCCGGGGCAGCATTACCGCCACGTCTCCATCTACCGGTTCGGCAGCACGGGGTAATCAGCGCGGCTGGGCCTGCACCGTCCGCACCTTGATCGCACCGCCGGGCGCGAAGGTCACAGTGGCAGACTGGCCAAGGGCAATGTCGTGAATGCCCGTGACCGCGCCTGTGGTGATCAGGGTGCCGGCCGGCAGGGCGATGCCGCGTGCCCGACAATGGGCCAGCAGGAAGGCTACCGCCTGCACCGGGGTGCCGGGAATGCTTGCAAAGCTGCCGGTGCCGATCACCGCGCCATCAATCCGGGTTTCCACCGTCAGGCTCTCCGGCGCCGCATCCTGCCAGCCAGTCAGTTCCGGGCCCACGATCAGACCGGCATTATTGCCGAAATCGCTGACCACAACCGTGGGGCCCAGCTTGTTGATGGTGGCCAGCGGGCTGCCGGCCAGTTCGATACCGGCATGGATGGCGCCGATCAGGCTACGGGCCTCCGCCTCGTCCGCCGGGCCGGCGGCGGGCATGTCGGCGCCCAGCTTCACCACAAACTCACCCTCCACCGCCGCGAAGCCGCCGGGGATGATGGGCAGGTCCACGACCTGGCCTTCGCTATAGTCCCAGACATTGCCATCGAACACAGGGCCGGCCAGACGCATCGCCCCCAGCCTTTCGCGGAAGGCCGGCGGCACCATGCCGATCTTCCATCCGCGCACCGGCGTCGGCCACAATGCCCGCGCCACATCTTGGATGTCGTAGGACGTTGTCAGGTGATCCGGAACAGTACCGGGATAATCCGGCAGGGCAGTGGCGGCGCGGCGGGCGGCGACGAAACGCTGGGCGATTTCCTGGACGGTGGACACCGGATGGCTCCTGAAGGTTAGGAAGGTGGTTTTCGGTCGCCGATCTTACGATGACACCGGTTTCCATACAAGGATCGTCGACCGGCGGGGGGCCGACAGAGATGGTCACCGCGCCGGCCCGCTGCTTTCCCGCACCACCAGATGCGGCTGGAAGATGGTTTCCCGCAGTTTGGCGTCGGGCTGTGCGATGCGCTGGATCAGCTTTTCCGCGGCCACGCGGCCCATATCGCGGACAGGGGAGCGCACCGTCGAGAGGGCGGGACACATGCGCAGGGCCAACTGACTGTCGTCAAAGCCGACGACGGTCAGTTCCTGGGGAATGGTGATGCCCTTCTGATAAGCGATGCGATAGACGCCAGCGGCCATTTCGTCGTTACAGGCGAAAATGGCCGTGGGCGGGTTCTCCATCGACAGCAGCTTTTCGGCACATTCCTGGCCGCTTTCGAACGTGTAGGCACCCTGAACCGACAAGTCGGGATCAAGGCCCAAGCCATGGCGGGCCAGCCCATCGGCAAAGCCGCGGCGGCGCTCCTGGGCGGATTTATATTGCGGCGT
>JAIXTS010000519.1 GCA_027483805.1 Azospirillum sp. | reverse complement strand
CCGCTGATTGGGTCCCTGTCTCATTCGCTATATGCTCGGCCCCTGGTTTTTCGAGCCCCCGGACATCCTGTCGTCCCGTCTTATCCGTTTTTATCGGCCTTGACCTTTCGGGCGGCGAATGATCGCCCTGCCCTGGGACGCATAAGCCCCGGTCCGAGGGCTTTGCCACGGCAGGCGCCCCACGCGCTGCTGCCGTCCGCTGCGGACCCTAGCGATAGTCGCCTTGCATTCCAAGGTTTTTTTACAGGCTTGTCACGGGCGGGAGACGAATTCCCCCGCCCCTGATGATTATCATGCGGGCAGGCGGTGCAGGGCGCAGAGCTTGTTGCCCGCCGGATCACGCAGATAGGCCAGATAAAGCCTGAGATCGCCCATGCTGCGAATACCGGGCGGATCCTCGCAGGGGGTGCCACCGGCGGCAATGCCGGCCGCGTGCCAGGCATCGACCTGTTCGGGCGACGACGCCGCGAAACCGACTGTGCCGCCATTCGCCCCCGTCGCCGGCTCCCCATTGATGGGTTTGGTAATGCCCAGGATTCCGGCCTGACTGCGGTAGAAGACCCGGCCTTTGGGATCGGTGGTCCCGGGGGCGATATCCAGGGCCGCCAGGGTCGCATCGTAGAAGGCCTTCGATGCCTCCATATCATTGGCACCGAGAATGACGTGGCTGAACATTTCCCTCTCCTTCAACGGCACGGCGTACATCCGCCGGCCTTTCTGGGCGGACGCAGGATAGGGAGCGGGCATCGGCCCCGTCAACCCGCACGCGACCCCGCTGATGCCTGGCCCAAGGTCACCCGGTCGCGCCCGCCCATGTCGCGGATGGTCGCAACCTCTGCAAGACCGGCGGCGCGCATCAGGTCGGCAACGGCCGGTCCCTGGTCGGCCCCATGTTCGAACCCGACGATGCCGTGCTGTTTCAGCAGCGGTGGCAGGACCCGCACCAGATGGCGATACGGGTCCAGCCCGTCGGCACCGCCCGCCAGCGCGCGCCAGGGTTCGAACCGCGCCACCTCCGGCGCCAAGCCTGCAATATCTGCATCGGGGATATAGGGTGGGTTGGACACGATGATGTCGAACCGGCTGGCGACCGCGTCCACCCACGATCCCGCCAGGAACGACGCCCGGTCCCGCAGCCCCAGGGATCGCGCATTACCGCATGCCACGGCGACCGCATCGGGCGACAGGTCCACACCGACGCCAAAGGCCTGGCGATATTCAGACAGCAGGGCCAGCAGGATGGCGCCCGTGCCCGTGCCCAGATCCAGAATGTGCCAGGGATGGTGTCGGTCGGGCCGCCGCTTCAACACCGCCTCCACCAGCGTTTCCGTGTCGGGCCGGGGGATCAGGGTTTCCGGACCCAGGGCCAGGGTCAGGCCCCAGAATTCCCAGTCGCCCAGGATGCGCTGCACCGGTTCCCGCGCGGCACGGCGATCGACCAGGGCCTGAAAGATCGCGACCGCGTCCGCGGGCACCTGCACCCCGTCGGCCCGACGCAGGCGGCTGATCGGGATGGCGAAGGCGCGTTCGGCCAGATAAAGCAGGTCAAGCCGGGCCTCCGCCACGCCCAGGACCGTCAACCGCTCCTCAGCCGCGCGCAGCAGGGGGGAAAGTGCGATCAGGTCACTCATCTTTTCCTCCTCCGCTGCCGCGTCGGCTGAACCGCGACGGCCTGGGCCGCCAGCTTGTCCGCCAGACCGGCCAGGGCGGCAAAGGGATTGTCGGCATCCACCGGCCGGGGCACGGGGGCCGCTGTGGCGCTTGCCTGTGAAGCCGCTTCTTCTGGCCGGCGGCGGACCCAGATGTCGGGTGGGGGCTCCTGCCCCTCCACCAGCGGCGGCTTTTTGCGCAGGCGCCAGCCCAGGGCGGCCAGGATCGACGGCATCTCCGCATTGCTGCCGGCCACCAGGGAGGCCAGACCCGACAGATCGGTCAGGCGTCCGTCACCCGACCGGTCGGCAATGGCCCGCATCAACCGGTCGGCCATATCGACCCGCACGGCGCGCGGCCCCAGGGGCAGATAGCCGGCTGCCCGAAGCAGCCCATCATCCGCACGCTCACGCGGGACGGAGATGCGGCCCGGCGGCGGCAGGGGTGCCGGCAGGGCCAGGCCTTCGCGCACGGACCAGAGCAGACCCAGCATGGCGGCCGCCTTTGGCTTGATCAGGCCGGGCAGATACAATTGTGCAGCCCCGAAACGCACACCCAGCCGTTCCAGGGCTGCCATCATCTTCCTGTCGGTACCGGACAACAGGTCGGACACATCGGCGCGCGGCAGGATGCCCGCCGCCTCGACCACCTGAAAAGCCACGCCACGCGCGGGGCCGGTCAGATCGGACCCCGACAGGCGCACCAGCGGCGCCAGATCGTCCTGCACCCGTTTCTGCATGAAGGACAGTAGCCGTACCCGTATCCGGTCACGCTGTACACCGTCCAGCAACTCATCGCGCAGCAAACGGATACCGGGCGACAGCAGCCGTTCCCCCGGCAGCAGGCGGGCCAGATCCACCCCGTCCCAGCGGACGATGCCATCGGCCCCCAGCGTGAAATGATCGTCGCCGGCCGCTTCCACCGCCGCGACGCGGCGCGCGATCTCGTCACGCAGGGCGCGGCGGGCGGCGGTCATCAGGGTCGGGTGATCATCCTCCCCCACATCGGCCTGCATGTCGAAGGCCAGCCCCTTCAGGGCGCCCACCGGATGACCTTCGACCAGCACCGTGCCGTCGGCCGTCACGAATCCCGTCAGGTCGCGCCCGTCACGCAGCGACTTGACCAGCCCCGCGGACCGTTTATCCACAAAACGCTGGGTCAGCCTTTCATGCAGGGCATCGGACAGCCGATCCTCGATCCCGCGCGTCAGCCCCTGCCAGTGTTTGGGATCGGTGACCCAATCGGGCCGGTGGCTGATATAGGTCCAGGTGCGGATATGGGCGATGCGCGACACAAGCGTGTCGATATCGCCGTTCAGATTGTCCAGCCGCTGCACCTGCCCGGCCATGAAGTCCGTGGGCAGCCGCCCGCCGGGTGCCATCAGATGGCGGTACAGTTGGCCCAGCAGGCGGGTATGGGCGTCCGTCATGGTCTTGCGGAAATCGGGGACCTGGCAGACCTCCCACAGCATCTTCACCCCGCGCGGCCGGCGGGTCAGGCCCATGACCTCCGCATCGCCGGACAGGGCCTTCAGCGCTTCCACATCATCGGCGGGCCGGGCCCGGATCAGCAGCGGTGACGGGGGCCGCGCTTCCAGCGTGCGCAACAGCCCTTCGACATTGCGGGTGTCCAGGTCGCTGTTGCGCCAGACCAGCTGTTGCAGGGGCGGGAACTCGTGGTTCTCCACGGCCTGGACGATATCATCATCAAGCGGCGAACAGTCCCAGGTGGTGCCAAAGGTGCCGTCCGTCTGGTGCCGTCCGGCTCGCCCGCCGATCTGCGCCACTTCCGGCGCGGTCAGGCGGCGGGGGCGATGCCCGTCAAACTTGTTCAGCCGCGCGAACCAGACATGGTCCACGTCCATGTTCAGGCCCATGCCGATGGCGTCGGTGGCCACCAGATAATCCACGTCGCCCGCCTGATACAGGGCCACCTGGGCGTTGCGGGTGCGGGGGCTGAGCGCGCCCATCACAACCGCCGTGCCGCCCCGTGACCGGCGCACCATTTCCG
The DNA here is from genome assembly GCA_027483805.1 of Azospirillum sp. Classification (GTDB taxonomy): domain Bacteria; phylum Pseudomonadota; class Alphaproteobacteria; order Azospirillales; family Azospirillaceae; genus Niveispirillum. Next base: position 41,983 of record JAIXTS010000519.1, on the reverse strand, counting down.
CCAACTGATAGACCTCGGTCACGGAAAAGGCCGTGATGGCGCTGCGCGGTGGCAGCTTGGTCAGTTTTTTGTGCCCGCCAAAGGACAGTTTGGAAAAGCGCGGGCGGGTGATGATCTCCACCTTGGGGATCAGTTTCAAGATCAGCGGCCGGATCATGTCCGACCCCAGAAACATCGTCTCCTCCCCGCCGCGCGCATGCAGCAGCCGGTCGGTGAAGATATGGCCGCGTTCATCATCGGCGCAGAGCTGGATCTCATCCACGCACAGAAAGGCCACGGGCCGGTCCAGTGGCATGCTTTCCACGGTGCAGACCCAATAGCGCGGGGCCGGGGGGATGATCTTTTCCTCCCCCGTGACCAGGGCCACGGCATTGACCCCCTTCATCCGCACCAGCTTGTCGTAATTTTCGCGCGCCAGAAGGCGCAACGGAAAGCCGATCATGCCCGTGGCATGGGCCGCCAGCCGTTCAATGGCCAGATAGGTCTTGCCGGTGTTGGTGGGGCCCAGGACCGCCAGCACCCGGCCGGTGCCGACCGTCGCCAGCCCCGACGCCGAGGATGATTGCGCACACATGGTGCTTATCCATGGGCGGATGGCTGTGATAATGCAAGCCCGGCCATGGAAAAGCCATCACGCAGGGACAGATCATGGGGCATGAACAAGGCGCTCCTCCTCTTCCCCTTGCTGCTGTCGCTGGCCGGGCCCGCGATGGCCAGCCCCGAACAAGCGGCATCCCTGAAGGAGATGCTGACACACCGCCTCTCGGAATCGGCCATCAGCCGTGACCGGTTACATGTTGAGCGCGTTCCTGATGTGGCGGTGACAGGAAGGGCGGGTCTGTATCAGATCCGTATTCCCAAGCTGCGCCTGGCCGCCGCCGATGGCTGGATGGCGGAGGTCCCGCTGGTGGAAGGGGAAGGCACGCCGCAGCCCGACGGGTCCTGGCGCCTGAAACTGCGCCTGCCGCAGGGGGTGACGCTCTATGGCGGCAATGGCTTCCGGCTGGGCGATATCGCGCTTGGCCGGCAGAACCTGACAATGGCCATCAGTGCCGATGGGCGATCCCTGCTCTCCGCCGACCTGGAACTGGGGGAGGGCACATTCACCCCCGCCATGGGCGCCGGTACGGGCAGCCTGTCGGCCCTGCGCCTGGCGCTGACACCCCGGGCCATGAAGGACGGGCTGTGGAGCGGTCGCGTCTCGTTTGCTATCGATGGATTGTCACTGAAGGACCCGATGGGGGTGGACCGGCTTTCCGTGCAGCGCCTGCGTCTGGAGGGGGGTGCCGATGGGCTGGACATGCGGCGCATGGGCGATTTCCTGGCCAGTGGCGACCGTGTTCACCTGGACCGGCTGGCCCGCATCGCGGACCTGTCTGCCGATATCGAAGGTTTCCGGCAGGTGCGCGATGATGGGACGCGCAGCGCCCTGCGCACTGGCAAGGGCAAGCTGACCCTGTCCGGTCTGACCGCCGCCAGGGCGGCCCTGGCGCTGGACTGGACCCATGATGGTCTGGACCATACCGGCCCCGGCACTGCCCCCGGCCTGCTGCCTGTGCAGGCCCAGATAATGGTGAATGGGGCAGCCTTGCCGAAGGCGCTGCTGACCGGGGCGAAACCGTCCGAGGGCTGGATTCCCCGGCTGGCCGCATCGGGCAGCACGGTTAAACTCTCGCACCTGTTGCTGGCCAACCCGCAATCCACCATTCTGGGCCAGGGCGATTTCCGCTTCAGTCCCGCCAATGCCAGCGGTGCCGCGGGGCAGGCGGAACTGTCCCTGCGCGGGGTGGACAAGATCATCGCCGGGATCAACCAGGCCATGGGTGCGCGCGGGGCCGCGCTGGCCATCGGTCTTTACGCCGTGCAGGGTCTGGGCCGGGTGGAACCGGGCCGCCAGGGCACCACCCACCAGTACAGTCTGACCATCACGCCGCAGGGACAGGTGACCCTGAACGGCACTGATGCGACCAGCCTGTTCAAAGGGTTGATGTTGAGGAACTGAAGGCGGCGGGCGGGCCGCTCCCGCAACGATGTTGCGCCGCACACATGCGAATCCTGCCTGTCCGAACTGTGACACACGCGTGACCGTCCGGCGACCAGGGCTTGACACCCCTTATACTCTGCGCGAGCATAAGCGGGAGTAATGCTCAAATAGAGCATAAGTCCCTGTCCCATGCCCGCCCACGCGGGCCGCCGGAGTGTCCGACATGTCCGCCCCGCTCGACCTCACCTACAGCCCGGCCGTGGCCGAAGCCACAAAGCCCATCTATGACAAGGTGAAGGGGGTGATCCCGGAGGTGGAGTGGCCGTTCCATGCCCCGCTGGTGGCCGCCATCAACCGGCTGAAGAAGGAACGCAACGCCGTCATCCTGGCCCATAACTACCAGGCGCCGGAGATTTTCCACACCGTGGCCGATATCGTGGGCGACAGTCTGCTGCTGGCCCGCAAGGCGGCGGAGACGGATGCCGACGTCATCGTGCTGGCCGGCGTGCATTTCATGGCGGAGACGGCGAAGATCCTGTCGCCGGAGAAAACCGTGCTGATGCCGGACATGGATGCGGGCTGTTCCCTGGCCGACAGCATCACCGCGGCCGATGTGCGTCTGCTGCGCGAACGCTATCCGGGCGTGCCCATCGCCACCTATGTCAACACGTCCGCCGCCGTGAAGGCGGAAAGCGATGTCTGCATCACCTCTGGCAACGCGGTGGAGGTGATCAATTCCCTGCCGGGCGACGCGGTGCTGTGCATTCCCGACGAATATCTGGCCAAGTGGGTGGCGACCCAGACGACCAAGAAAGTGATCGCCTGGAAGGGCCATTGTGAGGTGCATGAGCGTTTCACGGGTGAGCAGCTGCGCGCCTACCGCACGCAGTTCAAGGGCGACATCACCATCATCGCCCATCCCGAATGCCCGCCCGATGTGCTGGCGGAGGCGGATTTTGTCGGCTCCACCGCCAAGATGCAGGATTATGTCGAAGGTCAGCAGCCCAAGCGCGTGCTGCTGATTACCGAATGTTCCATGGCCGACAATCTGGCTGCGACCAACCCGGCGGTGGAGTTCGTCCGCCCCTGCAACCTGTGCCCGCATATGCGGCGCATCACGCTCTCCAACATCCTGGAAAGCTTGGTGACCATGCAGCCGCAGGTGCATGTCGATCCGCAAGTGGGTGCCCGCGCCAAGCTGGCGGTGGAGCGCATGCTGGCTGTGGGCAGGAAGTGATGGCGACCATCGCTCGCCCTATGCACCCAAGGCCGGCGACCGCCGGCCCGGCGCATGTGCGCTCGTCAAGCCAAGCCGCCGGATAGCGGCGCCCGGCGCCTGAGGGAACAGCAAATGCAGATGCGGTACAGCGACGTCATTGTCATCGGGTCCGGCATGGCCGGGCTGGTGGCGGCCCTGTCCCTGGCGCCGCTGCGCGTCACCGTGCTGACCAAGACGGATGACCTGCCCGGCGGCTCGTCCAACTGGGCCCAGGGCGGCATTGCCGCCGCCATCGACCCCGCCGACGATCCGGCCGAACATGCCGCCGATACCGTCGCGGCCGGCGCCGGCCTGACCGATCCTGAGATGGCGGCCCTGCTGACCGACGAGGGGGCCAGGCGCCTGACCCGCTGGATAAACCGCGGCCTGCCCTTTGACCGCAATGCCGAAGGCCGCCTGTGTTTGGGACGGGAAGCGGCGCATGGCGCGGCCAGGGTCCTGCATGCCGGCGGGGATGCGACGGGCCGCACCCTGATGTCCGATCTGTCGGCCCGCGTGCGCGCCGCCGGCCATGTTACGGTCGAAACCGGCGCCTTCGCCTGGGATCTGGTCACGGGGCGCCAGGGTATGGCCGGGGTTCTGGCCCATCATGCCGCCGATGGCTGGGTGTTCCACCGGGCCGGGGCCGTGCTGCTGGCCTGTGGTGGGGTAGGGCAGCTTTACCGCCACACGACCAATCCGGCAGAGGCGACGGGTGACGGGATCGCCCTGGCTGCCCGCGCCGGGGCCGATCTGGCCGATTTGGAATTTGTGCAGTTCCACCCCACGGCCCTGGCCGGCACGCGCACTGGACAGGTGCCGCTGCTGACGGAGGCGCTGCGTGGGGCCGGCGCCCATCTTCTGGATGAACATGGCGGGCGCTTCATGCTGAAGGCCCATCCGTTGGCCGAACTGGCGCCGCGCGACGTGGTGGCCAAGACCATTGGGGCCCGCATCGCCGCCGGCCTGCCCGTCTATCTGGATCTGCGGGCGCTGTGGGCGGATGCCGGGGCGGCAAAGTTCCCGACCGTGGCCGGCATCTGTGCCGATGCCAGGCTGGACCCCGCCCGCCTGCCCATTCCCGTGGCCCCGGCGGCCCATTACCATATGGGCGGCGTGATCACCGATGCCGATGGCCGGACCAGCATCCCCGGACTTTACGCGGCGGGGGAAGTGGCCTGTACCGGCGTGCATGGGGCCAACCGTCTGGCCAGCAATTCCCTGCTCGAAGCCCTGGTTTTTGCCGAGCGGGCGGCGGATGCCATCCTGGCATCGGCCCCCGGGCGCCCTGGGCCCGTTGCCCTGCCGCCGCTGCCCAAGACCCTGACCCCGATGCCACAGGCGGCAGCCATCATGGTACAGGCGGCGGATATCATGGCGGAAAGTGTCGGCCTGCTGCGCGACGGTATTGGCCTTTCCTGCGCCATCGCCGAACTGGAGGCATTGGAAGCCGGCCTGGGTCGCGAGCCGGTGGGCGAGGACCACGCCCACATCCGCCTGTCGGGCGAGGTGCGCAACCGCCTGCTGACCTCCCTCCTGATCGCCCGGGCCGCCCTGGCGCGGCAGGAAAGCCGGGGCGCGCATCAGCGGTCCGACTGGCCCGAAGCCCGCGCCGAGTGGCGCCATCGCCAGCGCGTGACCCTGACCGGTCCCGCCCCCCGTATCCGCGTGGCCCCGCCCCGTTCCCCCCTGCCGGTGATGTGATGACCCTGCCCTTGTACCCCATCCAATATGAAGCCCTGATCCGTACCGCCCTGGCGGAAGATCTGGGCATGGCCGGGGATCTGACCACCGATGCCTGTGTACCTGCCGACGCCACCGCGACGGCGCAGTTCAATGCGCGGCATGACGGGGTGTGCGCCGGGCTGGATGCCGCCCTTTACGCCTTCACCCTGCTGGACCCCGGCTTGAAGATCACCCGCCATGTGCGCGATGGCGACCGGGTGGGCCGGGGTACCACATTGGCCACGGTCGAAGGAGCGGCACGGCCCATCCTGTCGGCCGAACGCACGGCGCTGAACCTGCTGGGAAGACTATGCGGCATTGCCAGTGAGACGCGGCGTCTGGTCGACCGGATCGCGGGCACGGGCGCGCAGATCGTCTGTACCCGCAAGACCACGCCGGGCCTGCGCGCGCTGGAAAAATATGCCGTGCGTGTGGGTGGCGGCGGCAATCATCGTTTTGCCCTGGATGATGCTGTCCTGATCAAGGATAATCATCTGGTGGCCGCCGGCGGCCTGCGTGCCGCCGTTGAACGTGCCCGGTCACGGGCCGGCCATATGGTTAAGATCGAGGTCGAGGTGGATGGTCTGGACCAGCTGGCCGACCTGATCGAGATGAAGGTCGATGCCGTTCTGCTGGACAACATGGACCCGCCGACGCTGCGCCGTGCCGTGGAGATGGTGGCGGGCCACATGGTGACGGAGGCGTCGGGCGGAGTGACACCCGATACGATCCGCGCCATCGCCGAAACCGGCGTTACCTTGATCAGCCTGGGCTGGCTGACCCATTCGGTGAAGAATTTCGATATCGGACTGGATTTTGTGGTGGGGTGAGGCCCGGTGGGCCTCACCCATCCTCACACCATCGCCATCATGCCGGCTCGGCGGCCCAACGCCATGGGCGGCGGCAGGGGTGTCGTTTCAGCCTGTGACCGGACACGGCGGACCACCTTTTTATAGGCGCCGCTTTCAATCTGGCGGATACGTTCCTTGCTGACACCGTAATGGCGGGCCAAGGTTTCCAGCGTCACCGGCTGCTCGGACAGGTTGCGGGCGGCAAAGATATGCCGTTCACGCTCGCCCAACTGGGTCAGCGCATCCGTCATCAGGGCGCGGCGGGCCTTGAGTTCGCCACGATCCACCAGCTGTTCCTCCACGCTTTCGGTGTCATCGGCCAGCAGGTCGATGGCTTCATGGTCACCATCCTCCCCCACCGACACGTTCAACGACCCGACCGGTGTGGCGAAACGGTGTTCCATCTCCCGCACATCCTCAAGGCTGGCGCTCAGCGTTTCGGCTACCTTCTCGGCCTCCGCATCACTCATCACCCGGTCATGGATGCCAAGCTTGCGCTGGGTCTGGCGCAGGTTGAAGAACAAGCGCTTCAGCGTGGCCGTATTGCCCCCCTTCAGCATCGACCAGTTGTGCAGGACAAAGGACTGAACCTCTGCCCGGATCCACCACAGCGCATAAGTCGCCAGACGGAAACCACGGGTCGGATCGAAACGCTGAACCGCCTTGATCAGGCCGATATTTGCCTCAGAGACCAGATCAGCGACAGGCAGGCCTGAGCGGGCATATTTGCCCGCCACCTTGACGGCAAGGCGCATATGGGACTGCACAAGCTTGTCGAAGGCACGGCGATCCTGACGCTCGGCCCAATCGCGCGCCAGCTGCGCTTCCTGTTCGGGCAGCAGCATGGGATAGCGGTTGGCCTGGGCCGTGAAAGTCCGCAGAAACTCGGTGCTTTCGTTGTAACTGGCCATGGTCTGTCTCCCCGGATGTGGCGGGGGCCGCGTCTGCGGCCGGGCGCGCCCATCCGTCTTAGAATAATTCTAAGATAAGGTGCCGGTATCGGGGCCGCAAGCCCACCCAGGGTCATATCCACAAGGACATAGCGGCCCCTCGTCCCCGGCAATGCTCTCAGGGAAATCAACAACGAGGAGTGGTGAATGGTTCCATGAAGGCGAATCGATCAGGGGGAGGACAGGTCCGCCAGCGCATCCAGCACGGTGCCTTCGGTCAGTATCTGTGGCAGGACCAGCGGTTCCGCCTTGCCCGGAAGGTACAGGAGATAAAGCGGCACGCCGCTGCGCCCGTGACTTTCCAGGACGCGGGCGATGGTGGCATCGCGGTTGGTCCAGTCGCCCTTCAGATAGGTGACGCCCTTGTCCTTCAGGGCCTGCTTCACGGCGCTGGTGGACAGGGACGTGCGTTCATTCACCAGGCATGTGACGCACCAGGCGGCGGTGAAATTGATAAAGACCGGCTTGCCCTGGCCCAACAGGTCGGCCTGTCGCGCTTCGGACCAGGGTTCGTGGTCGGCATTGCCCGCGTTCTGCGGGGCACTGCCCGCCATGGGGGCGACGACGGGGGCTGCCGTTGTGGCGCCGGCCACGGCCCCGCCCAGGGCCAGCAGGGCCAGAACGGTGCCCAGGGTCCGGCCCGGTCCGTCCGATAGGCGTGTCTGTCCATAGACCCAGGCGGCAAAGGCCAGGACGATCATGCCGGTCAGCACGGTCGCCAGAGCGGCCGGCCCCGCCTGGATGGAGAGGACCCAGACCAGCCAGGCGGCGGAGGCATAGAGCGGGAAGGCCAGAGCCTGTTTCACCCGTTCCATCCACAGGCCGGGCCGGGGCAGGCGGCGCAGCAGGGCCGGGGAGAAGGACAGGGCCAGGAAGGGCAAGGCCATGCCCAGCCCCAGGGCCAGGAAGACCGACAGGGCCACGGGCCAGGGCTGGGTAATGGCAAAGCCCAGGGCCGTGCCCATGAAGGGGGCCGTGCAGGGCGTGGCCACCACGGTGGCCAGCACACCGGTGAAGAAGCTGCCGGCCAGCCCGTCACGACCGGCCAGCCCCTGGCCGACCCCCATCACCGAACCGCCCAGCGTAAAGACACCCGAGAGGGACAGGCCCAGCAGCAGCATGACATAGGCCAGGATGGAGACGACCAGCGGGTCCTGAAGCTGGAAACCCCAGCCGACGGCGGCCCCGCCGGCGCGCAGGGCCAGCAACGCCCCCGCCACCACCGCGAAGCAGGCCAGGACACCCGCCGTATAGGCCAGCCCGTGGCGGCGGGCATGGCCCGGCCCATGGCGCAGCAGGGCCAGCGCCTTCATCGACAGGACGGGGAAGACACAGGGCATCAGGTTCAGCACCGCCCCGCCCAGCAGCGCCAGCAGCAGGGCCGTGGCCCAGCTTGTCTGCCCTGTGCCACCCGATGCCGGGCCAGCAGCGGCTCCGATGGCCGCCTCCACCGCGAAAGCATGGCGCAGCTTCTGCCCGTCCAGTTCCTCCGTGAAGGTCAGCACACCCGTGACCGGGCCGGCGGGCAGCGGACCGCCAGGCACCAGGGACAGGGACAGCCCTTGCCCGTCTACCATCATGGTTTGCGGCTCGTTCGAGGCCGCGACCTTGTAATCATGCGGGAAAAAAAAGGCTTCGCTGATCTTTCCCCGGTCCAGGCCCGGGGCGGACAGGGTCAGACGGTGGGCCTTGTCACCGGGCGACAGGGTGGCCGGAAAGGGGCTGGGCACCGGCAGGCTGGCGCGGGCCTGGGTGAATAACGGGGCGGCGTCAGGCTCCACCGGGGCGGTGCCGGCCACGACCGGGATGGTGATGGACAGATCGGCCGATTCCGGGATGCAGACATCCTCACAGACCAGCCAGTCGACTTTCGCGTCGAGTTGTACCGCCTGCCCCGCTGTGGCCGTGGCCGGTACGGTCAGGGGGACCAGCAGATGAACCTGATCGCCATAACCGAAATTGACCAGCGGGCCGATGGGATAGCGGGTCGGGGCCGGCCAGGTGATGGCATCGGCCTTCCAGCCCTCCGGCAGGGTCCATTTGATTTCCGTCGGGATACCGCTGTCGCCTGGATTGATCCAGTACGTGTGCCAGCGGGGACGGATATTCTGGGTCAGGGCGGCCCAGACTGTCTGCCCCGGCGCCACGCCCGCGGTTTCCAGGGTGATGAGGGTTTCCACATTGTCCGTAGCCACCAGATTGGACCGGACGGGGGCCGCCTGCACGGCACCCGCCAGCAACAGGGCGGACAGAACGGAAAGGCCCAGCTTCTTCATCACGGCAACCATGCAGGGGAATAACAGACCCTATGTAGTGCGCCTTGGGCGGAACGGCCAGTAGCGGTTTGGCCGCAGCACCATCATCCGCGATAGGGATGATGGTTGCCGCGCGGGTCCTCTACCTGCCATTCACCATCGCCACCCGCCGGGGTCAGATAGCTTTCGGTCAGCGGCACCTTTCCGTGCCCGCCGGGTATGTCCAGGATATAGGTGGGTTGGCACAGGCCGGAGACATCGCCCCGCAGCGCCTTCATCAGGGCGCGGCCCTCCGCCACGGTCGTGCGGAAATGGCTGGTGCCCTTGGCCAGATCGCCCTGGTTCAGGTGATAGGGCTTGATCCGGTTGGCGACCATGGTGCGGAAGGTGCGGGTCAATGTCTCGACATCGTCATTCACGCCGCGCATCAGCACGCTCTGCCCCAGCAGGGGGATGCCGGCATCGACCAGGCGCGCCACTGCGGCCTTCCCCTCCTGGCCGAATTCCCGCCAGTGGTTGGAATGCAGCACCACCCAGGTGGCGATGCGCGGGCCCTTCAATGCGGCCACCATGTCGGCATCCACCCGGCCCGGATCGACCAGCGGCACGCGGGTATGGATACGCACCAGACCCAGATGCGGGATGGCGTTCAGCCGCGCCATGATCTCCGCCATGCGCCGCGGGGACAGGATCATGGGGTCGCCACCGGTCAGGATAACTTCCCAGATCTCCGGGTTGCTTTCGATATAGGCGATGGCGGCGTCCAGTTCGGCGGCATTCAGCGCGTCTGATCCCGGCCCCACCATTTCGCGGCGGAAGCAGAAACGGCAATAGACCGGGCAGGCATGAACGGGTTTCAGCAGCACCCGGTCCTTGTAGCGATGCACGATCCCCTTCACGGGGGTGAACGGATCATCGCCGATCGGATCGGCCAGTTCCTCTTCCCTGATATCCAGTTCCCGCGCATCGGGCAGGAACTGCCGTCCCACCGGGTCATCCGGGTCGGTCGGGTCGATCAGATCGGCCATGGCGGGGGTCACGGCCACCGCGAACTGGGCCGCCACCTGTTCCAGCGCCGGCAAGGCAGCTCCATCCACCAGTCCGTGATCGGCCAGATCGCGGACATGGCGAAGGGTTTTGGGACGGGGCGCAGGATCGCGTGGCATGATGGCGCCTATGGGCGCCAAGCCGGCCCCGCCTGTCAAGCGGCGGGCCGGCGGGGCCGCCATGCTCCCCCGTCCAACCGTTGGAGACAACCCTCATGGTGCAGTCCAAGGCCGCCACGGTCGATGCCTATCTGGCCGATGCCGACCCGGGTCGCCGACCCTGGCTGGAAAAAATCCGCGCGGTCGTGCGGGCCAACTTGCCCGGACATACGGAAGGAATGCAATGGGGCATGCCCGTCTATACCGTGGACGGAACCGCCATCGTCGCCTTTGCCAGCCAGAAACAATATGTGTCGCTCTATCTGACCGGCATCACGGTACCGCCGGCCTATCAGGAGGCCTTTTCCCGCCTGGACCATGGCAAGGGCTGCATCCGCTTCCGCAAGCCGGAAACCATTGATTTCGACCTGCTGGCCGGCCTGTTGCGCGACGGTCACCGGTCTGTCACCCCCTGATCGGCGCCCCTTCGTGACGCAGCAGCCATTCCTTGCGGGGCAGCCCGCCGCCATAGCCGGTCAGTGACCCGTCAGCGCCGATCACCCGGTGACAGGGGACAATGATGGCGATGGGATTGGCACCATTGGCCAGGCCCAGGGCGCGCACTGCGGTGGGCTGACCAATCCGCGCGGCCATGCCGCCATAGCTGGAAATTTCCCCCGCCCGCAACCGGCGCAGTTCGGCCCAGACCCGTTTCTGGAAATCCGTGCCGTTGGTTCTGGTGGGCAGGGCGTCAATGGCGGACAGGTCCCCATCGAAATAAGCGGTCAGCGCCTCACGGATGGGCGACGGCAGCGGGCCCGGGACCAGATCGACCCGCCCATAGTGCCGGCGCAGCAGCTGGTCCATCCGCGACCGGTAATCGTCAAAATCCAGTGCCCGCAGAACACCATCCCCGTCCGTGACGATCAGGCTGCTACCGATGGGCGTTGGCAGGGTGGAGAGGGTCAGGGGCATCATATCGGACAAGGCGGGGCTTTGCTGTTGGGATCCTTTGGATTTCCCCTATCACGGCCCCGCCGCAGGTGCTGGCGGTTATCGGACCTGATGGGTCCGAATCATTGAGGCAAGCCTCAACAGCATTCGGAGTATCCGGGCCGAAATCATCGCCTCGGCCCGGATAATCTACCTTACGCCTTGGACCAAGCCTCAACCTGCTCCTGCAAGATGGGCAGGGGCAGGCGGCCATTCTTCAGCACGGTGTCATGGAAGCCGCGGATATCGAACCTGGCCCCCATACGCTTCTTGGCAGCCTCGCGCAGGTCCAGGATCTTCAGCATGCCGATCTTGTAGCTGGTGGCCTGTCCGGGCCAGCCGATATAGCGGTCGATCTCCCGCGCCGCGCCGTCCCGGTCCATGGGCGTATTGTTGATGAAATAATCGATGGCCTGCTGCCGGTCCCAGCGCTTGGCATGGATGCCGCTGTCCACCACCAGCCGCACGGCGCGCCACAGTTCTGCGACCAGCCGTCCGTAATCGCTGTAGGGGTCCTGGAAGAAGCCCATCTCCTTGGCAAGCTGTTCGGTGTAAAGCGCCCAGCCCTCGCCATAGGCGGAATAGCCGCCGCCGAATTTCTGGAAATCCGGCACCCCGTCCAGTTCCTGGGCGATGGCCACCTGCATGTGATGGCCGGGAATGCCCTCATGGTAGGTCAGGGTCTCCAGCCCATAACGCGGGCGGGCCCGCATGTTGGACAGGTTGGCATAGAAGATGCCCGGCCGCTTCCCGTCGGGCGAGGGGCCGTTATAGAAGGCGCTGGGCGAGGATTTTTCGCGGAATGGTTCCACGGCCCGTACTTCCATCGGGGCCTTGGGCTTCAGGTTGAAGAAAAGGTCCAGCTTGGCGCGGATGGCGTCGGTATATTCCATGGCCTGCTTCAGATAGGCCGCCTTGCCCTCTTCCGTATCGGGGAAATAGAAGCGGTCATCATCGCGGGTGAAATTGAAGAAGTCGTTCAGGCTGCCCTTGAAATCGACCTGTTTCATGATGGCCCGGATTTCACCATGGATACGCGTCACCTCCGCCAGGCCAGTCTTGTGGATATAATCGGCGGTCAGCGGCAGGGAGGTCCAGCGCTTCAGGCAGGAGGCGTAGAATTCCTGGCCCTTGGGCAGACGCCAGGCCCCATGGTCGGGATTGGCGCGGGGGGCGGCGCCCTGCAGCCAGGTGATCAAGGATCGGAAAGCGGGGGCCACCCCGTCGATCATGGCCGCCTTGGCCTGTTCCATCAATGCCGCCTTTTCCGTGTCCGGCAGGGTCAGCTTGGCGATCTTGCCCGTCAGGTCGGCATAGAGCGGGGCATCGACGGTGGCGTCAGGCTCGATCGGCCGCCCCTTGATCTGGTTACGCGTGGTGCTGATCAGGTCGGGGAAAAAATATCGTGGCGGCAGCACGCCGGCCGCATCCGCCAGACGCAACCTTTCCTCGATCTGCCCGAAATAGCGCGGGAACAGGCGCAGCCGGGCGATATAGGCCAGGGCGTCTTCCTTGCTCTCCACCTTGTGCTGGTTGATCATCTGTACCGGCAGGTTGGTGTGCGGCCCGCTGACCAGGGTCAGGACATATTGGTGGTGACGCCAGGGGAAATCCTCGATCCGGTCCTCGGCCCGCTCCTGGAACAGGCGGGCATAGAGGCGGGCCGCCTCCGACAGCTTGTCCTGGGGGAAATCACGGCGAAGGCGGGCCAGATCGGCCTTGGTCTGGTCCAGATCGGCCAGGGCACGGGCCTCGCTCACATCATCCAGCTGGTCGTACCCGATCTTGCGGCCCAGTTGCATGGCCCGCAGCGGATTGGCGGCCACATCGCGGTCGAACACTTCCTTGAAGAAGGCATAGAGCGCCCGGTCAGCGGGGCCTTCGGCGGCAAAGGCGACAGAGGGCAGCAGGGCCAGGGCAGCGGTACCCCCGCCCAGCGCCAGCAGATAACGGCGAGAAATCATGGAAACACACCCGTTTATTATTGATGTCCGATGAACGCAGGGTGCCCGGTTCCGCTTCCAGGTCAAGGGCTTGATGAAAACAACCCCCGGATGGCATGGGGCCAATCCGCCCCATTCGCGCCGCGCCGGTTCAATCGCCGCCCACGGCTTGCCGGCGCAGCGGATGGGCCAGGCGGCGGCGGATACGGGCGCCATAAGCCCGCAACTGGTCGCGGAACCCGGCCCATCCCGTGGCCGGCGGGGTCAGGTCGATGCCCACCACCTCCGCCTCGCCACCCTTCAGGCTGACCACGATCAGCTCCATTTCCCCCACCCGCACCCGGTCGCCCAGCGAGGGATCATGGCCCAGCCGGCGGCGGATCAGGCCCGACAGGGTCTGGGTCGGGTCGTCGTCGGCATCGAACCCGTAGATGCCGCCCACGGCCATGGCCGGCATGTCGCCCTGGATCTGGAAGTCGCCGGCGGGCCGATCTTCGTCAAAGGCTTCGATCTTGCGGCCGAACAGCCGGTCCATCACGGCCAGGGCCGCCCCATCACCCATGGCCAGTACCGTGTCGCCGGGCTGCAGGCGGTTGGCATCCTCCGGCCGCACGGGGCGGCCATTCTGGATCAGGGCCAAAAGCTGCACCGACTCGGGAATGATCAGCTTGCCGCGCCCGCGCTTGGCGGCCTCGCTGTCGCGGGCGACGGTAAATACGGCCAGTTGTCCCGACCCGTCGGGCAGGTCGACATCGGCGCGCGATGGCGGTTCCGGCTGTGGCGGGGCCAGCAGGCCCAGAAGCCGTGCCGACGGGCCGACCGTCCAGCCCTGGATCAGCAGTGACAGCAGCACGACCACAAAGGCGACCGCGAAATAGGCCTGGGCATTGGGCACGCCCGCCAGGATTGGGATGGCGGCCAGGACGATGGGGACAGCCCCGCGCAAACCCACCCAGGAGATGTAGGTCAGTTCGGCCAGGGTGAAACGGAAGGGCAGCAGGCAGACAAAAACCGCCAGCGGACGCGCCACCAGCATCAGGCCCAGCGCCACCAGCGTGCCGGGCAGCAGATAGGGTCCCAGGGTCGACGGTGTCACCAGCAGGCCCAGCATCACGAACAGCCCGATCTGCGCCAGCCAGGCCAGTCCGTCATGGAAACGCCGGATCAGGCGGTCGGCCTTGTGCGGGCGGTTGCCCAGGATCAGGCCTGCCAGATAGACGGCCAGGAAACCCGATGCCCCGGCGGCCTGCGCCCCGCCAAACACGAACAGGGAGAAGGACAGGGCCAGGATCGGGTAAAGCCCGTCGGCCAGATCCAGCCGGTTGACCAGCCAGACCAGGGCAAAGCCGGCGGCCACCCCGAGGATCACGCCCCCCACCAGTTGCTGCACCAGTTCCAGCAGCAGATGCAGCGGCTCCACCCCGCCGGCACTGGTCAGGACCGTGACGGCCAGCAGGGTCAGCAGAACGGCCATCGGATCGTTCAGGCCCGATTCGACCTCCAGCGTGGCGGAGATACGGCCACGCAAGGCCAGCCCACGCAGGTTCAGCAGGAAAAACACGGCGGCCGCGTCGGTCGAGGCAATGATCGACCCGACCAGGAATCCTTCCTTCCAGCCGACACCCATCACCAGACAGACCATCGCCCCCGTCACGACGGCGGTGACCAGGACACCCACGGTCGCCAGGCTGAGCGCCGGCCACCGGGCGAGCCGGAATGTGTCGGCATGGGTGCGCAACCCGCCATCGAACAGAATGACGGCCAGCGCTGTGGAGCCCATCAGATAGGCCAGCTTGAAATCGCCGAAATGGATGTGGCCTGGCCCGTCCTCCCCCGCCAGCATGCCCAGGCCCAGGAAGACCAGCAGCAGCGGGGCGCCCAGGCGCGAAGAGATGCGGCCGGCCAGAATGGCCAGCAACAGCAGCAACCCCGCCAGGAAGATCATCTCATTGATGGCTTCCACGCCCGCACCTTCCTTCGCCCCACCGCCCTATCCGGTCAATATAGATGCAACCGCAGCGACGCATGGCCAATTCGCAACGATTGTGACTTGATGGGCACAGTTTTTGAAATAGAGCGAAAGGATATGGCCGGAACCAACGGGCTGAACGAACGGCCTATGCCGTTGCCCCCGAAAACGAACGGGCGGATCAACCTGGGTTGATCCGCCCGCCCGCATTCCATCCGGGACCCCGATGCGCAATACCACCAGGGCCCCGGACGCGCGTCACCCCCGCGACGCGCCGGCCTTGGCGGCGGCCGGTCCTGTTGCGCCATTGATCAGGTGGCGGGCCTGGGAAACGGCATCGGCCGTACCCGTTTCTCCCTTCGCCACCTTGTCGGCGAGTTCCATCAGTTGTTTGCCGGTGCTGGAGCCGTTTTCGGCTTCCTGCGCCAGATGGATGCCGCCATGGCGGGCGGCGACATCGTCCCACTGTTTGCGCACGGCGGCCCAGAAGGTGGCGGTCTTCGCCATGTAATCGTCGGCCGCCTGAAAATCGAAGTCGGTAGAGGGGACGTAGCTGTTCAACACCACCTCATGCACGATGGTGGTCAGCGTGCCGTCGCGCGTGCCGGCCTTGGCATTGTCCTGTTCATGTACCCAGCCCTGATGCGTCAGGGCATGGCGATTGGTGCCATAGTAGCGGTCATAGATCGGATTGCGCACCGCGTCGCGCCGCGCCAGGGGGCGGCCCGTTTCCCCGCTGATCCAACGATGTTCGCCGCGGTCATGTTTCCACTGGCCCACCCCGCCATAACGCGGGCTGTCATCGGTCTGCCAGACGGTCTGGGCCCAGGCGTCACTGCGCTGGGCGGCTGGCACGGGCGTGACCTTCCACTGATCCGGCCCCTCATAGGTCAGCACATTTTCCGGCTCATAGGTCCAGTCCTGGCGCCAATGCTTGATCACGAACGGCTTGTCATCCTCACCCTTCACCACCAGCAGGTGCTGCAAGCGGATGGTGCGGCCCGTATCCTCGATCACGCGCACCGCTTCATAGCCGCCGCTGCGCTTGGGTTCGATCGGTTCGTAACCCGGCGCGATGGCCACCGTCTCCTTGAAGTCGAACTTCACACGATAGGTGCCGGCCATGGCCAGGATGGCGGCGCGGTCGGCATTGAAGGCCGTGCAGTCGGGCTTGCCGCAATCATTCTGCGCGGCAGCCGGCAGGGCTGCCAACAGGGCCAGGGCGGCAAGGCTGGTCTTGAAGCGATTAAGCATCGGGGGGTTCCTCAGAAACTGACGGTCAGCGAGGCGCTGACATTGCGGCCGGGCTGGGTATAGCTGTCGCGGACGGCGGAACCGGCGGCCAGGCCGCGCACATCGCTCCACCACCAGTATTTCTTGTCGGTGATGTTGAAGAGGCCGGCGCGCAGGGTGGCGAAGTCGGTCACACGCCAGCGGGCGGTGGCGTCCAGCACGATGAAATCACCGGGCGTGAAACAGCCGCCGGTACAGGCGGTACCGATACGGCCCGTTGATTTCTGCGCCGAATAGATGGCGGACAGGTCGCCGCCGAACCGACCCTCATCGGGTTCCTGCCAGCTGACGCCCAGCGTCACCTTGACCGGATCGATGCTGTCCAGCGGGCGTTTCACCCCGGCGGTTTCCTGATCCCCCTTGGCATAGGCGGCACCGCCGATCAGGCCCCATCCCTGGCCGACCTCCCAGTTGGCCTTGGCCTCCAGCCCGCGGATCGTCACCTTGTTCAGGTTCACATATTGATATGTCGCCGGGCTGGCCGCCGTGAAATTGCCCGACACCAGCACCTGTTCAATGAAATCATCGTACCAGCCCTTGAAGCCGGTGAAAGCCGCCTGCCAGTCGTCACCGCGCAGGCGCAGACCCAGTTCCACCGTGCGGCTGCTTTCCGGCTTCAGGTCGGGGTTGGAGATGGATCGGTAATTTTGTGTCGGGTTGGCAAAACCATTATTCACCTGTGACGGGGCCGGCGCCTTGAACCCCTCGGCATAATTGGCGAACAGGCCGGCATGGTCGTTCAGCCAGTAAAGAGCCGCGAATTTGGGCGACAGGTGATCATCGCTCTGCCCCGTCGGCGTGCCGACAAACAGCGGATCGGCCTTGGGGTCGATCTTGTAATAGTCGTAGCGCAGGGCGGGATAGAGCGACAGGGCGCCGCCCAGCAAGGTCACCTCATCCTGGATGAACAGGCCGGCCAGGGTGTGGTCGGTGGTGGGGAAGGCGCGGGTGGGATAGGTTTCCCCCGCCGGCGGCACGGTGCCGTCGCGCGTGCCCACCTGTTTCGTCAGCGAATAATCGCCGCCATAGACCAGCAGATGGTCGATGCCGTCGCCCGTAAGGACCGTGCTGGCATCGACATTCAGGCCCGTGACCTTGTTGTCGAACGTGTTGATGCGCAACCGGTCGGCGGCGGTATTGCGGTCTTCGGCGGAATATTGGCGCGTGTCGCTGTCCTGCCGGTACAGCGTCCAATGCAGGCTGTCGATGATGCCACCATCGGCGGGGTCGTAGCGGTGATCCAGGCTGACCCGGTCGCGGCGGACGGTGTCATGCGCCGTCAGGCCGATGACGCTGGTGCTGGCCAGCGGCGGGACGGCAATGGCCGTCAGGATATCGGCCGCCATGTCATGGTCGTACAGTTCATAGGTCAGGCGCAGCGTGTGCTCGGTACTGGGCTGCCAGACCAGCTTGGCCAGGGCCGAATTATCGGCAATGTCCTGGGGGTTGGCGGCGGTGCGGGTGCTGTTGGCGGTCTTGATCCCGCCCTGGTTTTCCGTCTCCTTGGCGTCGCGGCGGTTATAGGCCAGCATGGCCGACCAGTCGCCTTCCTTTCCCGCCAGGACCATGCCCTTGCCCCAGCCCCGGTCGGCCTCTGTATAGCCAGCCTTGACCTCTCCGCCATAGGCCTTGCCATCCCGGATGAAATCCACCGGGTCCTTGGTGACAAAGCTGACGGCACCGGCCAGACCGTCGGACCCGTAGAGCGCCGAGGCGGGGCCGCGCAGGATTTCGACCGATTTCAGCAGATCCAGATCGACATAGTCGCCGCGCCCCACCGATTGCCCGCCAAAGGCGAAGGCGTCAGGCGCGCGGATACCGTCGGTCTGGATCAGGACACGGTTGCCCTCCAGCCCCCTGATGTTGAAGCCGCTATTGCCATCGCGGCCCGTATTGGCCCCGGCGGCTGTGAAGCGGGTGGGGGATGACCGGACGGAGATGCCAGGTTCGTGGCGGATCAGATCCTTGATGTCGGTGACCAGCCGGTCCTTGACCTTTTCGGCCCCGATGACGCTGACGGTCGCCGGGGCATCCACCGTTTCCTTGGGCGTGCGGGTCGCGATCACCGTGATCTCACTGACCTGCATATCTGCGGCATCGGCCACCTGGATCTCCTGCGCACCCGCAGGGGCGGCCAGGGCCAACAGAACCAGGGGTAAGGCCGTCATATTCCGGCAAGACACAATCCTACACTCCCAACTGCAATTGCGAAGCACTCTTAATAGCCATATTCAGAATGCGGGTGAGAATCAATATCAATTTGACGGGAAAAGACCGATCTTGTCCGGATCGTGACGGGCCGGCGGGGATTGTGGCGGCTTCACGCCCTGTATGACGCGGAAAAGTCGCGCAAATTCCAGTCCTATGCCCGAAGCCGGTCTTTCGGCCGCCATGTCCGGGGAGCTTCATGAAGCTGTCGGGGGAACAACGACGCCAGACGGCGACGCACCCCGCAAGACAGAGACCCGGAGGATCGAATGCGTAGCACCGTGATGCTGATGACCGGCCTGACCCTCGCCCTGCTGACCGGCGCCGCCCAGGCGCAGCTGGTCGGCGGCAATGGCACCGCCGGACTGGGCGGCACCGTGCAGGGTGTGGCGGGCGTGGGCGCCCAGGGTACGGCGGGCCTGCAGACAGGCCTGAATGCCGGTTCCACCCTGGACCACGCCCATGGATCGGCCACCCGCCTGAAGCATGACGTGTCGACCAAGGCGGAAAAGACCGGCGAAAAGGCCAAGGAAAAGGCCGCCGCCACCGCCACGACCACCAGCGATGCAGCCAAGGGCACCGTGACGGGCGCCATCGACAAGACCAAGGGGGCGGCCACGGCCACCACCCAGACCGCTGCCAGCACCACGGCTGCCGTACCGCCCGCCACCAGTGCCGTAACTGCTACGCCCGGTGCCACCGCAGAGAAGCCGGCAACCCCGCCGGTCGAGGCCAAGGCGCCGGAGGTGAAAGCGAGCGCCACCGCCGGTGCCGCGATGGAAGCCAAGCCGGCCCAGCCCAAGTAATGCCGACGGCCGCCCCTGCGGCGTAGCAAAGCCTGCGGAGGCGGGCGCCGGCGATTGAGCGGCAGGAAAGAGTAACCAACGGTCAAGATTTCCTGCCGCGGGTATAAGCGTCAGCAGTCTTGAATGCAAAACGGCCCCGGTGGGAAACCACCGGGGCCGTTCCATGTCACATCGCCGGCGCCTGCATCCGAAGGCCCGTGCGGCAATAGACCGGTCAGACGTCCTTGGGCAGACGGTCGATCAGGTTCTGCCAGCGGCCCAGCGACACAAAATGCGCATAGACCAGACCGATCCAGTTGCGCTTGCGCCATTCCAGGAAGGTCTCGTCCGACAGTTCGTTGAATTTCTGCTCGTCAATGACGCGGAAGCCGGACAGCGACAGCTGCTTGCCGGCGGGGGTCACGACCTCGGCACGCTGGTCGACCAGCAGGCCCAGCTTCTCCACCTCTTCGCAGAACAGCTGCGTCTGGCGGGCCGACTGGTTGAAGGCGACGCAGTAATTCAGGATGTCTTCGCCTTCCTTGGTGCCCTTGCCGTCCTTGAACAGCGGCAGGTCGCCTTCCGACCCCTCCCCACGGACCAGGATCTCCTCATCCTCTTCCATGATCAGGATCAGACGCTTGTCTTCCGGCATTTCGACCAGGATGAACGGGTAGCGACCGATATAGGCCGGAATCTGGGCGTTGTAGGCCCAGGTATTATCCTCGCGCAGGAACAGGTTCTCACCCGCGCGCAGACCCAGAAGGGCCATGACGCCGGCCGAGGGGCCGGGACCGAACACCAGCGGGTAATGGTTCTGCAGCTGCGGCATCTCTTCCGCCAGCACCGGCACGGCGTGAATCTTCGACGCATAGCGGAAGGTGCGGTTACGCTTCACCTTCACATCGGCGTGATGCTGGGCACTCACGGCGACGGGGTTGTTATACAGAAGCGGCATCTGGGGCGCGTCGGCGTTGGCGACGTCGGTCATCTTGATCGGTCCCGGCAATCTGTCAGTCATGGGGCGGCCGTCCGCCCGGCACTGGGGTGTCCTTCAACTGCCGCAAACCACCCCCCCTGTCAATGCCGGTGGCACGGTGAAACGGGCGAAAACCGGCAGGAAAGAAGGCTGAACAACGTGGCGAAGGGCCAACTGGCGGGCTCGGGGATAAAGCTGCGGCGGGACATGGTGGCGGCTCCTGTTAACATCGTCTGCTTGTCGGGGCCATCATCGTGGAAGCCTGGCTTGACGTCGAATATAAATCAAATACAGTCGCTGTACTTTTTGGTTACACCTGATCCCCCAACGCCGGGCGCCCACCGTCCGGTGGCGGTCGCCGCCATGGGAGACTGGCCTGCGGAGATCGCGATGCGCCGCCTGCCCCCGCTGACCCAGTTGCGCGCCTTCGAAGCGGCGGCCCGGCATGAAAGCCTGAGCCGGGCGGCGGAGGAACTGAATGTCGCCCACCCCGCCCTGTCGCGGCAGATCAAGGATCTGGAGGCCTGGCTGGGCTGTACCCTGTTCACCCGGCACAATCGCGGCCTGTCCCTGACCGATGCGGGCCGCGCCTATCGTGATGCCGCCGTGGCGGCCTTCGACCTGATCGAGGGGGCGACGGGTCTGCTGCGCGCGGCCCCGCCCCTGGCCGGACGGTCGCGTCTGATCCTGTCGGTGGAACCGTCCTTTGCGCAGCGCTGGCTGATCCCGCGCTTGGGCGATTTCCGGTCCCGCCATCCGGAGGTGGAGGTGGTGGTGGACGCCACCCGTGTGGCGGCGGATTTCCGCAAGGGTGGCGCCGATCTGGGCATCCGTTATGGCAGCGGGCCCTGGCCAGGATTGCAGGCACAGCTTCTGTCCGTCGTCGTCAATTTCCCCGTCTGCGCCCCGGCTCTGGCGATTCGTCTTCCCGCCGACCCCGCCCGGCTTCTGCAGGGCGATCTGCTGCTGGAAGAGACAGATATGCCCTGGCATGCCTGGTTCCGGGCGGCCGGCGTGGCGGTGACGGCCCCCCTGCGCGGCACCCGCTTTTTCGATGCCGGCAATGCCATCGATTCGGCCCTGGCGGGACAGGGGTTGGCGCTGGGCGACACGATCCTGGCCGCCGATGACGTGGCGGCAGGCCGGCTGGTGCGGCCCTATCCGCAGACGGCGATCTATGACGCCTATCATCTGGTGGCGCCGGCCCCTCATTTCCGCCGCCCGCCCGTGAAGGCTTTTGTGGACTGGGTGATGGCCACGATGCAGGCCTTCCAGGCGGAACGGGCGGACCCCTGACCAGGACACCTCCGGATTCAGCGCTTGCCAAACAGAACAAAACAAGAACAATAAGCCCATGACCGACATGATCCCCACCATCGCCGCCCTGCGGGAGCGGCTGTCCGTTTTGGACCGGGTCCGCCCGCCCAAGGGGCGGACGGCCCTGTCACTGGGTTTGCCCTGTCTGGATGCGGCATTGCCGGGTGGGGGGCTGGTGTGGGGGGGCTGTCATGAGTTCCTGCCGGCACCCGCCGATGCGGGGTGCCATGGATTCGTTGCTTCCCTGCTGGCGGGCCTGCCGCCCGGGCCCATCCTCTGGTGCCGGCATCGGGACAAGGGCGATCCGCTGGGTCTGGCCGACATGCCCTATGGGCCTGGCCTGGCGGCCCTGGGACTGGATGCGGGGCGGCTGATCCTGGTGCGTCCGGACACCGTGGATGATTCGCTGTGGACGCTGGAGGAGGCGTTGCGCTGTTCGGGACTGACCGCTGTGGTCGGGGACGGGGTTATGCCCGGTCCCGTGCCCGGACGCCGGCTGCAACTGGCAGCGGAGGATGGGGGGGCGCTGGGCATCCTGATCCTGCCGCCCCTGGGCCGCCCGCCCCCGTCCACGGCCCTGACCCGCTGGCATGTCGTCTCCAGGGGCGATCCGCCGGCGCATGAGGACGGGGGAAGGCCCCGCTGGCTGGTGTCCCTGCTGCGCGCACGTGGTGGCGGGTCGGGGGGTGGATCGGGACCATGGGAGGTTGCCTGGGATGACACGGCGTTTTGTCTCCGTCTGGCTCAGCCGCTGGCCGACGGACCAGTGGCGGCGGCGGAATAAGGCCGGGGCCCTGTCCGGCCCGCTGGCCCTGACCCTGGCCGGGCAGGGGGGGATCCGCCTGCATGCCGTGGATGGGCTGGCCACGGCTGACGGGCTGCGGCCCGGCATGCTGCTGGCCGATGCCCGCGCCCTGTGCCCGGGCCTGACGGCAGGTCCGGCCGATCTGGCGGCCGACCGTATGGCCCTGGCCCGGCTGGCTGTGTGGTCGCAACGCTATACGCCGCAGGCCGCCACCGACGGCACCGACGGGCTGATCCTGGACATCACCGGCTGCGCCCACCTGCAGGGCGGGGAACAGGGTTTGCTGACCGACCTGGGCGACAGGCTGGGCCGGGCCGGGCTGACCCACCGGCTGGCCGTGGCCGATACTCCGGCGGCGGCCTGGGGCTGGGCGCGACACCGGTCGGCGGCGGCGGGGCCTGTATTGCCCACAGGAACGCCGGCCTGGGTGTCGCTGCTGTCCCTGCCCCTGGCGGCCCTGCGTCTGGATGAAGGCCTGCGCAACGACCTGATCCGTGTCGGTCTGCGCAGCGTCGGTGATCTGCAACGGCAACCGCGTGCGCCGCTGGTCGCCCGCTATGGCACCGGGCCGCTGCGGCGCCTGGACCGGATGCTGGGGGTGGCCGCCGATCCGCTGGCACCGGCAATGGCGGCCCCGTCCTGGCATGTATGCCGGCCCTTTGCCGAACCCATCGCGACACGTGACGCGATCGAAGCGGCGCTGCTGCTGCTGCTGCGTGACCTGTCGGCGCGGTTGGAAGCGGCAGGGCGTGGGGCGCGACGCCTGCTTCTGACCTGTTTTCGTACCGATGCCACGACCCAGGAAATCAGCATCGGCACGGCCAGGCCTGGGCGTGATCCCCAAGGTTTGCTTAAATTGTTCCGGGAACGTATTGATAACATCGACCCTGGTTTCGGCATCGAAATGATGGAGCTGGCGGCGACAGGTACGGACATTTTTACGGCCGAGCAGGCGGGACTGGCCATGGGTGGGGGCGATGCCGTTGCCGTGATGGGCCTTCTGGACCGGCTGGTCAACCGGCTGGGCGAAGATCAGGTGGGCCGCCCCGTCCCCCGCGACACGCACCGTCCGGAAAGGATGATGGAACTGGCGGGGGAGATGGAGGGGCAGGGCGTCCCCCTCCCGCTTCCACAGGCAGGCGCGGGGCAAAAACAAGCACAACCCCAATATCCGTCGGCCGGAGAAGGGGTCGGTAATGACCCGGACACAAGCACTCTTCTGAACCCCAAGCCCAAACCCTGGCCGAAACCGCAAGCCAGCCGCCCTGCGCCGGCCCGTCCGCGCACCTGGCTGGTGGAGGGGAGCCGCCCCCTGCTGCTGCTGCATCCACCAGAACCGGTGCGGATGGGGGAGGGGCTGTCCTGGCGTGGGCGGCAGTTGGCCATCGACTGGCTGGAAGGGCCGGAACGTATCCGCCCCGACTGGTGGCAGGCCCGCACCGGGCCGACGCGGGATTATTACCGGGCGCAGCTGGCCGATGGCCGCCGGCTGTGGCTGTTCCGCACTGTCGATGACCGGGGTGCCTGGTATCTGCAGGGGCTCTGCGCATGATAGAGCCGGACTTTGTCGACCTGCAGGTGACCAGCAATTTCAGCTTCCTGCGCAGCGGGTCGCACCCGCATGAGCTGGTGCTGGCCGCCGCCGCCCTGGGTCGCCGCGCCGTCGCCATCACCGACCATGACAGTCTGGCCGGGGCCGTGCGCATGCATGTGGCCTGCAAGCAGCACCGCCTGCGGCTGGTGGTCGGGTGCCGCCTGACGCTGGCCGATGCCCCGCCCGTGCTGTGCTACCCCCGCGACCGGGCCGCCTATGGACGGCTGACGCGGCTGCTGACCCTGGGCAAACGGCGCGGCGCCAAGGGGGAATGCCACCTGACCCTGGCCGACCTGACGGTTGCGGCGGAAGGGCAGATGCTGGCCGTGCTGGCGCCGGACGGCCGGGCCACGCCGAAACGGCTGGCCGAGCTGTCGGGGATGCTGGAACGGTTTCGGGGGCTGCCGGCCGCCGGGCTGTATCTGGCGGTATCCCCGCTTTACCAGGGTTATGACCGGTCGCGCCTGTTGCGGCTGGGGGCCCTGGCGGACAGGCTGGGCATCGGGCTGCTGGCCACGCATGACATACGCTACCATCATCCCGACCGGCAGCGGCTGCACGATATCCTGACCTGCATCCGCCATGGCCGCACCCTGGCCAATGCCGGCCGCACCCTGTCGCCCCATGCCGAACATTATCCCAAGCCGGCAGCCGCGATGGCGGCCCTGTTCGCCGACCGGCCCGACGCGCTGGCCAATACGCTCGCCATCGCCGACCGCTGCCGCTTCACCATGGATGAACTGCGCTACGACTATCCCATCGACCCTATCGAGGGGGGGCTGACCCCGCAGCAGGCACTGGAGCGCCTGACCTGGGAAGGGGCCAAACGCCACTATGTCCGGGGCATACCGGACAAGGTGCGTACCCAGCTTGAGTATGAATTCGCCCTGATCGGCAAACTGAAATATGCGCCCTATTTCCTGACGGTACATGACATTGTGCGCTTTGCCCGGTCGCGCGAGATCCTGTGCCAGGGGCGGGGATCGGCCGCCAATTCGGCCGTCTGCTTCTGTCTGGGCATTACCGCCGTCGATCCCGACCATCACGACCTGCTGATCGAACGCTTCATCTCCGAAGACCGGGGCGAGCCGCCCGACATTGATGTCGATTTCGAGCATGAGCGGCGGGAGGAGGTGATGCAGTATATCTATGGCAAATATGGCCGCGACCATGCGGGCCTGGTGGCCACGATCATCTGCTACCGTTCCCGCATGGCCATCCGCGAGGTGGGCAAGGTGCTGGGCCTGTCCGACGATGTGGTCGGCGCCCTGGTCCGGCTGGGCTGGAACCGCCAGAGCAGCAGCCATGAGACCACGGCGCGGGAGGCGGGGCTGGACCCGTCCGACCCGACGCTCGCGCTGTGCATGGAACTGGCCGATGACCTGCGCGGCTTTCCCCGCCACCTGTCACAGCATGTGGGCGGTTTCGTCATTTCCCGTTCGCGCCTGGATGAGCTGGTGCCCATCGAGAATGCGGCGATGGAGGATCGTACCGTTGTCGAATGGGACAAGGATGATGTCGAGGCGCTGGGCCTGCTGAAGATCGATGTGCTGGCGCTGGGCATGCTGTCCTGCATGCGGCGCGGGCTGGACATGCTGGGCCAGCGGCTGGGCCGCCCTCTGGCCCTGACCGACATTCCCGATGATGATCGCGACACCTATGCGATGATCTGCAAGGCCGACACGATCGGGGTCTTCCAGATCGAAAGCCGGGCGCAGATGACCATGCTGCCGCGCCTGCGCCCGCGTGAATTCTATGATCTGGTGATCGAGGTCGCCATCGTCCGGCCGGGCCCCATCCAGGGCGACATGGTCCATCCCTATCTGCGGCGCCGCCAGGGGCTGGAACCTGTCAGCTTCCCCAAGGCGGAACTGGAGGCGGTGCTGAAACGCACCCTGGGTGTGCCGCTGTTCCAGGAACAGGCCATGCGCATGGCCATTGTCGCCGCCGGCTTCACGCCTGGCCGTGCCGATCAGCTGCGCCGGGCCATGGCCACCTTCAAGAAGACGGGCGGGGTGGGCGCATTCGAACAGGAATTCATCACGGGCATGATCCGGCGGGGCTATGATCCCGATTATGCCGCCCGCTGCTTCAAGCAGATCCAGGGCTTCGGCAGTTACGGGTTCCCGGAAAGCCATGCGGTCAGCTTCGCGCTGCTGGCCTATAAATCCTCCTGGCTGAAATGCCATCACCCGGCGATCTTCGCCTGCGCCCTGCTGAACAGCCAGCCCATGGGGTTCTATCAGCCAGCCCAGATCGTGCGCGACGCGGTGGAGCACCGGGTGGAGGTGCGGCCCGTCGATATCAACCGCTCGGAATGGGATTGTACCTTGGAGGAAGGGCGCAGCGGACCCGCCCTGCGGCTGGGCTTCCGGCAGGTGAAAGGCATGCGCGAGGATGCGGCCATCACCATCGCCCGTGAACGGGCCAGCGGTTACGACACGATCCGCGACCTTTGGCGGCGCACGGGCCTGGGGGTGGGTATCCTGGACCGGCTGGCCAATGCCGATGTCTTTGCCACCCTGGGCCTGGACCGGCGTCAGGCCCTGTGGGAGGTGAAGCGGCTGGGCGGCAAACCCCTGCCCCTGTTCCAGGCCGCCGATCAGAGCCGCCGGGTGGGCGACAACCGCCCGCCCGTGGATATGGG
This sequence comes from Azospirillum sp., assembly GCA_027483805.1. Lineage (GTDB taxonomy): Bacteria > Pseudomonadota > Alphaproteobacteria > Azospirillales > Azospirillaceae > Niveispirillum. The sequence goes on along the minus strand of JAIXTS010000519.1, from coordinate 15,282 downwards.
CGACGAGCCGGAAGCGACCTTGCCGGCGCTGAGCCTGGGGGAGCAGGTCTGGGCCGACTACTGTACCAAGGGCTTGAGCCTGCGCGCCCATCCGCTGGCCCTGCTGCGCCCCATCCTGACCGGGCTGGGCATGGGGCCGGCAGCGGGGCTGCGCGATATCAGGCCGGGCAGCATGGTCGCCACCGCCGGACTGGTGCTGGTACGGCAACGGCCCGGCACGGCGTCAGGCGTGATTTTTGTGACGCTGGAGGATGAGACGGGGACCGCCAATCTGGTGGTCTGGCCATCGGTCATGGAACGGTTCCGCCGCACCCTGATGACCGCCACCCTGATGGGGGTGCGCGGTCGGCTGCAGCGGGAGGGCGAGGTCATTCATGTCGTGGCCGACCGGCTGATCGACCTGTCCCCCCATCTGCGCAGCCTGAATGACGGCGCATCAGCGGCCAATGACATGCCCTACCCCGACGCCCTGCCGGCGCAGGTGTTCGGGGAAGGGCGGAATTTTCATTGAGGGATGGGGAGGGGCGGCCCTCCCCATCCATGATGGCCGATCAGGCCTTCGCCAGCGCCAGCGATACCGACGTGCCAGACAGGTCGACCGACACGGCACCATCGGGCAGCGACGCCGGGTTGACCGTCAGCGACAAAGCGAGCGTCTCCCGCTTGATCGTCTCGGCATGGGTCGTCAGGGCGCCGGCGATATTGTCCGGCACCTGGGCGGTAATGGTGATGCGGTCGGTTACCTGGAAGCCGCTGTCCTTGCGGGTCGACTGCACCGCGCGCACAAAATCGCGGGCCCAGCCTTCGGCCTCCAGTTCGGCATCGACGGTCACGTCCAGCATGACAACGCCCTTGCCCCCGGCAAAGCGCGCGGCATGGGTGCCTTCCTTGGCCTGGATGCGGATGTCGAAATCACCGGCTTCCAGCACCACACCGGCCAGCTCCACGGTGCCGTCGCCCTTGTCGGTCCAGTTCCCCTGCTTGGATGCGGCCATCACTTCCTTCATCTTCGGCCCCACCTTCGGCCCGACGATGGCGGCGTTCACGGCCAACTGGCGGGTGCCGACCAGGGAGATGTCGGACGACACCAGAACCTGCTTCACATTCACCTCGTCCGCGACCAGGGCGCCCAGCACCGTATCGAACTGACCCTTCAGCCGGTCGGCATCGGGATGGACGATGGTGAGATTGCGCAGCGGCAGGCGGATGCGCAGCTTCTTGGCTTCACGCAGCGACATGGCGGACGCACAGATTTCCCGGACAAGGTCGATCTGGCTGGTCAGCTCATGGTCGGACGGCAGGTAGGACACGTCGGGCCAATCGGCCAGATGCACCGATGCCTCGCCGGTCAATGCTGTATAAATCCGCTCCGTCACATGCGGCAGCAGGGGGGCCAAGGCCTTGGTGGCCGTGACCAGACAGGTATAGAGCGTGTCATAGGCGTCACGCTTGTCCTGACCATCGCCTTCGCCTGCCTCACGCCAGAAGCGGGAACGGGAGCGGCGGATGAACCAGTTGTTCAGCGCGTCGTAATAGCCGGCGATGATGGCATAGGCGCCGGGCAGGTCGTAGCTGTCCAGGCGCCCTTCGATGCCTTCCACCAGTTCGCGGGTCTTGGCCAGGATATAACGGTCCAGCAGACCCTTCTGGTCGGCGCGGATCGTGCCCTTCACCTGATCGATATTGGCGTAGAGCGTGAAGAAGCTGTAGGCGTTCCACAGCGGCAGCACGCCCTGGCGCAGCGACTGGGCGATGCCGCGCGCATCCTTGGGCATGGCCAGATCGCCGCCCACCATCAGGGGGCTGGACACCAGATACCAGCGCAGCGCGTCGGCCCCCTGGTTGTTCAGCACCTCCACCGGGTCGGGATAGTTGCGCAGACGCTTGGACAGCTTCTGCTTATCCTCGTCCAGCACCACGCCATGGCAGATGACGTTCTTGAACGGCGCGCAGTCGAACAGGGCCGTGGACAGCACCATCAGCGTGTAGAACCAGCCACGGGTCTGGGCCACATATTCGACGATGAAATCGGCGGGGAAGGCGGCTTCGAACCGTTCCTTGTTCTCAAACGGGTAATGCTGCTGGGCAAACGGCATGGAGCCGCTTTCGAACCAGCAATCCAGCACATCCTCCACACGGCGCATCATCGACTGGCCGGTGGGATCGTCGGGATTGGGGCGGACCAGATGGTCGATGGCGGGGCGGTGCAGGTCGGTGACCTTCACCCCGAAATCGCGCTCCAGCTCGGCAATCGACCCATAGACATCGATGCGCGGATAGCGCGGGTCGTCGCTGCGCCAGACCGGGATGGGCGAGCCCCAGAAGCGGTTGCGGGAGATGTTCCAGTCGCGCGCATTGGCCAGCCAATTGCCGAAGGAACCGTCCTTTACATGGCCGGGCACCCAGTTGATCTGCTGCTGGTTCAGCTCGACCATCCGGTCCTTGAACTTGGACACTTCCACATACCAGCTGTTGACCGCCTTGTAGATCAGCGGCTGATCGGTGCGCCAGCAATGCGGATAATTGTGCAGGTAGGTCTCGTGCCGCAGCACCACGCCGCGCGCCTTCAGGTCCTGGATGATGGGCTTGTTGGCCTCGATCACGTTCAGGCCAACATAGTCGGACACTTCGGCCGTGAAATTGCCGGCCACATCCACCGGCACCTTGACCGGCAGGCCATTGGCCTTGCAGACGGCCAAGTCGTCTTCACCAAAGCCGGGGGCCATGTGAACGATGCCGACACCGTCGCCGGTGGTGACGAAGTCCGCCACCAGGATCTGGTGCGCCTTCTCCAACCCCTTGAAATAGGGGAAGATCGGCTCGTACGTACGGCCGCGCAGGTCCTCGGCGGACAGGGTGCTTTCCTGCTCGTAGCCTTCCAGTTCCTTGGCGTACTTCGCCACGGCGGCGCTGGCCAGGATCAGGCGGTCATCGCCCTTGCGCATGACGGCATAGTCGATCTCCGGACCCACGGCCAAAGCCAGGTTGGACGGCAGGGTCCAGGGCGTGGTCGTCCAGGCCAGGATGTCCAGCGGGCCGGCATCGCCATCGCGTGTATCCAGACGGAAGCGGACGGTCAGGGCCGGGTCCTGGCGTTCGCGGTAGGAATTGTCCAGGCGCGTTTCAAAGTTCGACAGCGGCGATTCCACGGCCCAGCTATAGGGCACGACGCGGTAACCTTCATACACCAGCCCCTTGTCCCAGAGCTGCTTGAAGGCCCACATCACGCTTTCCATGAACGTGATGTCCATGGTCTTGTAATCATTCTGGAAATCGACCCAGCGGCCCTGGCGCGTGACGTAATATTCCCATTCCTGGGTAAAGCGCAGGACCGATACCTGGCAGTGGGCGTTGAACTTGTCGATCCCGAATTTCAGGATGTCGTGACGCCCCGATACGCCCAGTTCCTTTTCCGACTGCAATTCGGCCGGCAGGCCGTGGCAGTCCCAGCCGAAACGGCGTTCGACCTTACGGCCCTTCATGGTCTGGTAGCGCGGCACCAGATCTTTCACAAAACCCGTGACCAGATGGCCATAGTGCGGCAGGCCGTTGGCAAATGGCGGGCCGTCATAAAAAACGAACTCATTATGCTTGCCGTCCTTTTCCAGCGGGCGGAAATCCACCGACTGCTGGAAAACCGCGCTCTCCTTCCAAATCCGCTGCACCTCTTCCTCAATCCGGGGAAAGTCCGGGTTGGGTTCGGCGGCGGGATAGGGCTGGAAGGTCGCAGTGGACGCGGTCATGGGACACCATCTCGTTGGCAATACCCGACGAGGGCGCCGGCCATGGCCCGCACCCTTGGGAAACTCTCATGTAACGATCCGTAAAGGCCCTGTCCAGAACGGGCGGGCGCAAGGCACGCCTGTCTGTTGGGTGGGTTGCCATCCATTCAGGTGAATTTCGTTCATCTGAGCAGGAATCCTTCTCGTTCGCCGTGCCGCTGAGCGGCCCTTATGCTGCACCACAGATCGACTCGGCGAGAGGACGACAATGCGGAGCATGGGGAAATCAGGGGCCGTCCTGGCTGTGCTGGCGGCTGGTCTGGTGATGAGCGCGGCCCTGGGCACACGGCAGAGCTTCGGCCTGTTCATCGGGCCCTTTTCCTTCGACCATGGGCTGCCGGTAACGCTGGTCGCCTTTGCCATCGCCCTGCACAATCTCACCTGGGGCCTGGCCCAACCCGTGGCGGGTGCCATGGCCGACCGTTTCGGGCCGGCACCCGTGGTTGCAGCCGGCGCGATACTGTTCGCCATCGGGCTGACTCTGGCGGCCCTGGCACCCGAAGGGCCCATGCTGGTGCTGGGCATGGGCGTCCTGGTCGGGCTGGGGATCAGCGGCACCAGCTTTGGCGTGGTCATGACCGCCGTGGGCAAGGCCGTGCCGCCGGAGCGGCGCAGTCTGGCCATGGGGCTGGCCTCGGCTGGCGGGTCGCTGGGGCAGGTGGTGCTGGTGCCCTTCGCCCGCGCCATGCAGACGGGCTGGAGCCTGTCGGCGGCGCTGTTGGCGTTGGCGCTGGTCATTCTGGCCGTGGCGCCGCTGGGGCTTCTTCTCGGCGGGCGGACCGGGACAGGCGTTGCAGCCCAACCACCTGTGCCACTGCGGTCCGTGCTGACCGCGGCGGGTACCCATGCCGGCTACCAGTTGCTGACCCTGGGTTTCTTCGCCTGCGGCTTCCAACTGGCCTTCATCGCCACGCATCTGCCCGGCTATCTGGCCCTGTGCCAGATGCCGACGGGGCTGGCCGCCACGGCCTTGGCGTTGATCGGGCTGTTCAACATGGGCGGAAGCTGGCTGTGCGGCTGGCTGGGCGGACGGTTCCGGCAGCAACATGTGCTGGGCTGGCTCTACCTGCTGCGCACCGTGGCTATCGCCGTCTTCGCGCTGCTGCCCAAGACGGACGTGTCCGTTACCCTGTTCGCCGCCGCCATGGGCCTGATGTGGCTGGGAACCGTGCCGCTGACCAGCGGGCTGATCGCCCGGATGTTCGGGGTGCGCCACCTCGGCACCCTGTTCGGGCTGGCGTTCCTCAGTCATCAGGCCGGCTCCTTCCTGGGTGCCTGGGTCGGTGGCCTGGCCTTCGACCTGACGGGTTCATACGATCTGGTCTGGGCCGCGACGGCCGCAACGGGAGTGGCCGCCGCCGCCCTGCACTTCGCCATACGGGACGGCGCCGACGCCCATCCCCTGCCTGCCACAGCCTGAAGGCGATAAAGCCATGACCGACCGCGTGCTTTGCGAGATTACCGACACCATCGCCACCCTGACCCTCAATCGACCGGACAAGCTGAACGCTATCGACTATGCCATGGCCGACGCCATCCTGGCGCTTCTTGACCGGGTCGAAGCCGATGATGCCATCCGGGCCATCATCATTACCGGCGCGGGCGACAGGGCCTTTTCCGCCGGCGCCGACATCCACCAATTTGCCAGCAGCGTCGCGCAGGGGCCGGAAGCGGCCGTCCGCGACTTCGTGCGGCGGGGCCAGGCGATGACAGCGCGGATCGAGAGCTTTTGCAAACCGATCATCACGGCCGTCAACGGTCTGGCCTTCGGCGGCGGCTGCGAGATCGTGGAAGCCTCGCACCTGTCGGTGGCCAGCAACCGCGCCCTGTTCGCCAAGCCGGAAATCAAACTGGGCATGCTGCCCACCTTTGGCGGCAGCCAGCGGTTGCCCCGGCTGGCCGGGCGCAAACGGGCACTGGCCGCCCTGCTGACGGGCGAGCCATTCAGCCCGGCAAGTGCGCTGGAAATGGGACTGGTCAACCAGATGGTGCCGCATAACCAGTTGCTGACCGCAGCACGCACTCTGGCTGCCACCATCATCCGCCACACGCCGCAGGCTGTGGCGGCCACACTGGCAGCAGCCACACGCGGCCTGAACATGGACATCGCGGCCGGCTTGCTGGTGGAAAGCGAGCAATTCGCCCGGCTGGTTTCCACGGCGGGCCTGCATGCCGGACTGAAGGCCTGGATTGGGCAGCGCCCCCTGTCTAGACCGGTTGCGGCGCATCCGTTAGAGCATTCCTGATCCAGGCCCGGAACGCTGCCACCTCCGGCCGTTCCAACGTCTCCCGCGCCGTCACCAGCCAATATCCCATGCGGCTGCGGACCGGCGGCCCCAGCACCGGCACCAGCCGCCCTGCCGCCAGATCGCCATTGGACAGAGGCAGGCGGCCGATGGCGATGCCCAGTCCCTGGGCCGCCGCCTCCTGCGCCATCATGATCGTGTCGAAACGGGGGCCACGCGCCGTATCGATACCAGCAACCCCCGCCAGATCGGCCCAGACCTGCCAGTCCTCGCTGCTGGATGAGACATGCAGCAGGGTCTGGCGGGCCAGATCGGCCGGGCTGTTGATCTGCGCCGCCAGCGACGGGGCGACGACCGGCACAAGGTCTTCCAGTGTCAGCAGTTCCGTATGCAGGCCGGGCCATTCCCCGCCGCCGCGACGAATAGCCAGATCCACCCCATCACGCGGAAATTCGACCTGCCTCTGGACCGTGTCCAAGGTCACCTCGATGTCCGGGTGCCGGGCATGGAACCGGCCCAGATTGGGCACAAGCCAGCAGCGGCCAAAGGTGGGGGCCACGCTGACCGACAGGCGCCCTGTGGGTCGACGTCCCGGCACCTGCGCCGTGGCCCGCGCCAACAGTTCCAGCGCCGCCCGCACCTGCTCCAGATAGGCAGCGCCGGTTGCCGTCAAGGTCAATCCCCGGTGGCCACGCGCGAAAAGCAAAGCGCCCAGCCAGTCCTCCAGCCCCAGTATGCCATGGCTGACGGCACTGGGCGTCAGGCCCAGTTCATCGGCGGCCAGCTTGAAACTCTCATGCCGGCCCGCCGCCTCGAACAGACGCAGGGTGTTCAGAGGCGGCAGCCGGTATGCCATGCGCCCGCTTCCCCGCCCCTTACACCAGCGTATCCAACCCACGCCGCAGGTCGGCGATGATGTCGTCGGCATCTTCCAGTCCCACCGACAGGCGGATGGTGCCGGGGCCGATACCGACAATGGCGCGTTCGGCGTCGGTCAGGCGCTGGTGCGTGGTGGTGGCCGGGTGGGTAGCCAGCGACTTTGAATCGCCCAGATTGTTGGAGATCTTGGCGACCCGCAGACCGTTCAGCACCGCAAAGGCCGCCGCCTTGGCATCGCCGTTCACGGGCTTCAGGTGGAAGCAGATCAGGTTGCTGCCGGCCTTCATCTGCCGTTTCAGCAGGTCGCGCTGCGGGTGGCTGTCCAGACCGGCATAGAGCACACGCTCCACCGCCGCATGGCTTTCCAGGAAGGTGGCGACCTTCAAGGCGCTGGCCGACTGGGCCTTTACGCGCAGTTCCAGGGTTTCCAGGCCCTTCAGCAGGGTCCAGGCGTTGAACGGGCTGAGGGCCGGGCCGGTATGGCGCAGGAACGGCGCCAGCTGGGCCGCCACCTCGTCATCGCACAGGATAGCCCCGCCCAGGCAGCGGCCCTGACCGTCAATATGCTTGGTCGCGGAATAGACCACGACATCCACCCCGTACTGACGCGGCTTCTGCAGGACAGGTGTGGCGAAGACATTGTCCACCACCACCTTGGCCCCGGCCTTGTGCGCCAGCGGCACCACATGCTCCAGATCGACCACTTCCAGGCAAGGATTGGAGGGGGTTTCCAGGAAGACCAGATTGGTGGGGACCGACAGGGCCTTTTCCCATTCCTCATTCTTCGTGCCGTCGATGATCACGCTTTCGATGCCGAAGCGCTTCGCCAGATCGGAAACGATATAAAGGCAGGAACCGAACAGGGCACGGCTGGCCACCAGCCGGTCGCCGGCCTTCAGCAGGCCGAAGACGGCGGCATGCACCGCCGCCATGCCCGACGCGGTGGCAAAGCAGCGCGGATAGCCTTCATAGGTGGCCAGCCGATCCTCGAACATGGCGACGGTCGGATTGCGGAACCGGGAATAGACAAAGCGCGAGCCATCATTGACGAAGGCGGCCTCCGCCGCCTCCGCACTGCCATAGACAAAGCCGGAGGTGAGGAAGATCGCCTCGCTCGTCTCTTCGAACTGCGAACGGCGGGTGCCGCCATGCACCAGCAGGGTGGCGGGATTCAGGTCATCGGGCAGTACGGTCATCGCCATGGTCCTTCACAAGCCTCGACCGGTTCGATCGAGGCCCGGTACAGCGCCCTTCGCGGCGTCCGATCCATGGCTTCGACCTTTTAGCAGCTTCGTTTAACGTGGCCTGCAATCCGGTCACCAAATCACCACGCGAACCCCTTAAATCCCGCCGGCCGGCACTTGTCAAGCCATGCCAGCGCATGGGAACCGGATGGCGGACAGGTATGTGGCCCATGGCGGCGGCCGGCCTTTGGCTTTAGGCTGAAAACCGTATCGTTAACCATGATCATGGGGGCGGCGGAAATCACATGGGCAAGCGCATGGCACTGGCGGCATTGGCGGCCGCCTTCATCCTGTTCTTCTGGGGGTTCTTCTGGTTCGGTGTCTCACCGCTGGCCAAACAGGTCCTTCAGTCCCTGCCGGAGACGGCGCAGCCGGGTGTCGCCGCCTTCGCGGCCGGCGACCTGCCATCGGGCACCTATATGTCACCCGCCTATGATGACAGTACGCCAGAGATGACCAACCGGACTGTTGCCGCCTATGCGGCCGGGCCGGTGGCCATGATCCATTATCGCAAGTCTGGGGTCGGCTTCATGGATCCGGCGGTCATGGGGATCGGCTTCCTGCATTTCCTCCTGTCCGCCATGCTGGTTGCGTGGTTGTCCACGCGCAGCGGCGCCCCGCTGCCTGATTTCCGCCGCCGCTGGGCCTTCGTCGCCGGGGCCGGCCTGCTGGTTGCCTTCACCGGACGGTTCAGCCAGCCCATCTGGTACTCAATGCCCTGGGACTTCTTCCTTTATTATGCTGCCTTCGACGTGACCGGCTGGGCGCTGGCGGGGCTGGCCATGGCCCGCATCCTGAGGCCGGCGAAATAGGGGTGGGGCGTGCGGGGCCGGTTGCCCGGCGGGCCGTTCCGTGCTAGGTCCCGCCCAAACCATTCACGCCTATTTAACCGGAGCCTTCGATGTCCGACGAGACGATCAACCAGGGCGATGACGCCGCCGAAGCCCAGTCCACGCGCCCGGTGCCGCCGCTGGTCGTCAATATGCAGTATGTGAAGGACCTGTCGTTCGAGAACCCGAACGCGCCGCGCATCCTGGCCAGCGCGTCCGAACAGCCCAAGATCGACCTGCAGGTCGATCTGCAGGCCCAGGGTCTGGCCGATAATGTCGCCGAGGTGCAGATCCGCCTGCGTGCCGAAGCGACGGTGGGCGACGCCACGGCCTTCATCGCCGAACTGGTCTATGCCGGTGTCTTCACCCTGCCCAACATGCCGGCGGAGACGCAGCGCGCCGTGCTGCTGATCGAGGGGCCGCGCCTGCTGTTCCCGTTCGCCCGCCAGATCATCGCCGACGTCACGGCCCAGGGCGGTTTCCCGCCGCTGCTGCTGCAGCCGCTGGATTTTGTCGATCTGTACCGCCGTCAGGTCCTGTCCCAGCAGGCCGAAATGGGCGACACGCAGGGCAACGCCTGATCGCGACCACGGTTCTGATGCAAAAAACGCCGCGGGGCCTGTGCTCCGCGGCGTTTTCTTTTTGGGGTTCAGCCCTTGGCCGCCACGATCTCGGCCGCCTTGGCTTCCACCAGTTTCACCAGATGGTCGACAATGGCCTCGTCCTTCAGGCGGTGGGCCGGCAGGCCACCCAGATAGACCTGATGCGTGCCTTTGCCGCCACCGGTAAAGCCGATATCGGTCATCGTGGCCTCACCCGGCCCGTTCACCACACAGCCGATGACGCTGACCGTCAGCGGGGTCGTGATATGGGCCAGCCGTTCCTCCAGCACCTCCACCGTCTTGATCACGTCAAACTGCTGGCGCGCGCAGGACGGGCAGGAAATGACGGTGACGCCCCGGCGGCGCAGGCCCAGGCTTTTCAGCATCTCATACCCGACCTTCACCTCTTCCACCGGATCGGCGGAAAGCGAGACGCGGATCGTGTCGCCGATGCCGGACCAGAGCAGCATGCCCAGCCCGATGGAGGATTTGACCGTGCCGGCGCGCAGGCCGCCCGCTTCGGTAATGCCGATATGCAGCGGGTAGTCGCAGGCCTCGGCCAGACCCTGATAGGCGGCGACGGCCAGGAACACGTCGGACGCCTTCACCGAGATCTTGAAATCCAGGAAATCATGGTCTTCCAGGATCTTGGCATGGGTCAGCGCACTTTCGACCAGCGCCTCTGGGCAGGGCTCGCCATAGCGTTCCAGCAGCTCGCGCTCCAGGCTGCCGGCATTGACGCCGATGCGCATGGAACAGCCATGGTCCTTGGCGGCGGCAACCACCTCGCGCACCCGCTCCGCCGACCCGATATTGCCCGGATTGATGCGCAGGCAGGCGGCACCCGCCTTGGCCGCCTCAATGGCGCGGCGGTAATGGAAATGGATGTCGGCCACGATCGGCACCTGGGCCGCGCGCACGATCTCACCCAGCGCTGCCGTGCTCTCCTCATCCGGGCAGGAGACGCGGACGATGTCGGCGCCCGCCTCTTCGGCCCGGCGGATCTGTTCGATGGTGGCCTTGGCGTCCGCCGTGGACGTGTTGGTCATCGTCTGCACGGTGATCGGCGCGTCCCCGCCGACCAGCACCGACCCGACCCGGATCTGGCGTGACTTGCGGCGCTGGATCTGACGCCAGGGGCGGTGGGCGGCGGGGTCGTGGTTGGGGCTCATGATGGTCGAAGATCGCTCATGCTTGGGTTCAGGCCGCGCGCTTCACAGGGTAGGGGCGCACCAGGATATCGGTCGGGATGTGGAGTTCGGCGGAAAGCCGGCGGATCATGGGCAGGGTCAGCGGACGGCGGCGGTTCAACACATCATCGACCTTGCCACGCCCGATCAGGGGGGCCAGATCGTCGGTCCGCAAACCCCGCTGTTCCATCATGAACAGGATGGCGGCGACGGGGTCGCTGTCGGGGATCGGATGGTGCGCCTCCTCAAAGGCATCGACCAGCGTCAGCAGGATTTCCAGCCGCGCGCCTTCCTCCGTCTCCGGTGCGGCACCCCAGAGCCGGTCAATCTCGGCCAGGACATCGGCATGATCGGCGTCGGTGCGGATCGGACGGATTTCCATGCCTCAAACCTCCCTGACGTCGATGCGGTCATAGTCCGCGTGGGTTCCGACCCATTTCACATAGAGGGTCCGATAGCGATAGTCGATGCCCGCCACCGGCCTATATCTGTTGCCGGCTATGTTGAAAACAACGCGGTCGCCGACAAAAGATACGGACCGGAACTGTTCCTTCACGTCAGCAGTATCCGCCCAATCGGCCCGCCGGACAATATTGTACCAGTCGGTCAACGGGGCCTCGCTGTCGCCCCGGCCCGGCCGTTCCCAATGGTCGCGCAGGGTTCGGCGTGAAATGATGCGCATCACGCGTCCCGGCCGCTCACCGCCCCGCCAGCGTTTCCGGGGCGAGCGGGACACCGCGCAATACTTGGGACTTGGCCCCCAGCGGGGCAAGGTCGCGGCCATCCAGGCTGACCACCAGGCCGCCGGCATTGCCGGTATTCAGCACCATGCCGGGCACGTCGGGGGCGCGGAACAGGTCACCCCGGCGCAGAACGCGGGAAGCCCAGAGCGTGCCCTTGGCGTCCTTCACCTCCACCCAGCTATCCTCCACCGCGCGGATGGTGACGCGCACCTTGCCATCGGCCTGACCGAAGACACGGCCCGTGGGCACCACCTGTTCGGGCGTGGCCGGCGTGGCATTGGCAGCAGGCGGGGCGGGCAGGGCGGCGGTTTCTCCGGCGGCGACCGGTTCCACATCGGGGGTGGCGGGGTCGGCCGAGGGCGGCAGCGCCGTCTGTCCCAGATCGGGAAGCTGCGGCACCTCGCTGTCCTCATCATTGGTCGGACCCTCGGCCACGGGGGTCGTATCAGTGGCGGGCAAGGGTGTGCCGGCATCGGCAGGCGCGGGCCGGACGGGAGCGGGCAGCGGGCTGGCTCCAGCCCCCCCTACTTCCGGTGCCGACGGGGGCGATCCCTCCACCAGCGCTTCCACCTGACCGGCATTCAGGGTCGGGGTCGGGGCGGGCGGCGGCTCCACCACCGTGCCGTCACCGTAGATCAGCTTGGACAGCCGTTCCGGCAGGGCCGGTATCAGATCGCCGACCGACCGGTTGGACGCCGACAGCACATACCAGCCGCCATAGACGGAAACGGCCAGCAGGGCCGACAGCAGCAGCACGGCCCCGCCCGGCACCCGGCTTTCATTCACGGGTTCGGGGAAATACAGTTCCGGCGCCGGTTCATGCCCGGCGGCATCCTGCTTGAAGCGCAGCAGCACCGCAGCGGGGTCCAGCCCCACGATCTGGGCATAGGAGCGAAGAAAACCGGTGGAATAGGCATGGCCGGGCAGGTCGCCCCAGCGCCCAGCCTCGATCGCCTCCAGGAAGTTCAGGCGGATGCGCAGATTGGCGGCCAGATCGGGCAGGGCATAGCCCAGCGCCTCACGCCGCGCCTTCAGCGCTTCGCCCACATGGCGGGGGCCGGCATGCACATGGGGAACCTCGCCGGCATCGGCCGCCGCTCCCCCCTGGCGCCTGTCGCGCAGATCGTGCTGTTGTCCGTACTGGTCGCCCATGGTTCCCCGCCGGCTTGGCCCTGGCCTGTTGCGCCCTGTCTTACCAACCGTGGCCCCAGGGCGCAACCCATGCGCCGGGGCGGGCTTAATGCTTGTTCCCTCACGCGCCGGGCGCCGCCATCCGGCGGCTTGGGCTTACGGCGCACGGGGCGCCGGGCCGGCGGTCGCCGGCCTGGGGCCATGAAATGGGTCCCGGATCACGGGAGCGGGATCAGCCCAGCAGCACGCCATGGTCGGCGGCATAGGCCTTCAGATAGGGGCGCAGGCTGCGGGCCGGCAGGTGGTAGAGCTGGTCCATATAGGCGGACAGGTCGCCCACATGCAGGGAGCGCAGCATGCCCTTCACCTCAAAAAAGGCGGGGGCGGACATGGACAGGTGGCGCATGCCCACGCCCAGCAGGGCCATGGCATCCAGCGGCTTGCTGGCCATTTCCCCGCACAGCGACAGGGTCACGCCGGCCTCTGAGCATTTTTCCACCAGCATCTTCAGCACACGCAGCATGGCCGGGGCCAGAAGATCGTAGCGGTTGTTCATCATGGGATTGCCACGGTCGCTGGCAAACAGATACTGCAACATGTCGTTCGACCCGACCGACATGAAATCGATCAGCGGCAGCAGGGCATCCAGCTGAAACAGCAGGGCCGGCACCTCCATCATCACGCCGACCTTCAGGTCGCGCGGGCCGGGCTGGTCATTGTCGCGCAGACGGGCGACCTCCAGGTCCAGGATGCGGCGGGCCTGGATGAATTCGGCCACGGTGGCGATCATCGGGAACATGATGCGCACATCGCGCCCCGCCCCGGCCATAAGCATGGCGCGCAGCTGCTTGCGCAGCATGGAGGGCCGGTCCAGCCCGATGCGGATGGCCCGCCAGCCCAGGGCCGGGTTCTCCTCCCCCAGTTCCGGGAAATAAGGCAGGGTCTTGTCCCCACCCACATCCAGGGTGCGGAAATTGACCGGCTTCTCGCCCGCCTCTTCCAGCACCTTGCTGTAATTCTCGAACTGGGTCGCCACATCGGGATAGGAGGGGCGGACCATGAAGGGAATTTCGGTGCGGTAGAGACCAACCCCGTCCGCCCCCGTGCTCTTCAGATGCGGCAGATCGATCAGCAATCCGCAATTCAGCATCAGCTTCACATCCTGCCCGTCCCGGGTGACGGCGGGCAGGTCGCGCAGCTTGGCATATTCGGCCTGCCGGCGCTGACGCGCGGCCAGACTGGCGGCGAAGACGGCCTGGATATCGTCGGCGGGGCGTACGAAGACCTGACCATTGTCGCCATCGACGATCAGGAAATCCAGCGGCTCCACCCGGCGCAGGATATCTGCCGCCTGACCCACCACGGGGATGTCCAGCGCGCGGGCCACGATGGCCACATGGCTGTAGGCCGACCCTTCCTCCAGCACCAGGGCGCGCAGGCGGCGGCGGTCATAATCCAGCAGTTCGGCCGGGCCCAGATTGCGGGCCACCAGCACGAATTCATCGGGCAGGGTGCCGCCCGTGGCCGCGACCGGCTTGCCGGCCAGATGCTGCAACAGCCGGTTGGTGATGTCATTCAGGTCCAGCAGCCGGTCGCGGATATAGGGATCGGCCACCTGCGCCATGCGGGCGGAATTGTCATCCTGCACGCGCTGCACCGCCGCTTCCGCCGTCAGGCCGGACCGGATCGCCTCCCGGATGCGGTTCAGCCAGCCGCGATCAGCGGCGACCATGCGGTAGGTCTGCATGATCTCCGCATGTTCGCTGTCGGCCTGCCCCACGGCGATCAGCATCTGATCGATGGCCGAATGCATGCTTTCCACGGCTTCCTTCAGCCGGGCCAGCTCCGTCTCCGGATCATCGGCCACCATCTGGCGGATGGTCAGCTGTGGCCGGTGCAGGACCGCCACACCCATGCCCACGCCGCGGTTCAGGCTGGTGCCTTCCACGCGCGACGGCAGCAGGACCAGATCATTGACCACCGACAGTTCGCGGCTGTCGACCAGTTCGCCCACGACCACCAGTTCCGCCACGATCATGGCGATGGTCTGCAGCGTTTCCACTTCCTGTTCGTCATAATCGCGGCGGTCCTTGTGCTGGATGGCCAGCACGCCGCGTACACGGCCCCCGCGCAGGATGGGCACCGCCAGGAAGCCGTTGAACGGGTCTTCGCCCGTTTCGGGGCGATAGGCGAAATTGGGATGGCTGGGCGCATTGGCCAGCGCGATGGGCCGGGAATGGGCGGCCACATCACCGATCAGACCCTCGCCCACCCGCATGCGCGTCTTGTGGACGGCGTCCTGGTTCAGACCGACGGTGGCGAACAGTTCAAGCACCTCACCCGCCCGCATGACATAGCAGGAGCAGACGTCGGCGGCCATTTCATGGGCGATGGTCATGACGATCTTGTCGAGCCGGTCCTGCGCCGACCCGCTTCCCGCCATGACGTCACGCAGACGGGCCAGCAGGCGCCGCGCGCCGGCCACGGGATCGGGGCTCCGTCCCACCTCCGGCAGGATCGCCGGGGTGCCGCTCATCATCGTCATGGCCTGACCAGTTCCATCCGCGAAGCACCAGGCCCGGCCCCCAGGATATGGGCGGTCGGTCAGGTATCCCTACCACAGGCAGCGCGGTAT
>JAIXTS010000233.1 GCA_027483805.1 Azospirillum sp. | reverse complement strand
CGCCGAGGCGGCGGTCAATCTTATACTTGGCTTCCTGACGCTTGCTCATACCAAACTCCATTATGCCGGCCATTATTGGTCGGCGCTGTTGTCCCGGTAGTTCCCTGCCCTTTGACCGTTGGCCCACCCACAGGAGATGGTTCCAAAAGACAAAAACAGGGACGGGGCGCCAAATGACCGGCACCCGCCTTCCCAGGAATGCTGGCGGGTATAGTGGATGGCGGGGGGCCTGTCAAACCCGTTGGTGCGGCCCTCACGCAACCCAGTCTCTACTTATACCGGGGGCTTGAAATGCTGACTTATCAGCATTTCAAGCTTCGGCGGCACGAGCAGCCGCCGCGCCAGTCGGCGCGGATACGAACGGCCGAGAATTTTGACCGTTCGTATTACAGACAGGCGTTCAGGGCGGCGGCGAACCGGCCCGCCGTGTCGACCGACAGGCCCGCGACATTGATGCGGCCGGACCCGGCCATATAGACGGCATGGTCTTCACGCAGGCGCTTCACCACATCAGGCGACAGCGGCAGCAGGGAGAACATGCCCCGCTGCTGATCCACCCGGCCCAGCACCCCGCCATGGGCGGCCAGCGCGGCGCGGATGCCCAGCAGCCGGTCGCGCATCATGTCCAGTTCCAGCGTCCAGTCGGCGACCAGCACCGGATCATCCATCAGGGTCGCGATGACGGCGCCGCCATGGTCGGGCGGCATGGACCAGTTGGCCCGCGCCAGGGCCAGCATGTTCGACGCCACACGGTCGGTATCGGCGGCGGACCCCGTCTGCACAAACAGGGCGCCGACACGGTCGCGATAGACGCCGAAATTTTTGTCACAGGAATAGGCCAGCACGGCTTCCGGACAGGCATCCATCACCAGGCGCACGCCGGCCGCATCCTGTTCCATACCGAGGCCCAGCCCCTGATAGGCCAGGTCCAGGAAGGGCAGGATGCCGCGCGATGACAAGGTCTCGGCGATCGCCTGCCACTGATCCAGGCTGAAATCCGCGCCCGTCGGGTTATGGCAGCACCCATGCAGCAGGGCCACATCACCCGGCTGCGCGCGGGTCAGCGCATCCATGACGGTATCGAAGGTCAGGGTCTGGCTGGCCGGATCGAAATGCCGGTAGGTCTGCGCCTTCAGGCCGGATGCTGCCAGGATGGGCGGATGGTTGGGCCAGGTGGGCGTGCCCACCCAGACGGTGACGCCGGGCCGGTTGGCCGCGATGAGTTCCGCGCCCAGACGCAGGGCGCCGGTGCCGCCCGGCGTCTGCACGCCCGTCAGGCGCCCGCCCAGGTCCACATTGCCCAGCGCCAGACGCGCCATATGGCGGGCAAAGGCGACATTGCCCTCCGGCCCCAGGTACGACTTGCTGTCCTGGCTTTCCCAGAGCTTGCGTTCCGCCGCCTTGACCGAGCGCATGACGGGCGTATGCCCCGCATCGTCACGGAACACGCCCACGCCCAGGTCGATCTTGCCCGGACGGGGATCGTTACGGAACATGCCGATCAGGGCCAGAAGGGCGTCGGCGGGCTGTTGGGCCAGCGGCTGGAAGAAGGACATCGGAACCTCGGGTGGGACAGAAAGGTCTGCGGTCACAGGATAGGCCTTCATGTGCGCAATTACTGTGCGAAGTGCGGGGCATCCGGGGCTGTTGTGCCGACAAACCAAGGTTCCGGTGACAAATTATTGCGCCGACCGGCGCGTGGCCAGCCAGATGCCCGGCAGCACCAGGGCCATGCCGGCCAGATGGTACCCTTCCAGCCGTTCGCCCAGCAGCAGGGCCGCCAAGGCGGCATTGTAGAGCGGGGTGAGATAGAGGGTCATGCCCGCCCGCCCCGGCCCGAACACGGTGACCAACCGCCCATAGACAAGGTAGGAGGCCAGGCCCGGCACCAGGGCCAGGAAGAACAGGGTGGCGATGGTGCGCCAGGACCCGTCCGCCATCTGTCCCATGCCCATTTCCAGCCCATAGAAGGGCAGCATGGCGACCACCCCGCCGGTACAGATGCCGGCAAAGCGCGCAAAGGGCGTCAGGCCGGACGCGCGATGGCGCAGCAGCAGGGAATAGAAGGCCCAGCCATTGGCGGCCAGCACGATCCACAGATCGCCGGGCGTGAAATGCAGATGCAGCAGCGCCTTGGGATCGCCCTTGGCAATGACGGTGACAACGCCCGCCAGGCTGATCCCCACGCCCGCCGCCTGCATCGCGCTGACCCGTTCCCGCCAGAACAGACGGCCATAAAGCACGATCAGCACGGGGGCCGACGCATAGATCAGGCTGATATTGGTGGCGGTCGTCGTCTGTCCCGCCAGATAGACGGGCGCGCCGCAGATGCCCATGCCCAAGGCACCCAGCAGCAGGAACCCACGCCAGTCGCGCCGCAGTTCGGGCCAGCCGGCCAGAAGTTCATGGCGGATGAACGGGCCCAGGATCAGCAGCGCCAGGGTCCAGCGCCAGAACGCCATCGCCACCGCCGGGATCTCCCCCGCCACGACCCTGGCCGCCAGCACATTCGACCCGAACAGCAGGGGCGATACGGCCAGCAGCAGGAACCAGGAGAACAGGGAGGGGCGGTGCGGCATGCATCTGGCTATAGGGGCGGACGAGGCCCTTTGCCAAATGCCGGTTCAGGGCAGGTGCTATACGGGGAATCCGTTGATCGCGATGTCGGCCAGAACCTCGCCCGCCACCACAACCAGCATAGTCGCCAGCGCACACAGCCATAGCCGTCCGGGCCGATGCTCCGTCTGATAGACATCCGTTCCGGCGGCCTCGTCCCAGACCGTCAGGCGCGCCCGATCCAGTTTCTTCTTGGCCAGAAACGACGTGACCAGAGTGATCAGTGGTAGACCGAACCCCATTCCCTTCAGCAGTAGCAGCCCCTGCCGCCGGATCAGCGTCCTCAAATCGGCCAGCGCCCCATCCCAACGTCTTACCCGCAGCCCCAGCATGGCCTTTCCCGGTGTGGTCCCGATGGTGGAGAGCAGTGCAGCCTGGATCATCAACCCGACCGGCAGAATCAGCAACTGGGCCAGGAACCGGGTTCCGTCCCGTTCCAACCGATATCCGGTCAGGGCCACGAGCACAGACAGGAGGGTGAACAGAAGATAGACATCAAACCATTGCGCAAACAGCCGCGTCCAGGGTCCGGCCCGCCGGGGCTGGTCGCTCGAGGGCAGGGCGGACGGGGGCGGACCGCCATCGCGCATATTGAACGGGGAGCGTGAAGCCTGCACGGTTTGGGCGAAAACTTGAAGAGCACCGGCCCGTTCCCAGCTGGGCATGCCCGGCGTCCACAGCCAGTCCTGTGCCGTCAGTTCCCCTGTCACAATCAGGTGCCGCAGACGCTGCATCGCCAACGGGCCATAGGCATCGCCATTCTGCGCGTACCACCAAGTTGACATCACCCATTAGCCCCTGTTCCATCCCATTTTTGATGGTAAAGGTGGATAGAAATACTGTCAACGGGTTGTGGATTCAGGCCGGATATCGCGGGCCAGCAGCATACGGTCCAGGCGGGGCTGCAGGTGGATGCCGGCGCGGACCAGCCAGTGTCCCTGGGCATGCATGACGGGAATGAAGGCCACATCCTCATGCAGCAGGCGGGTGACGTCCTGCAAAATCCGCGTGCGCCTGGTGGTGTCGGGCTCGGCCAGGGCGGTGCGCAGCTGCTGGTCGACGCGGTCATTGCTGTAGCCGCCGTAATTATGGGCGCCGCGACCGCCGCCTTCCGTTCGCGGGCCCAGCAGGGCCAGAAGCGAGTCTGCCATATTGTCGGGGTTGAAGATCCAGCCGCCATAATAAAGGTCGAAATCGCCAGTACGCAGCCGCTCCATGTAACGTTCCATCGGCTCCACCTGCACCTTGGCGCGCACACCGGCCATGGCCAGGAAATGGGCAATGCCGTCGCCCACCTTGGACTGCATCGGGGTGACCATCAAGGTTGTGTCGAAGCCGGTGGGATAACCCGCTTCCGCCAGCAGCCGTCGGGCCGCGGCGGGATTATATTCGTCTTCGGGGATGTCGGTCACATAGGCATCCATGCCCGCCATGGCCATCTGTGTCGTGACGGTGCCGAAGCCCGGTACGATCCGGTCCGCCAGCATGCGGACCGGCAGGGACAACAGCAATGCCCGCCGGACACGCAGGTCGCGGAACCGGTTGGGCCCGTCGGGCCCCCTTGTCGCCCGCTGGTTCGATTGCAGAAAGGTGAGACCGGTCGACGGCCCTTCGACCAGGACCAGACCGGGGCGTCTGGCGAAAAAGGGCAGCGATTCCAGGGCGGGGCTGTCCAGGATGTCGATCCGGCCTTCCAGCATGAAAGGAACCCGGTCGGTGTCCGTCAGCCGGATCAGCCGCAGATGGTCCCAATCGGCAGGCCCCCCCCAATAATCGGGATTTCGGTCCAGCACCATGGTATCGGCGGCATAGAGGAACAGGCGGAACGGTCCCGTACCCGCCCCCAATGCGGGATCGGCATAGCGGCTGCTGTTGCCCCAATCCTGTCCGGCACAACCGCCCTTGGCATAGGTGACCGCAAGGTTGGCGGGGGCCGCCACGACCGGCACACTGGCCGCGTCGCTGGGGAACACCGCCATGCGTGTGTCAAAACGGATCAGCAGGGTGAAAGGGTCCTGCGCCTCCACGGCGGCGACATTGTCCAGCCGGGCCTGCATGGCACGCGGCTCGGGACCGACCTTGGCCACGCGGCAGAAACTGTACAGCACGTCGCGGGCCGTAAAGGGCTGGCCATTCTGGAACCGCACACCGCGGCGCAGATGGAAAAGCCAGGCCCCGTCGGCCGTCTGTTCCCAGCGCTCCGCCAGCAATGGCACAGGCTGATAGTCCTTATCCACACTGACCAGACCTTCATAGATCTGGTTGTGCAGCAGATAGTCGGCACGGTTGCCGCCCAGATGCGGGTCGGCGACCCGGGCCAGGTTCATCAGCCCGATACGCAGGTCCGCCGCGGCCGCCATGGACGGTGCCAGCAGGACAGAGCCTGCCAGCAGCAGCCACAGAAAAGAGCGGACAACAGATACCAGCAACCCGACACCCCAAAGCAAAAGGCCCCGCTATCGCGGCGTCGCACTATGCTGCGCCCATTCCGACCAAAGCAATAGGGCGAACCGGCTAGAGTTTGATCTTGTGCGCCGCAATCGGCCACAGACCCAGCGCCATGGGACAGGGGTCTTGATCTGCGCATTGTCCGTCATGGGCCGCGCCAGTGGGCGGGGATACCAGCGGCCAAGCATGTTGACCACTGGCCTTGTAGCAATCTGCCGAAGGCTTGACCTTTGGCAGATTGGAGGCTGGCGACCGCCAGCCCGCGCCCCGTGGCGCGCAAGCCTGGGGCGCGGATGCGCCCGCCCGGCGACTGAGGGAACACGAAATCTCCCTTGATCGTGAACGATCAAGGGAGATTTGGTATTACATGCCCTCGAACTGGAGGGTCCAGGGTTCGGCGGCGGCGGCCGACAGCCAGTCCTGTATGGCCGGCAGGGCATGGATCGTGTCGATATAGGCGGCCGAAACCGGATCGACGGCCACATTCCAGGTGCGCAGACGGGTGGCGACGGGGGCGAACATGGCGTCGGCGATGGAGAAATTCCCGAACAGGAAGGGGCCGCCCGCCCCGAATCGGGCCCGGCAATCGGTCCAGAGCGCCAGCACCCGGTCGATATCGGCCTGGGCGGCGGCCACGCGGTCGGGGCGGTCGTAACTGTTGCGCACATCCATGAACAGGTTCCGCCGCAGGTCCGGGAAGCCCGAATGCATCTCGGCCGACACCGCGCGCGCCACAGCCCGGACCGATGCATCGGCGGGCCAGAGCTGCGCCGCCGGGAACAGTTCATTGACATATTCGCAGATGGCCAGACTGTCCCAGACCACCAGATCGCCATGGCGCAATGATGGGGCCTTGCCGCTGGGCGCATGGCGCAGCAGCGTGGCCTTGGTGTCCGTCTGGCGCAGCGGCACCACGATTTCCGCAAAATCGGCGCCGGCATGACGCAGCGCCAGCCAGGGGCGCAGGGACCAGGACGAATAGGCCTTGTTGCCAATGACCAGGGTCAGGGGAGCGGCATTGGTATCGGACATGGATCGGCTCTGCTTCACCGTTGCGGAGAGGAGAAGGGGAGAGTAGGGCTGTTGGTGAACGACCGCAAAGCCCCAACTTGACGCGGGGACAATCGCGGCACCCATGCACGACCGACAGCATGAAGGACGATAATTCGTGACCGCCTCTCTCCTGACCGCCCCCGCCGCCGATACGGTTCCGCTGACGCTGCTGACCAAGGCCGGGCTTGACACCTGGCTGGCCCAGGCCGCCCCTGCCGATGCGGCCTGGGTGAAGCGTCTGGGTTTTAAGGCCGCCCCCGGCGCCACCGCGCTGTTGCCCGGCGCCGATGGGCAGATCGCCCGCGTACTGGCCGGGGTGGCGGAACGGATCGACATCTGGTCGCTGGCCGGCCTGCCGGGCAGCCTGCCCACCGGTTCCTATATCATTGAGGCCGATCTGGATGCCGACACGGCCACGGCCGTGGCGACCGGCTGGGTCCTGGCGACGTATCAGTTCACCCGCTACAAGAAGTCGACCAAGGAGTTTGCCAGCCTGGTCCTGCCAGCCAGGGCCGACGGCGCGGCGGTGGAACGCTTTGCCAAGGCCGCCTTCCTGGTCCGCGATCTGGTGAACACCCCGTGCGAGGATATGGGCCCGCCGCAGCTTGCCGAGGCTGCGCAAAGGCTGGCTGCCGAATTCGGGGCCACGTTCAATGCCATTGTCGGCGATGATCTGTTGGCCCAGAATTATCCCATGATCCATGCCGTGGGCCGGGCCGCCGCCCGCGCGCCGCGCCTGATCGATCTGCGCTGGGGCGATGCCTCTCACCCGCTGGTGACGCTGGTCGGCAAGGGTGTGTGTTTTGATACCGGTGGTCTGGATATCAAGCCGTCCAGCGGCATGCTGATGATGAAGAAGGATATGGGCGGCGGGGCGCATGCGCTGGGTCTGGCCCGGCTGATCATGGAGGCAAAGCTGCCGGTGCGGCTGCGCGTGCTGGTCCCGGCGGTGGAGAATGCCATTGCCGGTAATGCCTTCCGTCCCATGGACATCATCCCCACGCGCAAGGGTCTGACGGTGGAGATCGGCAATACCGATGCCGAAGGCCGTCTGGTCCTGTGTGATGCGCTGGCAGAGGCCGATCGCGAAAAGCCGGCCCTGCTGCTGGATTTTGCCACCCTGACGGGGGCCGCGCGCGTGGCGCTGGGTCCCGATCTGCCAGCCCTGTTCTCCAACAATGACGAACTGGCCGCAGAGATTCTGGCCGCAGGCACGGCCAAGGATGATCCCCTGTGGCGCCTGCCCCTCTGGCAGGGGTACCGGCCGCAGCTGGACAGCAAGATCGCCGACCTGAACAACGCGCCGGGCGGGGGCATGGCCGGTGCCATCACGGCCGCTCTCTATCTTGAGCAGTTCGTGTCGAAGGACACGGTCTGGGCCCATGTCGATCTGTTTTCCTGGAACCAGTCCAACCGGCCGGGCCGCCCGGAAGGGGGCGAGGCCATGACGCTGCGCGCCATGTTCGAGGTGGTTGCCAAACGTTTTGGTTCGAAACAGTAACAATCCTTGGCAGTCCCGGCTTGCCCACGGGGCTGTTCTTCGGCACACTCCCTTCCCATGCCCGGCCGCTGTATCGCGTATCGCCGGGCATGGACGCGGGTTCGGGGGGCGGGGCATGTCACGTAACCTAGAGGCGCTGCAACTTTGGCGACGGGCCCTGGTGGCCAGCGTTCGCAAGGATGGACCAGACCTGTCGGCGCGGCAGCTGTCGCTGCTGCTCACCGTCTTCCTGACGCCGCCGCCGCATACGGTGCGCGGGTTGGCCGCCACATTGAACGTATCAAAGCCGGCGATCACGCGCGCGCTGGACCGGCTGGGCCGGCTGGGCTACATCAAGCGCAAGCGCGATCAGGAGGATCGCCGTAACGTGCTGGTCCAGCGGACCGTGAAAGGGTCCGTCTTCCTGGCTGAATTTGGCCAGATGGTGATCGACGCGGAGAAGGCACCCCCGATCGGCGACGAAAGCGCGGCTGTCGCAGAGCCCGCCCTTGATGTCAGTGGCGTCGTGCCCCCGGTGATGGTGGACGGCGCCCGAACGGAAGCCTTGGCCCCATCGGCATGACCGACACTGAAACGCTCGACCCTCGCGTCCATCCCTATCGGGACGACCTTGCCGCCACCTATCTGCGTGGCCGCGTCCATGCCACCCGTTTCATCGACGGTGTCGCTTGCCAGATCGGCAGCGGTTTTGCTGCCGTGAAAGAAGAGCCGTCCTTCGAAGCCCGGCAATCCACCGAACTGCTGTTCGGTGAAACCTTCACCGTCCTGGATGAACGGGATGGCTGGGCCTGGGGCCAGAACGGCACCGACGGCTATGTCGGCTGGTTGCGCGTGGAAGCGCTGAATGCCGATATGACGGTTCCCACCCACAAGGTGTCCGCCCTGCGCACCTTTGTGCAGCCGGAACCCGACCTGAAGCTGTCCTTCCTGGACGTGCTGTCCATGGGCGCCCGTCTGGTGGTGACGGGGGAGCAGGGCGACTGGCGGCAGATCGAGGGCGGCGGCTGGGTGCATGCCCGGCATCTGGCGCCGGTTGCAGCGGATGCACCCGACTTTGTGGCCGTGGCGGAACGGTTCGTCGGCACGCCCTATCTTTGGGGGGGACGCACCAGCATCGGCATCGATTGTTCGGGCCTGGTGCAACTGGCCCTGATGGCGGCCGGGGTGCATTGCCCGCGCGACAGCGACCAGCAGGCGGCTGCTGTCGGTGCCCTGGTCTCCGCCGATGGGACAGGGGTGGCGTATCGCCGGGGCGATCTGGTGTTTTTCCCCGGCCATGTCGGCATCATGACCGATGCGGCTACCCTGCTGCACGCCAACGCCTTCCATATGCAGGTCGTGGCCGAACCCTTGGCCGATGTGGTGGCACGGGCCGGCGCCAAGGGCATCAACGCGGTGAAGCGGCTGGGCTGACGATACCGGGCTGGTGGTCGGATCATCTCCGCACCTTTGTTGATAACCATGCCGCGTGGATGAAGGCGCATGCGCCGATCATGCGCCCCATGATGCTGCGCACCCCCTCCGATCCGGTGGTGCCAGCCATGGGCAAGCGCAGCGATGAAGAACTGCTGCAACGGTTCAGCCGGGTCGCCGCGCCGTCACACCGCGCCGACCGCTGACACCAGCCGGCACACAGGCCTATTCCGCCGCTGCGGTGCGCACCGGCGGACGGCGGGGCAGGGTGATGGTGAAGGTGGTGCCGGCACCCGGCGCCGTGATCAGTTCAACATCCCCGCCCAGGGCGGCCTGCACCAGATTATGCACGATATGCAGGCCCAGGCCGGTCCCGCCGCTGCCGCGCCGCGTGGTGAAGAAGGGGTCGAAGGCGCGGGCCGCCACCTCGGCACTCATGCCTACCCCATTGTCGGTGACGCTGAACCGCACCGGCTCTTCCCGCCCGGCGGGGGGCTGAAGCCGGACGGTGATGGTGGGATCGGTAATGCCGGCAAAGGCATGGACCACGGCATTCTGCACCAGATTGGTGACCAGCTGCGCAACGGGCCCCGGGGCGACAAGCAGCATGACCTCCGGCGTCAGGTCCAGGCGGATGGCGATCCGGCTGCGGCGCAGCAGCGGTTCCAGGCTGCGCGCCGTTTCCCGCAGATAATCGCCCAGGTCGATCACCTGCGCATCCTCGCTCGACTGGTCGGCGGAAACACGCTTGAAGCTTTGGACCAGATCGGCGGCGCGGGTCAGGTTGGACAGCACGGAGTGCAGGCCTTCCTCTGAAATCCGGACAAATTCGTCCAGATCGCTGCGTTTCAGCAGGCGGTTGTCGATCCGTTCCTTCAATTCCGCGAACTGGCTGCTGATGAAGCTGGCCCCCGTCAACGCCACACCCAGCGGGGTATTGATCTCATGCGCCACACCGGCCACCAACCCGCCCAACGATGCCAGCTTTTCCTGCTGCACCAGCCGTGCCTGTGCCGCGCGCAGTTCGGTCAGGGTCGTATCCAGCCGGCGATAGGCCTGGGCATTGGCAATGGCGATGGCCGCACTGGCCGCCAGGGTGCGCAGGATGTCCAGTTCGCGCGGGCCATAGGCACCGGGCCGCCGTGTCTGCACCGTCAGCACGCCCAGCACCTTGTCGGAAAAAGCCAGGGTGCAGAAAGCCAGCGACGCCATGCGGGGATCGCTGCTTTCCTGCATGGTGGGTGCAATGGCGGACGCTGTTGAATCCAGCACCAGAACGTCGGTGTCCGGTGTGGTCAGGGCGCGCACCGTGAGCGATGTCGGATGGGTCAGCTTATATCGCGGCAGCTCCGGCTGCGGCCTGCCATCCAGCGTGAACAGCACATAGGCAACCTCGTCCCCCGCCTCGTTCAGCAGCGCGATGCCAAAGGCATCGGTCGGCAACAGGTCGGTGGCGCTGTGTTCCAGGGCCGCATAGACGGTGGCGGGGTCCAGCGTGGCCGTCAGGTCACGCCCGACATGGCCAAGCCGGCTGAGCGTGGCGGCCGATGCCTCCAACTCGCCATTGGCGCGGCGCAGGTCGGATGTCCGCAGATCGACCTGTTCTTGCAGAAGCTCCGTGTCGATTCGCAGCCGCTGCTGGTAGCGGCCGATCAGCCAGGACAATAAGGCCACACCTGCCGACATGGTGATGGCGAAGTAAAGGAAGGTCTGGATCGTGGTATCGGCACGCTGCGCGGCGGCGGCGGACAGTTCACGGGCCTGTTTGCCATGGTCGCTGACCATGCGGTCGAGCTGCACCTGCACCCGGTCGAACATCTGGCCGAATGTTTCAAGATAGGCCACGGCGCTGGGATAATCGAGATCGACCATCGACCCGACCCAGGTCATGGCGCTGCGATAGTCCGACACTTCGTTCAGCATATCATTGATGGCGGCGATCTGTTCCGGCGCCGCCTCCGTCCGGCGATAGCCATCCATGTCGGCGATGACGCTGTCCAGCGATGCTGTGGCCTTTTCCAGCTCGGCCCGGATGTCGACGCCTTCCCGTTCCGCGGCTTTCAGCACCAGGATCCAGTTGAACCGGGCGCTTAGCCCCTGCATGCGGTTGCCGATATCGGCCAGCCGCACGCTGGCTTCCATATTGCGCAGGATCAAGGCGTTGTCGGCGGACAGATCCATCACGGTCTGCCCGCCCCGGCTGAAAAGCCCGGCCATCAGAATGATGGCGACCAGGGTGGGCACCAGCGCGCGCAGCACCGGTCCCAGCCGGCGGCCGACGGACGGGTGTGACCTGCCGGTGGATCGGGCTTCAATCATCGCCAGGATCGTACCCACCATCGGGATTTGCATCCCTTCACCCATCCTTGCCTTCTGTCTTCATCGACGCCCCGGTATGTGACTGGGGTCACGCTTCCTCGTTCCAAGATCACCCAAACGTCGCAGATATTCAATCGCATGCGTATCTCGGAAGGTTATCGTGTCAAGGCGATGGTGCTGTTTTCGGTCGCCAGCGGGTGATGGTGAGTACCGGATCGCCGAAAGGCGGGTTGCCCACGCCATCCAGACGGCTGGTAAAGACGGTGCCCAGGCTGTTGAACCAGAGCGGCATGCGTGGCAGGTCGGCCATCAATTCCTGCTGGAAGCCCAGCCAGGCCACGCGCAGATCATCCCGCGTGCAGCCGGCCTTGTCGATGCGCTCCAGAGACCGGTCCAGCGATGCACTGCGATAACCGGTGAAGTTCAGGCCGCGCATGCCGTTTTTTTCGTTCGGCACGGCGTTCGATACGAAATATTGCGGCATGGACGGGGAGTTGGCGACATAGGTCACACTGCTCAATACCATGTCAAAGCTGCGCGACCGGAAGACGCCGATAATGTCCGTCTCCTCCTTTAAGGTGATCTCCATGCCGATGGCCCGCCAGGCATTGGCCAGCGCCTGTCCAACACTGCGGTCGCCCGCGCGGTAGGACAGGGTCATCTGCAGCGGCTGTCCGGCGCTGTTGCGCCGCAGCCCCATCTTGTCCCGGTGCCAGCCTGCCTGGTCCAGCAGGGCGCCGGCCCGCGCCGGATCATAGCCGTAGCGGGGGAAACCCGCCGTGTAGGCCGGCAGGCCCGGATGCAGGTAACCCGGCGCCACCAGCGAAGTGCCCAGCGTCAGGTTCTGCACCATGGCATCGCGGTCCAGCGCCAGATACAGCGCCTCACGCACCGGCCGGTCGGCCAGGGCCGGATGGTTGAAGTTGGGGGTCAGCCAGGTCAGTGTCGAGGACGGCGACCATATCACCTTGAACCGGTCGCGCCGTTCCTTGGTGAAGCGGATCAACGCCTCCTCCCGCACACTTTTGGGCAGCAGTACGTCGATCGTGCCCTCCAGCAGGCCCTGTTCGGCATCGGCGCCACTGCCGAACAGCAGATCGACATGGTCGAAATAGGGGGCGGGGCCGGCAAAAAAGCGGTTGCGCCGCAGCCGAATCTGTTTCGGTGCCGTTTCCGATTCGATGATATAGGGCCCCAGATAGAGGCCCGGATTGTTGCGTTCCCGGAAATAAAGGCTGCGGTCCAGATAGGTGGCCGGATCGGCATCGAACAGCGGTTCTTCCAGCCGCCGGGGCAGGGGCGGGGGCACGAACAGCTGTTCCTTGCACAGGACGCCGTCATACAGCACCTCCAGCCGCCGCTCCTCCACCATGCGCATGGACAGGATGCGGGACGTGATGCCGGTTGTGTCCAGTACCTGCGGTGGAAAGCGGCGGGCCACCTTCAGGCCGAATTCGATATCGCCGATATCCAGCGGCGTCCCGTCGCCCCAGCGCAGATTGGGCAACAGCGGGAACAGGGCGCGGGTGACAAGGCGCCCCTTCTCATCCTGGAAGGTGGTCAGGGACCCGTCCAGGGCGTTGGGCACCTGGGTGCAGAGCGAACAGGCGATCAGTTCGCCATGCATGCGCCCGATCACGCCCTGGGTCAGGCGGAACAGGGTCGCCTGCTGCTGGGTATAGATCAGGCTGCTATGGGTGAAGGGGTAGATATTGTCGACGGCCATCACCACCCGCTTTTCCTCCAGCAGGCGGCGGGACTGGTCGTCCTCCGCCATGCCGGGCCCGGACCAGGCCAGGAACAGCAGCAGGACGGACAGCAGCCGACCCAGCAGAAGAATGGCGCGGCGGCCCGTCATAACACCGGTTGCGCATGGGACGCCCCGCAGCCCTGGTACCAGGGGGCAAGGCCCAGATTGACCAGATGGCGGGCCAGAACCATGCGCGCATGGTCGGCGCGGGCGGCGCTGCGCGGCAGGGTGCCATACCAGGGATCCCGGCTGAGCAGGGAGGCCAGCACCCCCGTGGTCAGGGGGGCCGCCAGCGAGGTGCCGCTCATGTCGGCATAGGGCGCCTCCTGGCCATAGCGGGACGGGATGGTCGAAATCAGGCCGGTTCCCGGCGCGATGGCATCGATCTGCCAGCCGACACTGATGAATTCGGGCACGAAGATACCATCCCGGGTCCAGCGGTCGGGGCTGTCCGGTGTCCAGCTGGCGGCAAAACTGCCGACAGGTGTGGTGCCCAGCAGGCCCAGGGCCGACACGGCAACCACGTCCGGATAGGCGGCGGGATAGGTGACGGCGCCGCCTTCCTCGTTGCCGGCCGATGCCAGGCAGAGCGTGCCGCGCAGCCGGGCCGCGATGATGGCGTCATGTTCGATGGACGATGGCGGTCCGCCCAGGCTGAGATTGATCAGATCCGCCTGGTGCGCTATGGACAGGAAATCGATGGCCGACGCGATGTCCACCTGGCTGGCCCCGCCCGTGTCACCATAGACACGGACCACGCCGATATCGGCGCCCGGTACCAGACCGCAGAAATCCGTGCTGTCAACCGACGGACGGGCGCCCAGCAGGCCGGTGACGGCCGTGCCATGATCCTGCACATCCTCTGCCGCCGTTGGTCCCGGAATGAAATCGCCATTGATGAAGGCGCCAAGCCCTTTGACGTGGGACAGAAGCGGGGTTGGGCCGGCACCGGTATCGACGACGCCGATGCGGATGCCCTTGCCGCGATGGGGATCATAGCTGGGATGGCCCGTCAGGGCCTGCCACCAGCCGACCGGCCCCTGCGCCATGGGCAGGGCCGGCAGTTCCACCGTCTGCCCATCATGCGGGGCCGGCACCATCATGCTCCAGGCACGGCCATAGGGTAGGATCAGGCCCTTGGACGGGGTCCAGTCCTTCTTGTATGCCAGCACGGCCTGGCCCTTGGCGTCGGCAACGGCCTGGACCAGTTTTGTCTCCGGCCCGCCGGTTTCGAACCAGACACCGACCTGCGCCCCCTCTGCGGGTTTGCCGGCAGCCAGTACTGTCAGGCGCAGCGACAGCAGGGATTTCTTCTCTGCCGCCGTGCGGGCCAGCGGTTCCGGTGTCACGCGGCGGTGCAGATCACGCAGCGGCGGCGGCAGGGGGCGGGGGATGTGGCGGGGCAGTTCGGCTTCGACCAGAAGATGGTCGGGTCCTTGCTTCAGCTTTTCCTGAAGATCCGCCGCATCGCCCTCCAGCACCAGGATGCGGCGACCATGGCCACCCGGCGCTTCCTGCTGCCGTTTGAGGGTCGCCACAGGTTTCAACACCGTGTCGACATACAGGTCGAACCGATCGCGGGCCGCCTTGAGCTGATCCTCATCCTGAAGATGGGCGGTACGGTGGGAGACGACGAGACGCGTGCCCGTGGACGGCGTCGGGGAACCGGGCAGGTGGCGGGCGGATTTCGGCTCGTTCATCGCTTGGTCTCTCCCGTCGGGATGTTGCGCGTGCCCAGATAGGGATCGGGCAGCAGGACACTGCCCGAGGTCAAGGGGTCATGCAGGCGCAGATAGAAATGCCCGATGCCGGCCAGGCCCGTCATCAGGCCCGGCACCTCGCCCACGCCCCGGATGGCGCAGGGCCAGGGGGTGCGCGGGGCGGCGTGGCGTTCGATGCCCTGAAGTCCGATGCCGGCGGCCAGCGACACCAGGTCCGGCCGGTTGCGCCACAGACCGGCATCCAGCATCAGGTCGGCCATGCCGGCCAGCCCGTGGCAATAGCTGAAATCCGGGGGTTCCAGGCCGGGTGGACGGGTCAGGACAGCGGCCACGGCGCGCAATGACGCGTCCAGTTCGCTGTCCAGTGCGGGGTCCTGGGCGCCGGCGGCCAGCAGCCACAGGCGTGAGCGGCCGATGCCGGCAGCCCCATGGCACCAGGAGGCGCCAAAACGGGGTTTGCCGGATGGCTGCCCGCCGGCATCCCGGTAGTCGGGCCAGTTGCCGGCCTGCGGATTGAACAAGGCCCGTTCCCCATGCAGCAGCCGCGTCAGCGCGTCTGCCCAGGAGGCATCGCCGGTGGCCAGATGCAGGCTGGCCAGGGCCGGCAGCAGGCCGCTGCTGCCATGGGCGAAGCCGGTGGGCGCGTCGGCCCGGTTTGCACTGTCCAACAGGCGTGTGCCCAGGCGCAGGGCCTGCTGGTGGAGATCGGCACGGCCATGATTGCGGGCCAGGGTCAACAGCGCCGGGACCAGACCGGCAGCCCCGTCCAGCAGGTCGGTCCCCGTCACCCTCCCGGCGGCGCGCCCGATCCCGTCCAGCCCGCGTTCCACCAGCCCGCCATCATCGCGCATCAGCCCGATGCTGAGCATGGCCGCGCCTACGCCGCCGGCCCCGGTATAGAACCCATCACCCACGGCGCCCGCCTCAGCCAGGGCCAGCGCCTGATCGGCCGTGCGGGCGACCAGACGGTCGCCGGTACGGTGATGCAGCTGTGCCAGGAACAGGGCGATGCCGGCGGCCCCCTGGTACAGGTCGGCCCCGACGGGGCGCACCAGGGTCTGGGGCAGGTTTTCCCGCCATTCCGGTTCGGCCCGCAGCCAGTTGAGACTGTCCCCGGCGCGCAGCGCGTCGCGGCAGAGCCGCCGCCCGATCTCATCCGCGCAGCGCAGGAAATGTTCCCGCCCGTCGATCAGCGGCGCCAAGGCCGGCATCGCCTTCATGGGCGCCCCCGCAGCGGCCGGTACAGATCCGCAAAGCCCGGCGACAGGTGCAGCCCGTCCGGCCGCAGACCGGCAGCGGTCAGCCGGGCCGCGATGCAATCCAGCAATCCGCCGCCGCCCGACCAGGCATCGATGATGCCGGCGGCCAGCAGCCGGCAGCGCGACTGCCCGAAACTTTCACCGGTACCCGGATCATCCGCGCCGCCCAGGCCCGGCAGCAGACGCTGTGTGAACAAAGGTTCTCCCGGCCGCAGCAGTGGCGCCAGGACCGGCACCGCCCCATCCAGCACATCCAGCACCAGAGGCAGGTAGCGGCGCGGCGGATACAGGACCAGCGTATCGACCCGGTCATACAGGGCCGGGGCGGATGGGCATTTCAACTGGAACGGAATGAAATAGCGGTTCAGGCCCAGGGTCAGCAGGTTCAGCAGCACCGGCGCCTGTTCCGCCGACAGGTTGAAATACAGCCGGGCCAGATCCCCTTCATCGGCGGCACTTGTCGGGGCTTCGCCGAAGGCATGGTAATAGCCCGGCTGCGCCGTAAGGCTTTCCCGCGGCATGGCCAGGTCGATGCGGTCACCCGGCTGTGCTGACCGGCCGGGGGGCAGATTGGCCTGGGCCGCCGCGATGGCACGGTAGCTGTCCCCCTTCTGCACATGCAGGCGGCCATCGGGGGCGATCTGGTAGATCGTCCACCCCCGGTCCCAGACCGACCGGCCGGCATTGGCCGCCGACAA
The DNA here is from genome assembly GCA_027483805.1 of Azospirillum sp. Lineage (GTDB taxonomy): Bacteria > Pseudomonadota > Alphaproteobacteria > Azospirillales > Azospirillaceae > Niveispirillum. Next base: position 5,667 of record JAIXTS010000233.1, on the reverse strand, counting down.
TCGGGCGCAGAAGGCCGGATCGGCGGACAGGTTCAGCGGTGGCGCGCCGGCCGGCATTCCATCCCAGCGGCGGCTGTACCCATGCTGGTAGAGCAGCGGCCAGAGCGCATCCAGCAGGGCGGGCCGTGGGTCCTGTCCCGCCGGGATGGTGACCATCTGTGGCGGCAGCCCGGCCAGCTGTACCGATTGCGGTGACGGAATACGCACGGCTTCTGCAATGGCGATCAGGGCGGGATCGGCCCAGGTTCCGTGGGCGGCGATGGTCGGGATGACCGGCGGGCGTTGCAGCGGGGACGCGGCGGCGGTGGGTGTGGTGGTGGCAGGGGTGGTGCCCCGGCCCCAGCCCATGAATTCCGCCATGAACCGATCGGCATCGGTCAGGGCCAGGCCCGCAAGATTGACCAGTTCGGCGGCCAGCGGCGGTACCGTTGGGGAGGTGAAGGTGGATTCCATGGCGCTTTGCAGCAGACGCGCGCCCAGATAGGGCACGGCATCAGCCATCTTGCCGCCATGGAAGCCGTCGCCACCGCTGGCGGCATGCCAGAAGGCCTCCATGGCCGGCCAGAGGGCGGCCAGCGGTTCCATTGGGACCGGTTCCGGCGCGCGGGGCGGGGTGTTGGCATCGGCCATCCAGGGCATGCGCCCGTCTTCGACCAGCCAGCTGCTGTAAAAACCGGACAGGATACCGGCGGCATCCCAGAGCGGATCACCGATATCGGCCAGTTCCCAATCCACGATGCGCAGGTCATGGGCGCCATCCGGACCGGGGCGGACCAGGATATTGTCCCATTTCATGTCACCCTGGATCAGGGTGCGCGGCCGCCAGCGGGCCAACGCCATTTCCAGCGCCTGGACAATGGCGGGGGTGGCGCGGATGGATGCTATCAGCTGCGCCCCGCCCTGACCCAGCACCGGCACATCGCGGCGGCCAATGGTCAATATCCAGGGCGGTTGCCGCTGGGCGCCGATCCGGTCGGCGATCTGGGCCGCCTCCGGTTCTGCCTGGGCATGGATGGCGGACAGGCTGGCCCCCAGCAGGGCCAGGATGGAAGGGTCCAGACGGCGGGTGCGGCGGTATAGCCCGTCCAGAGTATCCGCCCCGTCGAACAGGTCGAAGACCAGGGCGCCGCGCCGCTCCTCCGCGCTGCGCAGGGCAACACTCACCCCACGCAGGGCCGACAGGCTGGCGCTGGTCTCTGCCAGCCGGTGGAGCGCCGCCTCCCGCGCCAATGTACCGGCCAGATCGGGCGCCGACGCGGCCACCTGCTTGATGAACAGGCCGGGGCCGTCAATGCCGGATACCCGGAAACTGCGGTTGCGCCGGCGAACCTCCCGGACCCGCAAACCATCGCCAGCGATATCCCCGGCCGTCAGCAGACCGCGTGACAGCAGGAAACAAGGAACATCGCTGGCCAGCAGGAACATGGGGCCGCCTTCGCAAGGGACAGGAAACGGTGCCGGATGGGCTTCACCCTGCCGGCCCGTTACAGGAACGTCACCAGGATGATCAGCCGGCGGGCGGGCAATAGGTTGTCTGCGTCACCCAAGGATTACCGGCCGGCCCCGTCTGCGGCGGCGCCACCGGCACCTGTGTCGCCCCCCCGGCGCCGGCCGGCTGAGCGAAGCTGATGGTGCCGGGCTGGGCAAAGCTGATGGTACCGGGCTGAGCGGCGCTGATGGTACCGGGCTGAGCGAAGCTGATGGTGCCCGGCTGTGCGAAGCTGATGGTGCCGGGCTGGGCAAAGCTGATGGTACCCGGCTGAGCGGCGCTGATGGTACCGGGCTGGGCGAAGCTGATGGTACCGGGCTGAGCAAAGCTGATGGTACCGGGCTGGGCGAAGCTGATGGTACCGGGCTGAGCGAAGCTGATGGTACCGGGCTGAGCGAAGCTGATGGTACCGGGCTGGGCGAAGCTGATGGTACCGGGCTGAGCGAAGCTGATGGTGCCGGGCTGAGCGAAGCTGATGGTGCCGGGCTGAGCGAAGCTGATGGTGCCGGGCTGGGCGAAGCTGATGGTGCCGGGCTGGGCGAAGCTGATGGTGCCGGGCTGAGCGAAGCTGATGGTACCCGGCTGAGCAAAGCTGATCGTACCGGGTTGCGCGCAGCAAGCGGCCTGCGGATAGGAGATGGTCTGCGGATACGAAATCGTCTGCGGGCACGAAATCGTCTGCGGATACGAGATGGTCTGCGGATACGAGATGGTCTGCGGGTAGGAAATGGTTTGCGGATAGGAAATCGTCTGGGGATAGCCCGTATAACCTGACATGCAACACCTCTCCGATGGCCCGTGGGTGGACGATTGGCATCTCACGGCTGCGTCGCGGGCAGCCGCTTCCTGATTAACCCGCAGGGGGTATCCTGTTCAAGATCATATCGAGAATAGGATTTGGTTAAATACCCTTATTGCGCGTAATCGATGGGGCGTTGGCAAAGGTGCCGCCGTCCGGACGCGCATAAGGATCGCTGACCGAATGATGGCCGGATTGATCCAACGCAAGGCGACGGGCGCAGGGATCGGGCAGCATGCGGGCGTTGGATAGCGGCGCGGGACCATGGAACAGATCAACTTCATCGGGGGATTGCTGTTGGGGCTGGCCAGTGCGCTGCATTGCGCCGCCATGTGCGGGGGCATCGCCGGCAGCCTGGTGATGGCCATGGCCCCGCCCGGCGACCGAAGGCGTCAGGCCCTGTCGCTCTTGTCGATCCAGGCGGGTCGGGTCCTGGCCTATATGCTGGCCGGTGCCGTGCTGGGCGGACTGGGGGCGGGGCTTTACGGCCTGTTCGACCAGCGTGCCGCCTATGGCGTGCTGCAATGGGCGGCGGCGGTGACGCTGGGCTGGATCGGCCTGTCGCTGACGGGGCTGGCGCCGTCGCTGGCCATTTTTGACCGGGTGCTGGGGCCGGTGGGGGCGGGGCTGGAGATGCTGCGCCGCCAGGGTCTGGTTGCCGGACCGCTGGCGGGCATTCTTTGGGGCTTCCTGCCCTGCGGCATGGTCTATGCGGCCCTGTTCTATGCCACGCTGGCCGGCGGGGCGGGCCAGGGCATGCTGGTCATGGCGGGGTTCGGCCTGGGTACGGTGCCGGCGGTGACCCTGGCTGCCTTCGGTTATTCCCGGCTGCTGTCCTGGTCGCGGCGCGCATCGCTGCGCCGGGTGGTGGGGGCGGCCTTTCTGGTGCTGGCGCCGCTGTCGCTGCTGATCCCGGCCACCACGATCCAGGCGCTGTGTGCCTGACGGCAGGACCGTTGCGCCGATGAAGACAAAACCCGCTCCGCTGTTCTATCAACTGCCTGTCCTGTTTGCGGATTGTCTGCCGAGGTTGCGCCATGAAGCCCCCTGTCCTGCTCTATGCCTGCCCCACGGTTGATCAGGAGGCCTGGGTCAAGGCCCTGAGCGCCGCCTGGCCCGGCATCGATATCCGCCTGTGGCCGCAGACGGGTGACAAGGATGAGATCGACTATGCCTTTGTCTGGAAACAGCCGGCGGGCATCCTGTCCGACCTGCCGAACCTGAAGGTGATCTTCTCGCTTGGCGCGGGCGTCGAACATGTGCTGACCGACATGACTCTGCCCGCCGCCATTCCGCTGGTGCGCATGGTGGACCCGACCCTGGTCACTGGCATGGTGGAATTTGTGGTCATGCAGGTTCTGCACTATCACCGTTCCATGCCCGCCTATGCCGCACAGCAGCGGACAGGCATCTGGAAACAGTTGCCGCAGCTGCTGCCATCCGAACGCCGGGTCGGCATTCTGGGCCTGGGGGAACTGGGCGCGGCATGTGCCCGGGTGCTGGCCGGATTCGGGTTCGATGTGGCGGGGTGGAGCCGGTCGGCCAAGGACCTGCCGGGTGTGCGCGGCTATGTCGGCCCGGGACAGCTGGACGGCTTCCTGGCCCAGACCGACATTCTTGTGTGTCTACTGCCGCTGACCGCACAGACACGCGGAATCCTGAACCGCCGCACCCTGTCCATGCTGCCCCGTGGGTCATACCTGATCAATGCCGCGCGTGGCGGTCATCTGGTGGAGGATGATCTGATCCCGCTGCTGGATGAAGGGCATCTGTCGGCAGCGACGCTGGACGTGTTTGTCGTCGAACCCCTGCCCACGGCGCATCCCTTCTGGACCCATCCCAAGATCACCCTGGTGCCACATGCCGCCGCCCTGACCCACCCGGGCACGGCATCGCGCATCGTGGCCGCCAATATCGACCGGCACCGGCGCGGGGAGGCGCTGCATAATCTTGTGGATCGCGCGCGCGGCTATTGACCAGCCAGCGGCCGAACCGCTGCCGCGTGTGGTTCCGATAGGGCGCTGGAACGGGTGAAGGGACGGACGACCGGCCGCAAGGCCGCGGGCAGGGCCTGCCTTCAGGCCGACAGGTCGAACGAACCTTCGGCCCGGGTTGCGCCATTGACGATCAATTCCACGCGATGGGCCCCAGGATGGTGCCTGCGGGTTGAAAAATCGCGGATCACCTGGCTGATTTCCAGCCTTTCGCGGGCGCCGGGGGCCAGATCGACGGTTTTCAGCTTGAAGACCTTGCCCGATACCTTGCCGCCGGGCCGTGCATAATGGATACGGTAATCGACCACCAGCCGCTGCGCCCGCGCGGCGGTGGAGAGCAGTTCCACGGCGATCCGCAGCCGGTCCCCCAGCCGCAGGATTGTTGGCGCCACGGTAAAGGCCGTCACCTCCACCGCGACGGTGCCGGCGGCGCCGACCAGCGCCAGCGCCCTGGGATGGCCGGCCTTGATCAGGCTGCGCAGGGCGTGGCGGATGATCCAGCCCGTGTGTGCGTGATCCCCGGCCCAGCGTTCCATCCTGTCCAGTGCCCAGTCGGGATGCCGGTAGGTGATGTCGTTCAGATGGTTGGCGACGGATTTACGGACATAGGGGCTGGGGTCCGCCTTCAGCGTTTCAAGGATGGATGCCGCCAGCGCCGGATCGTCGGTCAGCGCCGGGATGCGCGGGGCCCAGGGCAGGCGCGGGCGCGTGCCCTCGCTGGCCAGACGGCGGACATGATCGTCCTTGTCCGCCGCCCATCCCCGCATGAATGACAGGGCCTGATCGGGATGACGGATCAGGAAGGGCCGCACGGCAAATTCCGAAGAGCCGTAGCGTGTCAGATCGGCCAGGGCCGTCATCGACAGACCAACATGGTCCAGACCGTGCCGGGCAACATATTCGGCCAGACCAATGGCCTGAAACCCCCGTTCCACCAGCGGTCCCATCGCACAAACAACGCCAACCGCATCGTCATAGGGCAGCGGCAGGGCGGCATGCAGCGCATCACCGATACGCCGGACCCGTTCCATGATCGACAGAGCAGGGAAATCCGCACCCAGGCCCGCATGATAACGGCGCGCATCGAAGCGGGGGGACGCCTGTTCCCCGGCAGCAGCGATCCGCGCCATGGCGACCGGCCCAAGCAGGTCTTTCAGAAGGGGGGTCTGTCCGATATCGTTCATGACCGGCATCTTAGTGCGGATACCGGCTGACCGGAATCCCCTATTCTGCCATCATCCCCGCGCCGGCCGGGATGCCGCCCTTCTGTCGCTAGCTCGTCAACCTGTCCGGTTTATGTAGCTCGTGATCTGTCCGCTTCGTTCTTGTTTTTCCCTGGGGCATGCCGCAGGGAAAAATGGCCGTCGTGGAAGCGTGTCACGCGG
>JAIXTS010000461.1 GCA_027483805.1 Azospirillum sp. | reverse complement strand
CGCACCTGGATGGACCGGTTGGCATGCAGGCCCACGATACGTTCTCCCGGCCCCTCAAGACCGCTGGTGATGGCAACCTTGGCATCGGCGGGAACAGTGTCCGGCATGATCAGCCGGGCGTTCCAGACTGTGTTATAAAGACCGTGACCTGGCTTCCAGTAGGAAGCCCCACCCCCTACCCACAGCCGATACTGCCATTCCCCCTGTTTTTCAGCAGGAGTGATCCACATGGTGATCTGATCGAACAGATTCTGGTGGTTCGATCCGCTATGCTGGTCAATCACTGCATCACGCTTCACGGTTGAACGCAGGAAGACCGCACGGGTCGACCTTGTATTGACCGACAGCGGGTGAATGACCGGGTTCTCGACCGTCAAATCCTTCACCAGCACATTATGGGCCGCCCCGACATGGACGGAATAATGCGCCCGGCGTTCCCCGCTGGTGACAATATTCTGGATGGTCAGGCTGGCGGCATTGTCCGTCAGGATACCGCTGTCCGATTTGTCGATGGTCAGATTTTGAATCCAGCCATCGAAAACGCCGGTCATGTAGATGCCATTATACCCCTGTTCCAGATGATGGCCGAAGGAAGGGCTTTCCGGGAATTGCAGACGCAGATTCTGGATGCCGACATTGGTCAGGTGATTCCACCGGCTGAACATTGCCGGCTGATCGCGGCGGACATCATGCAGCAGCGGATCGCCCAGGGTCACCCTCTTGCCCTTGATGGCCACGATCTTCGTGGATTGCACGACCACGGCGCGGTCGGGTGATGTCCAGTGATGCGACCCGATCGGCAGGTCGGTGTCGCCATACAGCGACTTCAGGATGGCGCTGTCCTTGCCGTCCGTCGCGAACCATTCGACCCGCAGCACGTCGCCAACCTTGAGGCGGGACGCGTCATCCACCGTCAGGCTGCGGTCGAACTGCTTGCCCGCGACACCCCTGGCCAGGGTCGGGTCACGCTTGTCCAGGGCAGGATCATAGGATGCCGGTCGGGTCCGGTCCGGTCCGACAAAAATCATCCCCCCGCCCCAGCTATATTCGGAGAACAGGTAATTGATATTATGCTGGGGCTGTACCTCGTACTTTTTCTCCCGCACCAGATACTGACGCAGTTCATCGAAATCATGGCTGTTATCGATCATTTTCAGCGGACGTGGAAAGAACAGCTCACTTCCCCCGGGCCCGTCGCCGGCACCATCCAGCACAAAGTCGGACCGGGTGATGCGCAGCACTTCGGTGATCTGGGTCCGCCCCTGTGGAAAGCGCAGGGTCACCTTGCCCGGTACGGCATTGGCAGCTTCCAGCGCACGCAGCACGGCCTTGGTATCGTCCAGACCATCATCCGGGATCACGCCATGGGTCGTGACATCAATGACGGTGCCGGCATCGGCCGGGATCGTGCCCAGACCGAAGCCATAACCGGCGTAAGAGAAATCGGGCAATGGATGGGCCGCCCGCACCGCCTTGTCCGACAGAATCTTCGGCAGATCGGCCGCTGTCGCCGTCAGGGCGGTGGTGGACAGCGCAAGAGCCAGCCAGAAACGCGTCATTTCGGGACTCCCCCTGTTTTGTCATGGATGTCGGCCCGGCCCATCCTGGGACCTGGGATCGGCACCCTTCATCAGAACTTGGCCCGCAAACCAAGCGAGAAGCGGCGTTCCGACAGGGCGTAGCTGTTCAGGGCCGTTTCATCGAAATTGCTGTATTCCGAGGTTGCTGACTTTTTCGGCAGCAGGTTCTGCGCCTGGAAGGATACGGAGATTTCCCTGGTCAACTGGTAGCCCAGCTGAGCATCCAGCTGCGAGCGCGCACCAATGAAGCTGGGCCGACCTTCGGAAAATTCAAAGACCGCCTCATCCCGATAGTTATAGGCCAGCCGCGCCGAGAAATCGCCCTTCTCATACAGGCCGATCAGATTGTAACTGTTCTTCGACACGGCCACGAGCGGGAAGCCGGCATTATCCTCGCTGTCGGAGTAGGTATAGTTGGCGATGACGCCCAGCCCATCAAATGGCGAGGGCAGGAAATCCATGAACTGCTGGATACCGACCTCAAACCCCTTGATCTTGGCGCTGGCCAGATTCTCCGGGCGGGAGAAGACCAATTCGCGGCCCTGCGGGTCGAGGTTGGTATCCACGCCCGTGGTCACAAAGCTGGCGATGAAATCATCCACATCCTTATAAAAGACGGCGCCGGAGACCAGCGAGCTTTTGCCACGGTAATATTCAAAGCTGATATCACCCTGGGTAGAGACTGGCGGTTTCAGCTGCGCATTGCCACCGGTGACCGACAGGTTCGTGGCATTAAAGAAGGTGGACGGGGCCAGATCAGCGATGGAGGCACGCTGCATCGTCTGTGACCCGCCGACGCGAACCAGGAAATCATCCGTGACATTGAAGGCGATGTTCGCGCTGGGCAGGACGTTGGTATAGCTGTTCTTGTCGTTCACGAGCGTGCTGGTGGTGCCGACATTGAGGAACGTATCCATCGACAGGCGGGTTCGGGCCACCCGCAGGCCGGCATTGGCCCGGAACGGGACATCCACGATCTCTCCCTCCCCCGATACCATCAGGTACCCGGCCAGCGCCTTTTCGGAGAAGTCATAGTCACGCTGGCTGTTGGGCAGCAGGGTGGAGCGGTCATTGGGGTTGGGGTTCGGCTGCGCCGCCTGCGCCCGCTTGAAGACATAGTCGAAGGTCGGCGCCGTCGACAGGAAAGAGCGCGGAAAGCTGCCCGGGATGTCGGGCAGGAAATCCTTCGCGTCGATCAGCCTCAGATAAGGCTCCAGCTCCGCCCGCGTCGGGGTCACCTGGCTGCGGTAGGCGTTGGAGCGCGCCCCCAGATCGGTATAGCGCACACCGGCGGACAGGGTCAGGCCGCTATCCATCTCGTAACTGACATCCAGCTTGCTGGTCCATTCATCCAGCACACCCAAAAGCCGGTTGGACCGGACACCGTTGGTGGCCGGATTGTATGAGGCATAGTTGGTGGGATTGAACGGCCCACCCAGCGTCAGGGACGGCACTGTTGCATCACGGAAATCGAAGGCGCCAGGCACCGCCGCCGTGGCCTGCAGGGTGATGATCTGGATCGTCTGGTCGATGGTGCCGCGGCTGTAATATCCGTCGGCTTCGACCTGCAACCCGTCATCCTCATATTTGGCATTCAGGCCATAAAGGTAACTTTCCGTGGGCTCGTTCCGGATCTGCCCGGCTGTGGTCACCGTGCCGTTGGCATTACCGGCGACAACCATGTTGTTTTCGGTCACCCGGTTGGTGACCGGGTTGGTGCTGGTGGGCAGGCGGAAACTGAAGAAATCCTGATGCCGGCCGGTTACCAGCCTTGAATAGAGCGCATCGGCCGTCAGGGTCAGTTCCGGCGTGGCTTCGAACTGAATGGCGCCATTCACACCGGTGCGCGACCGGTCGACAACAAAATTCTCATATTGCAAAAGAACCGGCGTCTGATTCACCCCGGCATTGGCGCCCGTATAGGTCCGGTTCAGGAAGTTGTTGCGTTCGAACGCCTGGGTGGTAGAGGTGCGCTTCTGATACTCGCCAGCCAGCATGACGCCGATGCGCCCCTCCGCAAACTTGGTCGTGCCAAAGCCGGTGAAGGCCGGCTCGACCTTGTCCGTCACCTGGGAATAGACACCCTGGGTTTGGAAGGAAAAGGTGGGTTCCTTGAAGCTGAGCGGCTTGGGTGTCGTCAGGTTGACGGTCCCACCCAGGCCACCTTCGGCCTGCGATGCCAGCGGCGTCTTGTAGACCGCAAGTTTGCCGAACAGACTGGATGGCACGCTGTCCAGGCCGGACGATCGGCCCAGTTGATCATTTTCCGGCGGAGACAGGCGGGCGGACCAGCCCAGCAGCGTGCGACCATCCACCTCCACCCGCACCTGCTGCAGGCCCCGCACCGACACGGACTGACCTTCGCCGAAAACGCGGGTGATCTGAACGCCCGTCACGCGCTGAAGCGCTTCGGCGACATTCACATCGGGCAGTTTGCCCACGTCACTGGCGGTGATCACATCCATCACCTGGGGCGCATCGCGCTTGATATCGACCGCCTGCTCCAGAGAGGCGCGCAGGCCGGTAACGATGATCTCGTCCAGGATCGGCTGTTCGGTACTGGCATTCTGCGCCAGCGCCGGTGTGATGGTCAGCGCGGCAAGCGAGACGCCGCCGGCAAGAATGGTTGCACCCCTTGCAGCCCAACTGGCCATAACTATCCCTCCCAAATGCGCAGCGCCCTTCCGCTTCGGCGTGAAGCGGCGCTGTCTTTTCTTGGCTGATCTTTCCCCGGATGGACGCGATTGTTGAAATCCACCGCGGCCGGGGCCGGGCTTGCCTGTTCTGCTGCGGCCATCGGGGAACCGATAGGGGCATGATGCGTTCGGCCTGACCAACTGTCAACAAATTCGTATGACAACTTTGGCATGACCGTCGATTTGTTTGACCAGGGGTCGGGGGCCCGCCCCCTGAAGATCGGCATATGGCGGCCCGACGCCTCCTGTGCGGCCACGTCAAGCCAATCCATAACTTGTCTGATAAATGTGATGACTGCGTCCGCGCCTATGGACCGGGAACCGCAAAATCCACCGGCTCGGCGGCGGCATGGGCATCCCACGCGGCGCGGGTCGTAAAGCCCCCCTGCCCCCGGCTCCAGGCGGAACCGGAATAATAGACAAAAGGTTTGCCAGGCGTGACACGCAGCAGGACCAGATAATTGTCGGCATCCTGGCGCAGATCGGCAATCATCGAAGGATCAACGCGCAGGGCCACGGCCATGCGTCCCCGGACCGGATCATCCGGCCCCCACCAGGAAATCAGGCCTTGTTCCCTGACCACGGTCAGGTCGCCACCGGTACCAGTGGTCCTTTTGCCGATCCCGATCCCCACGATCAGCGGTTCCGGATTGTCGGCGGATAGGGTGGAGACCATTCGCGTGAAATGTGTTCCCAGAGGCAAGGTGAACCGCCGCTTTTCCCAAACCCTGCGACTGACATCCACGGGCCAGGGTGCGTATTCCACCTCGAAATCGGCAATCTCGGGGCCGTTTTTCAGGATGCGGTAAGCCTTGTAGTTCCGTGATGTCCACAGCTTATTGTCATACCATATGCCAAGGCCACCCGCCCCGCGCCCCTGTCCGACATTGTAGAAGTCCAGCCCCTCGCCGAGGTCGTTATGATAGTCGCGGGTGCGCAATTGCCGATCCATATAGGGCCAGACGACTTTTTTGCCCCAACTGTCGATCCCGGACCCTGACGGCGGCTCTGCCGCTTCCAAGGCGTGACCATAGATCCGGTGCGCCGTGCGGTCATTCTCCCACATCAGGTCATCATACCGGTAATCGGCCAGGGTCACGGTGGCCCGTGCGGCAGGGTCCGGCGGCGGTAACCGGGCTTGCGACGGCGTTTCCTGCGCAGGGGCCCTGGTCACGGCCAGGGCACAAATGGTCAGGACGATCAGCCCGGTGATGCGGTTACGATACATATGACAACCTCCCCCTATCCGGCCGCAGACCGGTCGACCATTGATGCGGTCGGTGTTAAGATAGGAGTACCGGGTGGAGAGTGATATGACAAGCAGGGGCGCCGCGACGCGTGTGATCACAATGGGTCCTACCAACGACGAATCGGTACGCACAACCTCTCTGACCGATGACCTTTATGCCAAGCTGGAAGCCAGGATCCGGTCGGGCGACTGGGTGCCCGGCACCCGGCTGCCAACCCAGAAGGAAATCGCCGAAACCGAAATGGTCAGCCGCACCGTGGTGCGGGAGGCTGTGGCCCGGCTGATGGCGCAAGGTCTGGCCACGTCGCGTCAGGGCTCGGGCATGTTTGTCGCCGAAACGGCCGAATATCGCGCGTTCCAGATCACCCGGGACGAGGTGCACGAACTGGCCGATATCGTGAAACTGCTTGAAATGCGCTTAGGTGTGGAGACGGAGATGGCGGGGTTGGCCGCCGCACGCCGCACCACGGCCGATATCGGCGCCATCCAGGACGCGCTGCAGGCCATGCAGGATCTGCAACGCGATCCCATGGCCGCCGCCAAGGCCGACACGGCCTTTCACATGGCCATCGCGCGGGCCACACAGAATGACTATTACGCCCGCTTTGTTGAGTTCCTTGGCCTGCGCCTGGTGCCGCCGCGCAACCTTTATCTGCGCGACCAGCCCGAGGAGGCCCACCGTGCCTATGCCACGAAGGTACATGGGGAACATGAGGCCATTCTGGACGCCATTGTCCGCATGGACCCCCAGCGCGCCCGCGACGCGGCACGTCATCATATGCAGGAAAGCCTGACACGGCATTCGATGTTGAGTGCCAGCGCACGCGGCAAAGGTCGCAGCGGGTGAGGGGTCAGGATCTATCTGGCCAGACCACTCCGCCTTGACGGTCCAGTCCAAAGTTATATGATAACCGACAAGCGGCAGAGAACCGCACGGGAGGGATCATGCCGCGAGGAATCATGCTTATACATGCTTTGACCGGGTTCCCTGTCCCGGCATCACCCATGATGTCCTGTCAATACCCCCCGGAAGCCCGGCGGTGAACGGCGGGCCCGACCAAGGGGTCGCCACCGCTGTCGGTGCGGCGCAGAATGATGGCCGGATGATTTGCGGTCTGCTGGTCGCGGCGACGGCCAAGCCCCGGTCAATCCCCCATCCTGCCATCATCGATCTGTCGCCCAAGGAAGCGCCATGAAGAAACCGACTGTCATCGCCCTGCTGATGGCCCTGTCCACGCTCATGCCAGTGGGCAAGGCCCTTTCAGAGACGGAATCAAGGGCGCCTGCCGCGATTGATGCTGTCAACGCGGGCGTGAAGCTGGCCCGCTGGCAGTTGTCGCGCATGGCCGACACCAGCCACATTCCCCGTGCCACGGGGGGCACCCGCAACCCGCGCGGCTGGGAACAAGCGGTCTTCTGGATCGGCCTGACGGAACTGGCGGATGCCGGGGCCCCGGCAGACATCCGGAAGGCCATTCTGGCTATGGGCGCCGCGAATGGCTGGAAGCCGGCGGACCGTCCCTATCACGCCGACGATCACGCGATCACCCAAGCCTATCTCTGGGCTGCGAAGCAGGGCGCGGAGGCGTCGGTGATTGAACCGACGCAGAAGATTTTCGACTATGTCCTGGCCAATCCGGCCCGGGTCAATCTGGCATTCCATGTGCCACCCACCGGCTATAATGACACGGAATGTCTGACGCGCTGGTGCTGGTGCGACGCGCTGTTCATGTCACCGCCGGCCTTTCTTGAAATGGCGCGGCAGACCGGGGATGCGCGCTATCGCGACTTCGCGCTGAAGGAATTCTGGGCGACCACCGACTTCCTCTATGACCCCGCCGAGAGCCTTTATTATCGCGACAGCCGCTTCTTCGAACGCCGCGACGAACAGCAGCGCAAGATGTTCTGGAGCCGGGGCAATGGCTGGGTCCTGGCCGGCATGGCCCGCATCATCCCGCTGCTGGAGCCGGGCAGCCCGGATCGGCTTCGGATGGAGATACTGTTCAGGGAAATGGCGGTTAAGATCAAGGCCACACAGAAGCCGGACGGCTATTGGCCGCCCTCTCTGCTGGCACCGGAAAATTCACCGCCAGAGTCCAGCGGCACCGCCTTCTATACCTATGCCATCGCCTGGGGGGTGCATCAGGGCCTGCTGGAAAGGCGGGACTATGAGCCCGTGGCCCGACGCGGATGGGCGGCCCTTACCCGGTCTATCCAACCGGACGGGCGCCTTGGCTGGGTGCAGCAGGTCAGCGACCGGCCGGAGCAGGTAGAACCCCAGGATACACAATATTACGGCGTCGGCGCCTTTCTGCTGGCAGCATCCGCCCTGTCGAAGCTCTGACGCCTTTGCCAAGCCGCATGGAACCGGAACAGAAGATTGGTCGAAAAGACCGTCCATGCAACGCATCCCACCATGATGGCGGGACCGCCAACCCAGGCGTTGTGTGACCCATATCTGGTCTGCGGCCTGTTCCGGACAGGGGAACGGGTGCTCACCTCCGCCTATGGCGACCGTTTCACTATCGGGGGGGCTGTGCCAGCCGGAAACATCCTGACCCGGCCGGCACAGGGGCTTGACCTGGCATTTCCATCTGGATAAATTAAGAACGATTATCATTAGCATCCTCGGTTGGAACCATGTTCAGTGACAGCACCCCGGCCGGGAGCGCGGCCAAGGGCCGGGCGGGTGGAACCCAGCCCGGCTGGCACATCGCCTTGCGTATCCTGACTGCCATGGTAGGCGGCTATGCACTGACCAGCGCTGTTACCATCGTGCTGGCCCGCACCTTGCCCGGCAGCCCCTTGGACACTGCCATGGCGGCGACATTGATGTCTTTCGGCATCTACACCGCCATCATTGTCTGGGTCTTTGCCGCCCGGAGAATTCTGGCCGTCACGGGGCAGGTCTTGGGCCTGACCGCCGTGACGGGCCTGTTGGCCTGGTTGCTGCGCGCCGGGGCCGCGTCATGAAAGGCTTTCGCCAGACCCAAGCCGTCCTGCATACCTGGACCGGGCTTCTGGTCGGCTGGGTCCTGTTCATGATCTTCCTGGCGGGCACCATCAGTTTCTGGCGGGAAGAGGTCAGCCGCTGGATGCGGCCTGAACTGTCCGTCACATCGGCGGTGCGCGGTCCGCAGATGGAGCAGCGGGCCATCGAAGGCGCCCTGGCGGCCTTGGGCGCCCGCGCGCCGAACGCCGCCAGTTGGGCCATCAACATGCCCGGTCCGCGGGGTGCCGGCACCCAGGCCGTATGGACAGAACGGACAAAGCCCGGCGAACGGCGCCCCTTCCGCTGGCCCGACGCCACCAACAGCCTGTGGGTGGATGGGAACGGTCAGGTCGTGCCGGTGCGCGAAACACGCGGCGGTGACTTCTTCTACCGCCTGCATTTCGACCTGCATTACATGCCCGCCCTCTGGGCCCGCTGGTTTGTGGGGTTCTGTTCCATGTTCATGCTGGTGGCCATCGTAACCGGCGTGATCACGCACAAGAAAATCTTCCGTGACTTTTTCACCTTCCGGCCCGGCAAGGGGCAGCGCAGTTGGCTGGATGGGCACAATGTGACGGCAGTGCTGGCCCTGCCCTTTCATCTGATGATCACCTATACAGGCTTGGTCACGCTGATGACCCTTTACATGCCCTGGGGGTTCCTGGCGAATTTCGACAACACGGCCGCGATGTTCGCCGCAACCCAGCCGGACGTGCCGCCTGCCACCTATGCCGGGGCGCCCGCACCACTGGCGCCCATCGGACCGATGCTGGCGGAGGCGCGCCGGCAATGGGGCGACGGCACCCAGGTCAACATCATCCGCATCAGCAATCCCGGAGACCGGTCGGCCCGTGTGCAGATGGGGCGCGGCCTGCATCACACGATCCGCGATGACGGCGATGCCCTGATCTTCGACGGGGTCACGGGTGCCTTGCTGGGCGCCGCGCCTTCCGGCGGGGCCGGGGTCGCCACACGCGACGCCATGGTCGGTATCCATGCCGGCCGTTTTGCCCCGATCACGGTCCGCTGGCTGTACTTCCTGTCCGGTTTGGCTGGTACCGTCATGGTGGCCACGGGTCTGGTCATGTGGACCGCCAAGCGGCGGGAGAAACTGCCCGATCCGACCCGACCACATTTCGGCTTCCGGCTGGTGGAAAGGCTGAATGTCGGGACGGTGGCCGGCCTGCCCTTGGGCATGGTCGCCCTCTTATGGGCCAACCGTGTGCTGCCCGTCGATATGGCCGTGCGTTGGCCGGCCGAGGTGAACAGCCTGTTCATTGTCTGGGGACTGGCCTTGTTGCATGCCTTTGCACGGCCGACCAGGCGGGCCTGGGTGGAACAGTTCGCCCTGACCGGCATCCTGCTTATCGCGCTGCCATTCTATGATCAGGTTACCGATCGGGGGCTCTGGCAGCATATCGCCGACAGTGACGCGACACGGGCCTGGACCGATGTGACGCTGCTTACCCTGGGCCTGTCACTGGCCGCCATTGCCCACAGGATCCATCAGCACAGGCCAGCTGGCATGACCCGCCGGACCCGCGCATCCAGGGAGGCGGCGGTGGCCGTGGCCGGAGAATGAGCCTGCTGTCCTGGCTGCTGACCCTTGTTGGCCTGTTCTGTCTGGCACTGGCCATGGCAGACCATCATCGCTGGCTGATGGGGCATGACCCGTCCACCCGCACACAGCGTCTGTTGCGCGGCATCGGCATTCTGCTGCTGACATTATCCTGGCTTGCAGCCACAGGTGCCTGGGGCCCTGCCTTGGGATCCATCGCCTGGTGTGGCCTGCTGACCGTCGCGGCGGCACCGCTGGTACTGGCCCGCACCTATATCCGCACCGGACGACGCTGACGGGCCGTGATGTCGCCATCAGCAGCAGCGGCCGGCAGGACCGCCACGGCGGACCCCGACATGCCGATATCCATATCGGGGTCGGGGCAGTTCAGGAAAAGAAGCTGCCACCATTGATGTCAATACAGGCACCCGTGACGAAGGTGGCCTCGTCCGACAGAAGGTAGGTGACCAGATCGGCAACCTCCTTGGCTTGCCCCTCACGGCGCAAAGGCGTGGAACCGGCGACATTCCTGCGCACTTCTGCCTTGGTGAAATTGTCGTGGAAGCTGGTGCTGATCATCCCGGGGCAGACGGCATTCACCCGGATGCCCGACGGCCCCAGTTCCTTGGCCATGGCGCGGGTGAAGGTCATCACCGCACCCTTCGCCGTGGCATAGGCCGACGCGCCCATGCCGCCGCCATCGCGGCCCGCCTGTGATGAAAAATTCACGATGGCGCTGCCCTGCTTCATCAGGGGCACGACGGCCTTCGTGGCCAGGAAGGCGGACTTGACGTTCAGATCCATGACATGGCTGAAAAAATCGGCATCCATGTCGGCCAGCAGCTTGCGCGCCACCAGCCCGCCCGTGACATTGACCAACAGATCGACCTGTTCACCAAACGCTGCCTTGGTGGCATCGACCAGGGCGGTGACGTCCGCCGGGTTGGTCATGTCTGCCCGTTGTGCGATGGCCCGCCCGCCAGCGGCTGTGATCGACCGCACCGTGTCGGCGGCGCTGTCCGCGCCATTGCAGTAGTTCACGACCACCGCAGCCCCTTCGGCCGCCAGCCGTTCAGAGACCGCGCGCCCGATATCGCGGCCGCCACCGGTCACGATGGCAACCTTGTCCTTGAGCTTCATGCTCCTGCTCCTTGTGCGTTAATTCTGCGTGGCCGAACCGTCGGGGCGCACGGGCGTCAGACGCCCGCCCAGCAGCCAAACGGCAAGAACGGATAGCGGCACCAGCGACGCGCCCAGCGCAAAGATCGGCGCATAGGATTGGGCGGTCATCACGGGCACCAGCCAGGTGGTGATCAGGACGCCGGCCACCGCCGCCGTCCCCGAAATGCCGGCCAGCGTGCCGACTGACCGACCGGAGAACAGGTCGCTGGGCAGGGTCTGGATATTGCCGATCGCCGTCTGGAACCCGAACAGGATGACGGCGATCAGCAGCACGGCGGCCAGCGGCGTGGCGGCACTGGCCGTCAGCAGCAGCGACGGCAGCATGATCACCCCGCCCAGCGTGATGACGGTCCGGCGCACCCGACCGACCTGCCAGCCCCGCAGCAGAAGACGCCCCGCCAGCCAACCGCCAAACAGGCTGCCCAGCATGGCCCCGACATAGGGAACCCAGGCGAACAGGCCGATCTGCTTGATATCAAAGCCGAAAGTTTCGGCCAGATAGATGGGCAGCCAGGAGACAAACAGCCACCAGACCGGATCAATGAAAAACCGGCAGAGAATGACGGCCCAGCTTTCGCGATGGCGCAGGATCTGGCCCCAGGTCGGGGCGTAATCGCCATCGGTGGGGGCGCCCGCCGATTGTCGGCCGGACAGGATATGCTGACGCTCGGCCTCGGTGATCCAGGGATGGCCCTCCGGCCCCGCCCGATAGATCAGCAGCCAGGGCACCAGCCAGGCGAAACCCAGCAGACCGATCAGCAGGAAGGTCGCCTTCCAGCCGATGGCCAGATAGAGGATGGCGATCAGGGGGGCCGAGACGATGGAACCCATCGAGGCGCCGGCATTAAACAGGCCCTGGGCAAAGGCCCTTTCGCGAACGGGAAACCATTCGGCATTGGCCTTGGCCGCCCCCGGCCAGGCGCCTGCCTCTGACACGCCCAGCAGGGCGCGGACCAAACTGAAGGTCAGGACCGAACTGGCCAGCGCATGCAGGGCGATGGCCACCGACCAGACGGCGATGGACAGGGCAAAGCCGATGCGTGTGCCGACCTGATCGAACAACCGCCCGAACAGCGACTGACCCAGGGCGTAGAAGATCATGAAGACCGTGACCAGCAGGGCGTAATCTTCCTTGGTTGCCCCGATCTGTGGCGCAATTTCCGGCCACATCACCGCCAGCGCGTTGCGGTCAATATAGTTGACGACGGTCGCCACGCCGATCAGGGCGATGATCAGCCATCTGAGATTGGGCAGCTTCACGGCTGTTCCTCCCCGGTTTTAGGGTTTGCGCTCATGGCTGCACATCGAACCGGGCAAACGGCCCCTGCCAGCGGACAGGCGCGCCATCCACCACCACCTCATGCCAAGCGTCGGCGGCATTTTGGTCGGAAATGGCCAGACGCAGGCGCGCGCCGGTGGCCAGTGACAGGGTGACGACATCGCCGCCGGTCCCCGCTGCATGCGAAAGGCCGGCAATGCGGCTGCGCCCGCGCAGGGTGTATTCGGCGGCCCCGTTATATTCCCCATGCGGTTCCAGAACGCCGACGAAGCTGGCCACTGTGGCATTATCCAGACGCTGGATCAGGATCGGTTCACGGCGCAGGTTGAACTTGGGATCACCCGCCCCGCTTTCAGCCAGCATGGCGGTCGCCCCCACCTGTGGCAGGAAGCGGTAGGTATAGAACCGGTCACCCTGCAGCCAGGTCAGCGTGGCATTGCCCACCCCCGGCGTGCCCGTGGCATCGACCCAGATATGCTGATACCCAGCACCCTTGCCCAGAACGGGCCGGATCTCGGTGTTGGAGGTCAGCGGGAAGCCCACATCCATGATGTGACCCCGGTAATGCAGCGGCAGGTCCAGGCGGGCGGGCTTGTCCGACCGTACCTTCAACAGGTCGATCACCACGGGCTTGTCCAGGTCCGCATGACCCAGCAGGGCCAGGGTGCGGGTGAAGGAGACACCGTCATAGGCCCCATCCATCCGGGCCGATACGATGCGTATCTGATCATCGGCATGGAAATACAGCGGCGTGGGGTAAAGCGGCTGCGCCCGCTTCAGCTCGCCATTGAAATGGCTGGTCTCGTTCACGACCAGGGTATTGTGGGCCACCGTCTGTTTGGCCCAACTGGTATTTTCCGGCAGGTAGATGCCGCCCGACTTGGTTTCGATATTCAGGAACCGGGCGGCACCATAATCGGCCACCACCTCCGCGCCATTATCGTAAAAAATCCAGGACAGCTTGTCGAAATGGCCATGGCCCATGCCCTGGGCTGTGTTCTTGGCCACCAGCACCTGATGTTTCGGGCCGGTGCCGGCGCGCAGAATGGCCAGGCTGCTATGGGTACCATCCGGCCCATCGCCCAG
This sequence comes from Azospirillum sp., assembly GCA_027483805.1. Classification (GTDB taxonomy): domain Bacteria; phylum Pseudomonadota; class Alphaproteobacteria; order Azospirillales; family Azospirillaceae; genus Niveispirillum. The sequence continues at coordinate 12,444 of JAIXTS010000461.1, read as the reverse complement.
ATTCTGGGAGGTGAAGGCAAAGGGTGTGGCCTTGGCCGTCGCGACCCCGGCCGACAGGGCGGCGCCATCGGGCGTCAGCACGGCTTTGCCCTGCATCTGCGCCACCGACAGGAAGCCGCTATCGCCCGTGCGGGCATAGGCGATGGCAACCGCCTGATACAGCTCCTCCGTCGCCAGCCCCTTATCCTTCATCGCGTCATTCAGGGGGAAGAACAGGCCGCCATAGGTCAGGTTGATGGTGGTCCGGACCGCCTTCAGCAGCACGCTGTCGCGGCGTTTGAAAATCTCCCGCTGCGGCTCGTTCTGGTCGATGGCGCGGGCAAAACCGATGAAGGGCAGCAGCGCATAGCGCTGATAATAAGGCCCTTCCTCGTAATAGCCATCGGGGGAAAACAGCTGGTCCACCTGTTTCAGGAACCCGGCCTTGCCCGATTTGTCCAGGCCCAGCAGCGCCTTGTCCACCAGATCGCGGTCGCGCAGGACATAGCCCGTCATGCCCACCGCCGCCACGGCCCAGGTGGCATGATTATGGATCAGGTTGAAATTCTTAGGGGACCCGTCGGACAGGAACCGGGCCATGGGCCGGAATACCTTATCCTCGATAATCTTGCGGTCCTTTTCCGCCATGGCGGCGCGCACCGCATCATAACCCTGGATGGCGTAGAACAGCCAGTTGCTGTCATTCAGCGTCTGCCAGAACAGCCGGCCCGGTATCTCCCCCCGCCCCGCCGGATGCGGCCCCAGGCCCGGATAAATCTGCGCATAGGCCAGCAGCATGTCGCGGCTGAAATCCACATAGGCCTTGTCGCCCGTGATGGCGTAAAGCGCGCCGGCATCATACAGCGCACGGAAGTTCCGCTTATGCTGTTCATGGGTGTAGCCGCCGCCCGGATCCTTGGGCACGGGCACCTGAATGCCGGCCTGACGCGTCGCCTCCACCGTTGCCATGGCGCGCGCCAGTTCAGCGGCGAATAGCGGGTTCTGGCGGGCATCGCGCATGGCCTGGCGCCCAGCCTCATCCAACAGAACGGGGGCCGTATCGGATAGGGCCGCCTGGGCCATGGGCGCCACGGCCATCACCGCAAGTGCGGCGATGGTGAAGGGATGGCGGTGGTTCATTCTGATCCTCCCTGAAACGATCCGGGCTTACGGCGTGGGCGTGCCCGAAAATTCATTGTCGTTGATGGTGACCAATGGCTCCCCGACGGTGCGGGTCATCTTGATCCCGCCGCTGTCGGTGAAGCGGTTACCGGTGATACGAATGCCCTGCACACCATAGAGGCGCAACGACGGCACCTCGGTGCCAGCTCCAGCACGGGCCACACGATTGTCAGTGAAATCCAGGCGGGGGCCGAACGTGCTTTCATCCTTGCCACCGCGATAGAGCGACAGGACCCCGCCCTTCACATCGGTGAAGTCCGATCCCGTGATCTCCACCCGCTCGGCATTGTAGAGACCCAGATCATCCGTTTCGGCATCCAGCTTCAGGGCGGTGCCGCTGATCCGTTCAAACTTTGACCCCTCCACCCGGATCAGGCCGGCCAGGGTACCTTTGCCCGCCGCCACGGCATGAAAGGCATTGTTGACGTCCAGGCCGGTGAAGGTGACGTTCTCCAGCCGCAACTCATAATTCCGGCCCATGCCGTCGGCGGTGCGGATGGCGGCGTTGCCGGTGGCATCGGGTGCATCGCGGCCATCGATGGTGACGCCCGTCAGGCGCAGGCTGCCGCCCTCCTCCACCCGGAACAGGGTGGGGCGGGTGAAGCGGATGTCGCCGGGGCCGCGCAGCCAGAGCGGCCTGGTCACGGTCAGCACCTCCTCCACCCGATAAACCCCACGGGACAGTGTCAGCACATCTCCGGCGCCGGCCTTGGCAAAGGCCGCCGACAGGGTGCCATCACCGGGCAGCACGTCCAGGGTTTGGCCGGTACCGAAACCGCGCGGTGTCTGGTCCTTTGGATACCATTGGACGCCGACATCGGCCCTGGTGATGGGCACCAGGTCCCGCCGCACGCCGGTGCCGGCCAGGGCCGGATCGGTGGGGTAGAGCAGACCGTTGGGCGCACGGGCCAGTTCCACCGGCCGCCGGGCGATGCCGGAAACCTCCAGCGCCGGCTTCTTCACCGGCGTCTGGATATTGGCGTCAAAACGGATGCCCGCGACGCTGTCCATGGCCCGGAAAATCTCCGTATCATCGTCCCCCACGATCAGATTGTCGGTAAAGCGGCTGTCGGTCGGCGGGGCGGACCGTTCCTTGTCGGCACCGGCGGCCAGTTCGATGGAAGCGGCGTTGATCACGCTGTTATGGCTGATCAGGGCATTCACTACCGGGTCATAGCGGTTGATGGGCCCGTCCGGCACCCCGTTCAACACCGCAATGGCACTGGCGAAGCTTTTGCCGGCCAGCCCTTCCATGTAATTGTTGCGGACAATCTGGTCCCGGTTGATGACCCGGATGCCACCGGTATGTTGCTTGCCCATACCCAGGAAGACATTGTCTTCCACCAGATTGCCATGACCATGGCGCAGGGTCAGCGCACCCGCCGAACCCACAAAGACATTGCCGCGATAGATATTGGCGCCGGATTTGTTGGAGATGATCTCCACCTCCCCGTCGCAGCGTTCGAAGTAATTGAACTCCACAATCGTGTGGCTGTCGGTGCGGGAATGCGGGCTGGTGCCCACGCGGATCGTCTCCCCGCCATTGGAACCCAGACTGGGCCGGGGGCCGAAATAATTGTGGTCGATGCGGTGGCGGTTCTCCAAACCATATTGCGGATCCCGGATCACCACCAGGGTCGCGCCCTGGTTGGTCTTGCCCGCTATATGGTTATGGTCGAAGCGGTTATCAGCCCCGTACAGCGCCACCCAATGGTCGCTTTCCTGACGGGCGGGGCGGTTATAGGCATCAATCACCGTCTCGGTGACGCGGGAATGGGTCGCGACCGCCCCCTTGTCACCCCGGAAGGCAATGACCTCCCCCGTCGGGGTATAGCCGTCCCGGAAGACCAGACCGGTCACCAGTAGATGCGACCCGGCCAGCCGCAGATTGGACTTGCCGGACAAGATCACCTTGCCCGGCGTTTGCGCAGCCAGCGTGATGGGGGCACCCGCCGCCCCATTGGCAAAAAAATCGATGCGGAAATCCCGCCACACCCCATCGGCCAGGACCAGCCGGTCACCGGGCTTGGCGCTTGCCAGCAGTGCCTGGAACTGCGCCGGGTCCTGGGCCAGCAAAGTGCGGCCCTGCGCGGCAACGGCCTTCACCGGGACCGTCGCCGTCGTCATGCACGCCGGCAGCAGCAATAGCGGCAAGGTCACGGACAGGCAGCAGAGGGATCGGAAGGTCCGGGACATCATCACCTCACATCGGATCGGTGGGCATTCAGACCAATTCAGACCAGTATGTCAACCTATTTTCCATACCAAATAAACAGGCCAACGCCACGACCACTGCGCGCCACTCCCGCCCTCGGCCCTCATCCCCAATCGGCGCCCTTGCTTGCGGCCCTCACCATCCTGCACAAACCACACACCAAAAACTGGACTGGTCTATTGGTTCTCATTTTTTCAGACCAATTGGCATGGGAATCTGGTTGACAGACTGGTCATGTGGATTTAGGGGTTCCAGATAACAAAAACCTGTGACCAATACAGTGATAAGAGGGAGGAACGCGTGGCAATGCGAATGAATAATCGCGCCAGCATGGTGCGCCTTGGTCTGTTCTGTGGCGTGGCGCTGGCCGCCCTGACGGCCGCTGCTTACGGACAGGGCGCCGCCCCGGCATCGGCCAACAGCACCGTCATCCTGGAAGAGATTGTTGTCACTGGCGTGCGCGCCGCGATCCAAAGCTCCATCGAGCAGAAACGCGAAGCCTCCGTCGTGTCCGACATCCTGTCGTCCGACGATATCGGCGACATTCCGGCCCTTTCGGTGGGTGAAGCCATCGAGAACATCACCGGTGCCGCCACCCACCGCGAAAAGGGCGGTGCCTCGGAAATTGCTGTGCGCGGCCTGGGGCCGTTCCTGGGCGCCACCACCTTCAACGGGCGCGAGGCCAGTAATGGCTCCGGCGACCGTTCGGTGAATTTTTCCATGTTCCCGTCGGAACTGATCAACGGCATTGCCATCTACAAATCGCAGCAGGCCGATTTTGTCGAAGGCGGCGTGTCGGGCATCATCGACATGCAGACCATGAAGCCGCTGACCTTCGGCAAGCAGCGCATCCAGGTGGAAGGGCGCGGCATCTACCAGTCCTACGACAAGCGGCTGGAGGACAAGAACGGCCTGGGCTGGCGCGGCACCGGCACCTATGTCGACCAGTATGATTTCGGCAATGCCGGCGAACTGGGTATCGCGTTCGGTGTTCAGAAGGGCAAAAGCAACAATCCCGAAGAGCTGTATACCGCCAGTTCCACCTGGGTCGCCTGCAACGGCAACCTGACCAGTGCCGCAACGGCCAATTGCCCGGAAGTGACGCCGGCCAGCTATGCCTCCGGTGCCACGGCGGCGGGCACGCCCTTCTATCTGGCGCCGGGCAGCCGCACCTTTGCGCAGATCACCGAACATGATGACCGCGAAGCCTATATGGGCTCCATCCAATGGCGGCCGCGCGACTGGCTGGATATCAATCTCGACTATCAGAACTCAGTCTATAAGTTCTGGGAAGATCGCCAGCAGCTGAATTTCTCCGAAACGCTGCGCGGCATCACCAGCCGCACCGTCGACGCCCGTGGCAATCTGCTTGCCTATTCCGGCAATTCCACGCTGGAATCCACGCCGATGGAGCGGTACCAGATTGAGAAATATGATGGCGGTGGCATCAATGTTGCCGTCAGCCTGACCGAAAATCTCAGCATCGCCGCCGATTACGGCTGGTCTGATACCTACCGGTCCCGCCTGGACCGGGAGGTACGGATGCGCTCCAACGCCACCGACATCAACGGTGCGGCCATCGCCGGTGTCACCGGCGGCCAGCGTATTCCCTATACCTATGACGCCACCAACGGCTGGCTGCCCACCATTGGCGTTGGCGGTGGGTATGATGTGAACCGTCATGCCAATTTCAGTGCCGCCGCTCGCGTCCGCCGGACGGAGCAGATTCGTTGGGACCAGATTGATGCCGGCAAGCTGGACGCCACCTACACGCTGAATGACGGACCGATCACGGCGGTCAAGGTCGGTGGGCGTTACAGCGAACATCTGTTCCGCGACGTACCGCAGGATCGCAAGGAATATAACATTACCGACCTGACGGCGAACGCCGCCGCCAACCGCGCCTGTCAGATCGCCTTCCCGCAGAAGGACTTCATGAAGGACGCCAAGGGTACGCCCATCTCCTCCTGGGCGGCCTTCGACGCCTCTTGCCTGATGAATTCATTGATCGGCACGTCCGATCCCGGCCGTAACACCGACATGCGGGCCATCGGCAACCGCGACATGGTGGAAAAGGCCACTGCCGGCTATGGCATGGCCGATTATGCGCTGGACCTGGGTGATGTGCCGGTCAGCGGCAATTTTGGCCTGCGTTATGTCCATACAGAGGTCAATTCAATTGGTCTGCGCGGCGGCTTCAACGTGGTCACCAACCCGGATGGCAGCATCCGTCTGGTCTCCAACGGTCAGTTCGAAAGCCTGACCTTTACGGGCAAGAACAAAGCCTGGCTGCCCAGCTTCAACGCCGCCTTTGACGTGGCAGAGGATTTCCGCATCCGTCTGGGCCTGTTCCGCGCCCTGTCACGGCCTGATCCGGAGGATCTGGGTGCCGGGCGCACCTTCACCCTGGAAAGCGGGACCAGCTTCACATCGGTGGAACAGGCCATCCGGTCCATCACAGCAGCGGGCAATCCTTCCATCAAGCCGCTTCTATCCTGGAACGCCGACCTGTCCTTTGAATATTACCTGAACCGCGACAGCCTGTTCAGCGCCGCCGTGTACTATAAGAAGTTCCAGGGCGGATTCACGAACCGCGTCGTGAATGAGCAATACAATGTCGGTGGCCGCGATATCAGCGTGCCGGTCATCCTGACAGAAACCAGCGACACGAAAAGCCGCATCTATGGCCTGGAACTCTCGGGCAGCTATCGTTTCTCCGACCTGCCCTATCCGTTTGACGGGCTGGGTGCGAAGGCCAGTTATAATTACGCCAACAGCAACTATGAGAATGAGGATCTACGCTTAGGCGACCAGTTTGATCCCGTGACGGGCCGCACCATTCCCGGCATCATCGATCCGGTGAACATTTTCGGCCTGTCCAAGCATGTGGTTTCCGGGTCCGTCTATTACGAGCTGGGGCCGGTGGAATTGCAGGGCATCTACAAGTACCGCTCCCCCTATTTCCAGCAATTCGTGGGCGCGGCGGCACAGAACCGTATCGTGCGCGGGGCGGGCGTCATCGATTTCCGTGCCACCTGGCGCGTCGATGACCATCTCAGCCTGTCTTTCGAAGGATCGAATATCAACAATGCCGAACGGGTAGAGGATATGCCCATCACCGGCGGCGTGCGGGAGGTCCATCTCTACGGTTCACGGTACTATCTGGGCGCGCGTTACCGCTTCTGATGTATGTGTGGGGGGACGGCGGCAGGCTTTGCCGCCGTCCTGCCCTTGTGCTATTGACAGTTCATACCAGTGACAGGGATCAGGACCGAACCAAAGTGAAGCAGCGTCTATACCAGACCGTCACCAAGGCCATCATGGACCTGATCGAAAGCGGGGAATTCCCCGTGGGCAGCCGCCTGCCCGGCGAGCGGGAGTTGAGCGAACGGTTCAATGTCAGCCGCGTCACCATCCGCGAAGCAGAAATCGCGCTGGAGGCCCTGGGCTATATCACCGTGAAGATCGGTTCGGGCGCCTATGTGCAAAAGCCCAAGGGGGAAGCGGGGACACAGCTTCCCGACGTGTCGGCGTTTGAGCTGACCGCCGCCCGTGCGGTGCTGGAAGCCGAAGCCGCCGCATTGGCCGCCGCCAACATGACCGATGAGGGCCTGACAAGGCTGGACCAGATCGTGCGCAAGATGGCCGCCGTGAAGCATGGCGATATCGAAACGGGCGATGCGCTGGACCGGCAATTCCACCTGACCATCGCGCAGCTGGGCGGCAATCCCGTTGTGGAGCACACGGTGCAGAATCTGTGGCGCATGCGTACCGAATTACCGCGTGTGCGGGATGTGTATGAAAGCGTCTGCGTCTCCGACGCCCAGGCCCGCACCGACGAACATGCCGCCATCCTGGAGGCACTGCGCCGCCGCGACCCTGCCGCGTCGCGCGCCGCCATGCGTGAACATTTCCACCGCCTGTTCGAAGCGATGCTGACCGCCAGTGAGAAACGGGAGCTGGAAGAAATCAAGCGCCGCACCAGCCAGGATCGGCAGCGCTTCCTGCTGACCACACAGATCTGAAGACAAAGGCCCCTGCACCGCCGGGCGCAGGGGCCTTTGTTCTGTGCGCAGCCTCAGCCCGGCATATGGCCTTCGCTGTTGGCCAGGTACCAGCGGGCCAGTTCCTCCCGCGTGGGCCACCAGACATCGTCCAGGCTCTTGGCATATTCCAGGAACTCCCGCAGGCCCCGGATACGATAGGCGCGGCCCGTGACATGCGGGTGCAGGCCGACATTCATCAGCCGCGCCGTCTTCGCCCCTTCCTGACGCAGGACCGACAATTCCTCGATCAACGTATCGCGGAAGGCGTCGGTGGTCAGGTTGCGGCGGGTCAGCAACGTGAAGTCGTTGATTTCGTTTGAATAGGGCACCGAGACCAGCGGCCCGTTTTCTGTACGCAACGGATAGGGCTGGTCATCATTCATGATGTCGCAATAGAACAGGAAACCCTGTTCGGCCAGGATGCCCGCCGTGTTTAAGGTGCCGCGCAGCGAAGAGGACAGCCAGCCCAGAGGCCGGCGGCCCACATGCCGCTCATACATTTCAATCGACCGCAGGATGATGTCGCGCTCCCTGGCCGGTTCCTTGGCAAAATTGGTCAGCAGCTCACCCTGTTCGTAATTATGGGCCAGCAATTCCCAGCCGCGTTCCAGGCAGGCATCGACCATGGCCTTGCGCCGTTCAAAGGTGACGGCGTTGGTGGTGCAACTGGCCTTCACACCCATTTCATCGAACAGGTCGTAAAGCCGCCAGATGCCCACCCGCTGTCCATATTCACGCCAGGTGAAATTGGGAAAATCGGGTGTGTCGCCGGGCAGAACGTCAGGCAGAATTGCCGGGCCACCCGCGTAATACGGCTTGTCCGTATCCTTCGTCAGGTCCCAGGTTTCCAGATTGAAGGTCAGGATCAGCGCGACCTTCTTATCTCCGGGCCAGCGCAGGGGGCCGCGCTTGGGCAGCGGCACATAATCATAGGACAGCATGGATCAGAATTCCTCCAGCAGACGGCCGAAGCCATAGACCTTGTCCTGGATGCCGTTGGCCCGCAGCGCATGCCAGTAGGTGGCCGTATTGATCGCGATAACCGGCTTGCCCAGCCACATTTCGGCGGCCGCCGCCAGCTTGACCATCGACAGGTTGGTGCCGACCTGCAGGATGGCATCGACATCGTCGCCGTCCAGCTGTTTCAGCACCTCACGCAGCCGGTCGGTGCCGACCCGCGCGATGGAGGTCCAGGACGGGCATTGCAGCGGTACGTCGCGTACTGTCTCATACCCATAATCGGACAGGAAATTGCGGACCTGTTCGTTGGCGACCGGGTAATAGGGCGACACGAAGGCCACCTTCTTGACCCCGCCATAGGCGGCGATGGCGGCAGCCAGCGATTCCGACCCGGTGGAGAGATAGAGACCGCTGATCTCCCGGATCTGGCGGCGGAACTTCGCCGCACCTTCCGCCCCGCCATAGAAGGTGATGGCAGACATGCCCATGACCAGGTAATCCGGATCACAGGTCATCACGGCCTTCACGGCATCGACCGTATTGTCGGCAATGGCCTGGGTGCCGGCCAGGAAGGTGTCGTTGCTGATGGCCTGGGCGTTGGAAACAATGATCCGGCTGTAATGATTGGTCACGCCGGCCGGGCGCATATCGTCGAAATCGGGCTGCACCGTGGTGTTGGTGCTGGGACCCAGCACACCGAACAATTTGCGCCAGCCGCGGCTGTCCTTGCCTTCACTCTGCATGATGGACCCCTTTCAATGGGTGCGGTCAGTCGATGGCAGCAGCGTTGGCCAGGCTTTGGAACATGGCCTGCCGCAAAAGGAACTGCCGGCGCTTTTCCGGGTCGTTGCGGATGGAAAGCATCTCGTCGCGGCGCTTTTCCTGGGCCGAGGCGTGGCCTTCCTTCATCATTTCCATGGTCTGTATGGTCTGCGCCTGAACAAAGCTGCGGGCAGCGCCCCGGCGCTGGCGGCTGAACTGGTCCAGGGTGCCTTGGTCTTCGCCATGCTTGATGATTGCGGTCAGGCGCTGACACAGATTGAACGCATCATGGATGCCGCTATTCATGCCGAACCCGCCCAGCGGATTGTTCAGATGCGCACTGTCCCCGATCAGGAAGGCGCGACCCTGACGGAAGCTCTCCGCCACACGCTGATGCATGCGGTAGATGGTGCGGTGTTGGGTCTTCACCCCCGTCTTGCCGATCAGTCGCTGGAACACGCGGTCGCGGTTCTCATCCGACACCAGATCGGCATCCGCACTCTCCGCCGTCGCCGGCAGCAGGATACGCCAGACCGACGGCACGCGCAGCAGGACCAGCCATTCCTCTGGATCGGCGACATAATTCACATGCGCAAGATTGGGGAAATAATCTTCCAGCGGTTCCGCTGTAGACAGGCACAGGAACTTCTCCGGATAGGTGAAGCCCTCAAACCCGATACCCAGCCATTTGCGGACCGCCGAATTGGCGCCATCGGCCCCGATCAGCCAGTCGGCACGCACCTTCTCGATGGCGAACGCGGTTTCATAGGCCAGATCCACCCCCGTCTCATCCTGGTTCACATAGACCAGACGGCTGCCGAACTTCACCGTCGCCTTGGGATGCGCCTCCAGCCTTTCCGCCAGCGCGCGGGCCAGATGGTACTGTTCGCATTGCAGACGGTAGGGATAGCGGGTGGTGCCTTCCAGTTCGCCCAGATCGAATTCCACGATCTGGCCCGTGCGGCGGTCACGGTAATGATAGATCGGCGCCTTCAAACCCTTTTCCAGCAGGAAGGGCGTGATCTCCAGCTCATCCAGCATTTCCAATGTGGGCGGATGGAAGGTGGACGCGCGCAGATCCTGGGCGCAGTCGGCACCGGCCTCCAGCACCAGCACATCAATGCCCTGGCGGGCCAGATAATAGGCCGCGACCGTGCCAACCGGGCCGGCGCCGGCGATCACCACCTGCGTTCGGATCATGAGAAATGCCTTTCTGTTTATGCGGGTGGGGATGTCAGTTGGTGGCTTTTTGCAGGTAGGCGATCAAGGCATCACGGTCGGCCTTGTCCGGCAGGCCGATAAAGGCCATGGTCGTGCCGGCGACCAGGGAGGTCGGGTGCGTCAGCCAGACATCCAGCGTCTTTTCATCCCAGACGACACCGCTGTTGCGCAGGGCGTCAGAATATTTGAACCCTTCAACATGGCCGGCTGGCTTGCCCCAGAAACCGTGCAGGTTGGGACCGACCTTGTTGGGCCTGCCCGCCGCGACCTCATGGCAGGTACGACAGCGCAGATAAAGGCGCTCGCCCTTGTCGGATGCTGTCTGCGCCAGAGCGGCAGAAGCGTTCGACAGCAGCAGGGAGGCCAGGATGGCTGGAATGATGGCGCGCCCTGGAAGGCGGCGATGATTCTTTCCGATAAATGCCATGGCTATTCATGCCTCCTTACAGAACGATTATTTGGAACCGCTCCAATCAAAGCGGGCGATCCGTATGCTGGTATTTGGGTGCATGCTGAATGGGCCGTCGATACGGGGGTCCCTATCTGGCCACAGGGTGGATAAACGATCCACATGCCCTGTCGGGTCGATGCATACGTGCCTATGGTCAGGATGCGACCGGCGGTTCTCCGCATCGCGAGCACTGAGTTCCCGAAAACTGACCGCGGCGCCGATCCTTCGACACCGCGGTCTTTTTCATTCAGGATCAACGCATAACGGGAAGGTTTGGCATGCGGACCGCGTCTTTCTGGTTGACCACCCTTCTGGCCCTGGCCCCTTCCGGCGCGGCACTGGCACAGATTGATGCCGACACGATCTATGCGCAACGCCTGGCCATCCTGACGGCTGGCGGCCCGATGGAAACGCTGTACCAGCCGCGTGAACCGGTGGCCGGGGCGCCGACCGCCCTGCCCGCCGCCCAGCCGGGCCGCACCAGCATCAAGCCGGACGCGCTGACCGCTGCGCGAACCTATGCAGAGGCCAGTGGCGCCCAGGCCTTCATCGTCTGGCATGACGGCAAGGTGCAGGACGAAACCTATTTCGCGGGCAGGAATGCCGATACGCCGCTGTCATCCAAGTCCCTGTCAAAGCCGATGACAGCCATGGTGGTGGGCCGGGCCATTGAAATGGGCAAGATCAAGTCGCTGGATCAGGGCGTTTCCGACTTCATCACCGAATGGAAGGGCACGCCGAAAGAGGCGATGCGGATCCGCCACCTGCTGGACATGCGCACTGGCTTTTTGGAACAGGGGTTCAATGCCGATCCCAACCATCCCTGGAACCTGGCCTATCTGTCGGTCGATCACGGCACCTATATCGTCAAGGATTATCCCCTGACCGATGCGCCAGGCACGCGCTACGGCTACTCCAATGCGACCTCGGAACTGGTGGCGCTGGTAATTGAGCGGGCGACGGGCCGGCGCTATGCGGAGTTTGTGGGCACCGAACTGCTGATCCCGACCGGGGCCCCGGGGGGCGAGGTCTGGGTGAACCGGCCGGGCGGGCTGGCCCATTCCGGCTGCTGCATGCTGCTGCCGGCCCGCTCCTGGCTGCATCTGGCCAAGCTGCTGCTTGACGATGGCAAGGTCGGGGATAAGCGCTTGCTGCCCAAGGGCTATGTTGCCGAAATGGCCACCGCCACGGCGCAGAACCGACATTATGGTCTGGGCCTGTGGGTGGCCGGCCCCTATGTCAAACGCCGCGGCTTTGGCGCACCGGGCGCACCGGGACCGCAGGTGCTGCATTCAGAACCCTATCTGGACAAGGACCTGTTCCTGTTCGATGGCAATGGCATCCAGACGGTTTTTGTCTCCCGCATGACTGGGCTGATTGCGCTGCGCATGGGGCCGAACCCGCCCAAGGGCGTGGATTGGGACAATGCCTATCTGCCCAATACTCTGCTGCGCGGGCTGGTCAATCCGGTGACGCTCGTCGCGCAGGGCCAGTGACCGCTACTTCTGGTGAAGCGCCGCCGCCTGCGTCAGTTCGGCACTGATCATGTCGGCGGTGCCTTTCAGATCGTCCAGATAGCGATCCAGCGCCGCCTCCGGCTTCATGGCCGAGGCAAAGAAGATCACCGT
>JAIXTS010000253.1 GCA_027483805.1 Azospirillum sp. | reverse complement strand
TCAATGTCGGCGACCGCGTCTTCTTCGGCTTCGACAAGTTCGACCTGACCCCGGAAGCCACCGCTACCCTGGATCGTCAGGCTGCTTGGCTGAAGCAGTACAAGGCCGTGACCATCACCCTCGAAGGCCATGCCGACGAGCGCGGCACCCGCGAGTACAACCTGGCCCTGGGTGAGCGTCGCGCCAACTCGGTCAAGAACTACCTGACCGCCCTGGGCGTCGAAGCCGCCCGCGTTCAGACCATCTCCTATGGCAAGGAGCGTCCGCAGGTCGTTGGTTCCAACGAAGCCGCCTGGACGCAGAACCGCCGTGGCGTGACCGTGATCAACTGATCACTGTCATCCGACAGGTTCGGGCGACAGCCTGAAAACGAAGCGCCGTCCGGGAAACCGGGCGGCGTTTTGTTTTGGGCCGGTCCGGGTGCAATGCTGTTTCGCGGGGCGGCTCCCCGGCGACCGGGCGATGGTGCAGAGCGCCATATTCACGCCTTATCGCCTGAGGACACTTTTCCCGTCCCTGCCAACGCGGTAGGGTCGCGCCATCGCAAACCCTGCCAATTGTTGGTCCCCGATGATCCGCCCCCAGCGTCCCGCCAGCCCCTCTTCGCGCCGCCGTCTGACCGTGGCCGCATTGGCGCTTGTCGCCATCGTCAGCGCCCTGCCGGCGGCCGGCCAGTCCGACACACGCGATCTGGCCAACCGGCTGCAGCGGCTGGAAAATGACGTGCAGACGCTGAACCGCGAAGTCTTTCGCGGCGGCGGCCGTCCGGCGGGAACGGCACCGGCGCCGGTTATGGGGGGCAATGTTGCCGCCGATTTCGAGGTGCGTCTTCAGCGCCTTGAATCGGAGATGCAGACCCTGACCGGCCGGTATGAGGAAGCAACCTTCCAGGTGGCGCAGCTGCGGGAGCAGCTGAGCAAGATGCAGCAGGACCTGGAATTCCGCCTGGGCCGGTTGGAGCAGGGCCAGGCCAGCGGCCTGTCCACGCCGCCCGCCCCCGTGGCCGGCGGCGAGCCGGCACCGCATGCCAATGATGCCGCCAAGCCGGCCGCGCCGCAGATGGCCGCCGCGACGCCGCCCGCCCCCGCCAATCTGCCCAGCGGAACGGCGCAGGAACAGTATGACCTGGCCTTCAACCTGCTGCGCGAGGCGCAGTATGAAAAGGCGGAAACGGCCTTCAGCAAATTCATCCAGGCCAATGCCAGCAGCCCGCTGGCCAGCAACGCCCAGTACTGGCTGGGCGAAACCTATTATGTGCGCGGCAAGTACAAGGAAGCGGCCGTGGCCTTTGCCGAGGGGTACCAGAAATATCCCAAGAGCCAGAAGGCCCCCGACGCGTTGCTGAAATTGTCGCTGTCCCTGTCGGCGATGAAGTCGAACGAGGATGCCTGCGCCGCCCTGACGGAGCTGAACCGTGCCTATAAGGCGACGGCGCCGCAGACGATCCTGCGCCGCGCCGATGCCGAGAAGAACCGGTTGAAGTGCAAGTGAGCGCCCCCATCGGGCCGGTCGGGTTCGACCGGCTGATGCAGGGGCTGGGGCCGTTCGAGTCGGCCCCGCATATTGCCGTCGGGGTTTCCGGCGGGGCCGACAGCATGGCCCTGGCCCTGCTGCTGGCCCGGTGGGTGGGCGCGCGGGGTGGCCGCCTTCTGGCGCTGACGGTCGATCATGGATTGCGGGTGGAAAGTGGGCCTGAGGCGGCCAAGGTTGCTGCCTGGATGGCGGCCCGTGGCATCGACCATCGCATCCTGACCTGGGACGGGGAAAAGCCGGCAACCGGCATTCAGGCCGGGGCCCGTCAAGCGCGGCTGCGCCTGCTGGCCCAGGCGGCGGCGACAGCGGGCATCCTGCATCTGGCCCTGGCCCATCACGCCGACGATCAGGCGGAAACCCACCGGCTGCGCGCCGATCGGTCCAGCGGGCCGCAGGGCCTGTCCGGCATGCCCGCCATCCGGGAGATGGACCATCTGCGGCTGATCCGGCCGTTGCTGCCCGTGACCAAGGACCGGTTGGTGGCCACCTGCCGGGCCTTTGGCCAGGAATGGGTCGAGGATCCGTCCAACCATAACCCCGCCTTTGCCCGCGCCCGGCTGCGCCTGTCGGAGTCGGTGGGCCCCACCGATAGGGAGGCCGCCCTGGCCGCCGCCCGCGCTCGCGTCGACAGGGAGGCGGCGGTGGCACGATTGCTGGCCGCCCATGCGCGCTTTCAGCCCGAGGGCTGGGTCCTGCTGGACCAGGAGCTGTTCGGACAGCCAGCCGGCCCGCTGCTGCATTTGGCCGCATCCCTGCTGCGCGCCGTGGGCGGGGCAGCCTATCCGCCGTCGCCCGCCGCCCTGGCCGATCTGGTCCGCGCCTTGCGTGAACAGCCCGATCACGGGCGCACGCTGGCCGGATGCCGGTTCATGCCGCTGGCGGGCGGCTGGCGCCTGCTGCGTGAGGCGCGGAACCTGCAGGGGCCGGTCCGATTCCAGGGCGGCGGCGTCCCGGTCACCTGGGACGGGCGATTCCGCCTGTCCGCCGAACGGGTTGGCGACTATATCGTCCGCGCGCTGGATGAGGGTCTGTGGCGTCTTGCGCTGGTCGATCGTCCGGCCCTGTCGCGCATCGACATGCCGGCATCCCTGCGCTGGACCCTGCCATCGGTGCTGTCCGGGGATCGGCTGCTGGCCATACCCCATATGGCCTATCTGGCGTCCGGCCTGCCCGATCCGGGTGTGTCCATGGTGCCATTGGTATCGGTTCCAGCAGTTCCCGCACGGTTCGCTGTTGTCACCGCCACGGATGACATTATCTAATGAGGAGAGTTCCACCGGGCGTGCCCGGGGGTGCGGTCGATGAAAGGTCAGGGCTGTGAATAATTTCGGTAAGAATCTGGCGCTGTGGCTGGTGATCGGGGTCCTGTTGATCGCCCTGTTCAACCTGTTCCAGACGTCCTCCACCCGCTCGTCGCAGTCTGGCATGGCCTATAGCGACCTGTTGGCCGAGGTTGCGCGGGGATCGGTATCCTCGGTGACGATCAAGGGCGATCAGGTGGCCGGCACGACCAATGATGGCCGTAGCTTCACCGTGACGGCCCCGCCGGGGTCCAATGTGGCCGACCGGCTGGTCGACAAGAATGTCCGGGTCGCCGTTGTGGCAGAGGATAACAGCCCGACGCTGTTCTCCATCCTGCTGTCCTGGTTCCCGATGCTGCTGCTGATCGGCGTGTGGATCTTTTTCATGCGCCAGATGCAGGGCGGTGGCGGCAAGGCCATGGGCTTTGGCAAGTCGCGCGCCCGTCTGCTGACCGAGAAGGTGGGCCGCGTCACGTTTGACGATGTCGCCGGCATCGACGAGGCCAAGCAGGAGCTGGAGGAAGTTGTCGACTTCCTGAAGGACCCGCAGAAATTCCAGCGCCTGGGCGGCAAGATCCCCAAGGGCGTGCTGCTGGTGGGCCCGCCGGGCACGGGCAAGACCCTGACGGCCCGCGCTGTCGCCGGTGAAGCCAATGTGCCCTTCTTCACCATCTCCGGTTCCGACTTCGTGGAAATGTTCGTGGGCGTGGGTGCGTCCCGTGTCCGCGACATGTTCGAACAGGGCAAGAAGAACGCGCCCTGCATCATCTTCATCGACGAAATCGACGCGGTTGGCCGCCATCGCGGTGCCGGCCTTGGCGGTGGCAATGATGAACGTGAGCAGACGCTGAACCAGTTGCTGGTCGAGATGGACGGGTTTGAGGCCAATGAGGGCGTGATCCTGATCGCCGCCACCAACCGCCCTGACGTTCTGGATCCGGCGCTGCTGCGTCCCGGCCGCTTCGACCGTCAGGTGGTTGTGCCCAACCCCGACGTGCTGGGCCGCGAGAAGATCGTAAAGGTCCATATGCGCAAGGTGCCGCTGGCCCCCGATGTGGACCCCAAGGTGATCGCCCGCGGTACGCCCGGTTTCTCTGGTGCCGATCTGGCCAATCTGGTCAACGAGGCGGCGCTGCTGGCGGCCCGTGCCGGCAAGCGTGTGGTCGGCATGGCCGATTTTGAGTCCGCCAAGGACAAGGTCATGATGGGCGCGGAACGCCGCTCCATGGTCATGTCGGAGAAGGAAAAGAAGCTGACCGCCTATCACGAGGCGGGCCATGCCCTGGTCTCGCTGTGGGTGCCGGAATATGACCCGCTGCACAAGGTCACCATCATTCCGCGTGGCCGCGCCCTGGGTGTGACCATGAACCTGCCGGAACGCGACCGCACCAACTATACCAAGCGCGAGATGGAATCGCGTCTGGCCGTTCTGTTCGGTGGCCGCGTGGCCGAGGAAATCATCTTCGGGCCGGAGAACGTGACCACCGGTGCCTCCAGCGACATCCAGCAGGCCACCCGCTGGGCCCGCGCCATGGTGGCCGAGTATGGCATGTCCGACAAGCTGGGCCGCGTGCGCTACAACGCCAATGAACAGGAGGTCTTCCTGGGTCATTCCGTGGCGCAGCAGCAGAATGTGTCGGAAGCCACGGCACAACTGATCGACGAGGAAATCCGCCGCCTGATCGAACAGGGTGAGGGCATGGCCCGCAAGCTGCTGACCGAGCGGCTGGACGATCTGCACAAGGTGTCGGAAGCGCTGCTGGAGTTCGAGACCCTGTCGGGCGAAGAGGTGAAGGCCATCCTGCGCGGTGAGCAGGTGGTGCGCACCGATCCGCCGGCCCCGCGCCCGCAGGCGCCGGAGCCGCCCAAGTCCACCGGCCGCCGCGCCTCAGTCCCCACCTCCTCCAAGGACGGGATCGAGCCGGAGCCGCAGCCGGGCGTGTGATGGCGGGTTGCCGAGAGTTGAGTGAACAAGCCCCCGGTGCGCAAGTGCCGGGGGCTTGTTGTTTTTGAACCCCTTCTTCCGTAGGTCAGGTCGAGCCGCAGGCGAGCCCTGACAAACCACGGTGCCGATGAATGTCAGGGCTCGCGCGTTGCGCTCGACCTGACCTACGGCCATTGCTGGACGCTCCGCATGCACCGCCCGCTCGCCATTATCTCCGGCCCCGCCGCCCGCACCGCCATCGCTGCCGGTTGTGCCCGACCGCTGGCCGGCGGGCCCCTGGCTTTTGCGCTGGTCGAGACACCGGCAGGGATTGAGCCGGCGACGGCCCTTGCCGGCGACCACCCGCTGATCACCCCGCGCGGCCCTTGGGCCGGGTTTGATCTGTCGCGGCCCGTCATCATGGGCATCGTCAATGTCACGCCCGACAGTTTTTCCGACGGGGGCGACCATGACAATGCCGAGGCCGCCATCGCCCATGGCCGCCGGCTGATGGCGGAGGGGGCGGATATCCTGGATATCGGGGGCGAGTCGACCCGACCGGGGGCGGCGCCGGTGCCGGTGGATGTCGAAATCGCCCGCGTCGTTCCGGTGATCCGGGCGCTGGCGGCGGAGGGGGCCGTCATCTCCATCGATACGCGTCATGCCGCCGTGATGCGGGTGGCGGTAGAGGCCGGGGCGCACATCATCAATGATGTCACGGCCCTGACCGGCGATCCCGACAGCCTGTCGGTCGCCGCCGATCTGGGCCTGCCCCTGGTGCTGATGCATATAAAGGGCGAGCCGCAGACCATGCAGGACGCGCCGCGTTATGACGATGTCACGGCCGAGGTGGGCGACTGGCTGGCGGCCCGCATCGAGGCGGCGGTGGCGGCCGGCATCGCGCGCGCAACGATCGCCGTCGATCCCGGCATCGGCTTTGGCAAGAACCTGGAGCATAATGTCGATCTGCTGGCCCGCACCGGCGCCCTGCATCGGCTGGGCTGTCCGCTGCTGATCGGGGTCAGCCGCAAGCGCTTCATCGCCGGCCTGTCCAGGGGGGAGGCGGCCAGGGATCGGGTGGCCGGGTCCATCGCCGCCGCGCTGCACAGCCTGGGGCAGGGGGCGCATATCCTGCGGGTGCATGACGTGGCCGCGACGATGCAGGCCGTCGCCGTGTGGCAGGCCCTGCAATCGGCGTGATATAGGTGTTGTCATATTTCTGACCGGCCGGCGCAGACCGGCCTTCCTGGGACGTGAAGACATGTCGCGTAAATTGTTCGGCACGGATGGCATCCGCGGTACCGCCAATACCGAGCCGATGACGGCGGAAACGGCGCTGAAGGCCGCCATGGCGGCGGCGCTGCATTTCCGGCGGGGTGACCATCGCCATACGGTGGTGATCGCCAAGGATACCCGCCTCTCCGGCTACATGCTGGAACCCGCGCTGACGGCGGGGTTCATCTCCATGGGCATGGATGTGATTCTGGTGGGGCCGCTGCCCACGCCGGCGGTGGCCATGCTGACGCGGTCAATGCGCGCCGACCTGGGCGTCATGCTGTCGGCCAGCCACAATCCGTTCCAGGATAATGGCATCAAGCTGTTCGGGCCGGACGGGTACAAGCTGTCGGACGAGTTCGAGGCCGAGATTGAGGCGCGGATGGACCTGCCCTTCGCCCCCGATCTGGCCGGTCCCCGCGACCTGGGCCGGGCCCAGCGCATGGAGGATGCTTTCGGCCGCTATATCGAGGTGGTGAAGAGCAGTTTTCCCCGCGCCTTGCGCCTGGACGGCATGAAGATTGTCATCGATTGCGCCCATGGTGCGGCCTATAAGGTGGCGCCGCGCGTGCTGTATGAACTGGGGGCCGAAGTGGTCACCCTGTTCAACCAGCCCAACGGTTTCAACATCAATGACAAGTGCGGGGCCACCAGCCCGGCTTCCATGCGCGCCGCCGTCGTGGAGCACAAGGCCGATCTGGGCATCGCGCTGGACGGCGATGCCGACCGCCTGATCCTGGCGGATGAGACGGGCGCACAGGTCGATGGCGACCAGATCATGGCCCTGATCGGCCAGAGCTGGGCTGAGAGCGGGCGGCTGCGCGGCGGCGGGGTGGTTGCCACGGTCATGTCCAACATGGGCATGGAACTGCATCTGAAAACCCTGGGCCTGACGCTGGCGCGCACGTCGGTGGGCGACCGCTATGTGGTCGAGCATATGCGCGAGCACGGGTTCAATGTCGGCGGCGAACAGTCGGGCCATGTGGTCCTGTCCGATTTCGCCACCACGGGCGACGGTTTGCTGGCGGCGCTGCAGGTGCTGGCCTGCATCCGCAAGGCCGGGCGGCCGGCATCGGACGTGCTGCGTGTGTTCCAGCCGCTGCCGCAGCTGTTGAAGAATGTGCGTTACGATGCCACCACCGGCATCCGCCCGCTGGACGCCGACAGCGTCAAGGCCGCGATCCGCGCGGGTGAGGAGAAGCTGTCCGGCGTGGGCCGCGTGCTGATCCGCAAGTCGGGCACCGAGCCGCTGATCCGCGTGATGGCGGAGGGCGCGGATGATGCCCTGGTGACCTGTGTGGTCGATGATATCTGCGACGCGGTGCGCGGGGTGACGCAGGCCGTGGCGGCGGAGTGAAGGGGGCAGTGATGAAGGGACGCGTTCTGATCATTGCCGGGTCGGATTCCGGCGGCGGGGCCGGTATCCAGGCCGATATCAAGGCGGTCACGGCGCTGAACGGCTATGCCATGACGGCGATCACGGCGCTGACGGCGCAGGATACCAACGGGGTTCACGGCGTGCTGCCGGTGCCCATCGATTTCCTGGTGCAGCAGATGCGCCTGGTCCTGGCCGATATCGGGGCCGACGCCGTGAAGATCGGCATGCTGGCCACCGCCGATATCATCAATGCCGTGGCCGACACGCTGGCCGATGTCGCGTCCGGCGTGGCCATCGTGGCCGACCCGGTGATGGTGGCCAAGGGGGGGCACCGGCTGCTGGATGAAAGCGCCACGGGCGCCCTGATCCGCCGCCTGCTGCCGCTTTCCGCTATCGTGACGCCCAATGTGCCGGAGGCCGAGGCCATGACGGGCATTGATATTCAGACCGTCGATGACATGCGCCGCGCCGGCCATGCCCTGCTGAACTATGGCGCCAGGGCCGTGCTGATGAAGGGTGGGCATATGGAGGGGCCGGTCCTGACCGACCTTCTGGTCACACGCGACGGCGAACAGGCCTTCACCGGCGAACGGGTGCAGACACGGCACACGCATGGCACCGGCTGCACCCTGTCATCGGCCATCGCCACCGGTCTGGCGCAGGGATTGCCGGTGGCCGACGCGGTCGCCCGCGCCCGCCGCTATGTCGATATCGCCATCCGCACCGCACCCGGCTTCGGCCATGGGCACGGGCCCCTGAACCACGCCCACACTGTCGGGGATTTCGCATGAGCGGCTTTGACCCCAAGCTTCTGAGCGCCTATCAGCAGACCAGCTACCTCGCCCTGGACGGCAAGCGCACGGCCACGGCCCGGATCATGGCCGACCCTCAGGAAGTCGACGGCCTGCTGGAAAAGCGCGGGGCGGCGGAGATTGTATTCGTCACCGCCTGGAACCCCAGAAGCAAGCCGGCCAGTCAGGCTGCCAATGACGCGGCGCATGCCCGCCTGATCGACATACTGGAGGATGAGGAGCTGGACTATCTGCCAGCAGAGCTTCGACCCGCGTCCAAGGACTGGCCGGTGGAAAAGGGGGTCGCCATCTTCGATCTGGCCCCGTTCGACGCGCTGCAACTGGCCGAGATGCTGGGCCAGTACGCCATCGTCTGGCAGGGCCAGGGCCAGCCGGCGCAGTTGCTGTTCACCCGGCTGGCGCTGGAATGATCCTGTGTGCGCCGCAGGTCAGGTCAGTGACCTGCGGGCGCTACAGGCGCTCTCAATGCGCCAGCAGCAGGGGCAGGGTGGTCTGGTTCAGCATGGCGCGGGTGACGCCGCCCAGGATCAGTTCGCGCAGGCGCGAATGGCCATAGCCACCCATGACCAGAAGGTCGGCCCCGACCTCCGCGCATGTATCCTGCAGCTGCTGTGCCACGCTGCCGGTCCCTGACAATTTATGATACTGGGCTGGGATATTGTGCCAGGCCAGATAGTCGACCACGGGGGCCGCCTCATCCGCGTCGGTGCGCATCGTATCGACGCCCAGCACATGGACGGCATCGGCCCCGGCCAGCAGCGGCATGGCCAGCGCCAGCGCCCGGGCCGATTGCGTGCGGCCGTTCCAGGCGATGGCCACGGTGCGGCCCAGGATGGCCGGCGCCGCTTCCGGCGCTACCAGGAGAGGCCGCCCCCCTTCCAGCAAGGCTGCCTCCAGCCCGACCAGGACGGCGGTCCGGTCCTCGTTCGCGACGGAGGGGAAGACGGTCAGGTCGGACAGGCGGGCGGCGGCGGCCATCACGTCCTCCGTCACGCCGGACGCTTCAGCGAAACTGCCGCTGACCCGGTCGCTGCCGGGCGGGCGTTCGCACCAGACACCGCCGGCCGCGGCCAGGGCGCGGTCCAGATGGTCGCGCGCCCTGGCGGCATGGCTTTTGTTTTCCTGTTCCAGGGATTTCATCAGGTCCTGGATCAGGGCGCCCGACAGGCCTTCGCCCACCATGGGCATGACATCGCGCGGATCGGCGCGCAGATACAGCGCCTGCACATTGCCCTTGGCAGGGGTCGCCAGCAGCAGGGCCGCAGCCAGGGCGGCGGCATCGCGGGTGCCGCCAGTGACGAAACAGGTAATCTTGCGGAAAGCCATGACCGGTCCCCTTTCTGCCGTTCCGCGGCGATTGCCGCCTGGAAACGCATCCTTGACCCAGGATCACGCCATAAGGCGGCCGGGGCATTGACATGGATCACCCGGCCGCATCAGCAGCATAACAGATGGGTGGGGAAAATGTTGTGCTTGTCGCGCCGGGCGTCAGCGCGCGATGTGGCGGCGGGCGATGGCCGTGGTTTCCTCCGCGTCGCCGCTGGCCGGGATCACTTCCCAGCGCATGTCGCCCAGGTCATAGGCGGCCTGCCGCCGCACCACCGCCGCCGTGGCATCGGACGCATCGCCGCGCCGCCGCGCCACGCGGGCCAGGGCCACGGCCTGATCGGCGACCAGCCAGAGGCCGGTGAAGGCCACGCCGGTGGCCCGCGCCACATCCTCTACCGTCTGGCGCTGATCGGGCCGTGCATAGACCGCGTCGCAGATGACGCTGTGCTGCCCGTCCAGCACCAGGCCGGCGCGGCCCGCCAGTTCGGCATAGGTGCGGGCGGAATGGTCCGGGCCATAGAAGTTTTCGGGCAGCGCCGTCCGGGCATCCACCCCCGCCAGCCACTTGCGCAAGAGGTCGGAACGCAGGATGACAGCCCCCGGTGCCGGACCCAGCGCGGGGGCCAGGGCGCGCGCCAGGGTGGTCTTGCCGGTACCCGACAGGCCGCCGATGGCCACCAGGGCCGGCGGGGCCGGGGACAGCAGCCGGTTGGCAAGATCCAGATAGGAGGTGGCCTCTGCCCGCAGGGCGGCGGCCCGGGCGGCATCCTCCTGCCCGCTGGCGGCCGATGCCGTCAGGTGGGCGCGGATGCCGGCGCGCACCGACATGAACAAGGGCAGCAGGCCCAGGCCCGCCAGATCGCCCGTAATGTCCAGATAGCCATTGAACAGGATATTGGCCAGACGGCGCAGCCGGCGATGTTCCAGATCCATCAGCAGGAAGGCCAGATCATAGAGCACATCGGTCACCGCGATACGGTCGCCGAATTCGACACAGTCAAAGGGCACGGGCCGCCCGTCCAGCATGACGATGTTGCGCAGATGCAGATCGCCATGGCAGTGGCGGATATAGCCGGCGTCGCGGCGCCGGTCGATCAGTTCCGCCCCCGCCGCCAGGGCGGCTTGTGTGGCCCTGTCCAGCCTGTCCACGGCATCGGTCCGGAACAGGGCGCCATGCCGGCGCATTTCGTGGATATTGGTGCGGGCCAGATCGGCCATCTCCGTTGCCCCCGGCGCCTGGGGACGCGGTTCCGCCGTGTCGTGGAATTCCGCGATGGTGGCCGCCAGATCGCGCATGATCGACGCCGACAAGGTGCCGTCCGCCGCCATCCGGTCCAGCAAGGCCGCCTGCGGAAACCGCCGCATGGTCACCAGATATTCCAGGACGGATGGGTCGGGGCCGCCATCGGGCGCCACCGGGGCCTGTTCCACCAGCCGGATGGCGCCATCGCTCCCGCGCACCAGCCCGCCCACACCCAGATAAAGGTCAGGGGCGGTTCGCCGGTTCAGGGCCAGTTCCGCCTCGCACGCGTTCAGGCGCAGCGACAAGGTGGCATAATCGAAGAATGGATAGGTCACCGCCCGCTTCATCTTCCAGGCGCGGGCCCCGGCCATAAAGACGCGGGCGGCATGGGTGTCGATGCGGTCGACCAGCGTGCCGGGGGGCAGGCCATGCGTGGCGGCATCGCACAGAAGGGCGATGGCCTGCTGCTGGCCGCCCTCTCCATTCTCTGCCAAACCCGTTGCCGGACTGCTGTGCATACGCAACACCCCTGTCACGATCTGTCATGTAAGCGAATGTCGTTACAAGTAATCTATCGCCAGTGCCGCGCGCCTGCTTTATTCTATCACTTCAATCCGGGGCGTGTTGCGGACTGATTATGTCCGCCATACCCCTTTTGGCCATTGACAGATGTAACGGAATTACCGCACCCTGCGACGCTGCGCCGCAACAGAATGCGGCCATTCCGCTGAAGATGGAAGCCCCCATGCCGCTGGACCCCGCCATGCCCCAAGCCGCCGCCCCGTCCGATCTGGAATCCCTGGGCACCACCACGGCCAAGGGCGCATTGCTGTCCACCAAACAGGCGCGGTTTCCCGCCCCCAAGGGCCTGGATGTCCGCGCCCTGGCATCCGATCTGATGGCGCAGCTGGACCGGTTCAGCGGGGAAGCCCGGACCGATCCTTTTGCCAATCCTGTCATGCTGCTGGCCCTCGACATTTCCCGCCGCGTGGCGTCGGGCGAATTGTCGCCCGGCGCGCTGGAGCAACTGATCCAGTATCTGTCGGCCGAAGGTTTCCTGGCCCGTTCGGCCCGTCTCTCCAATTATCTGGGTGAGGCATCGCCCGAAGCCAATGCCAGCCGCATGGAAGAGTTGCTGGATGTCGCCGCCGCCGGCAGCGGCGGGGACCCGCTGACCTTCGAAGCCTTTCAGAAGCTGGTGGAGAAGGAGGTATTCGGTATCGTTATTACCGCGCATCCGACCTTCAATCTGGCCGGATCGCAGATGACGACCATGGCCTGTCTGGCCACCGGCCGCGACCAGAACGGCAAGGTTCTGACGGCGGAAGCGCGCGAGGCGCTGATCCGGCAGATGGCGACGGCGGAACACGCGCCGGAAGATATGTCCCTGGCGCGCGAACATGAATTGTCGCTGGATGCCATCGCCAATATCCAGATCGCCATCCGCACCCTGTACCGCGCCGTTCTCCGCGTGGGCCGCCGGCATTATCCCGACCGCTGGACGGAACTGACCCCGCGCCTGCTGACGGTGGCCAGCTGGGTTGGCTATGATCTGGATGGGCGGTCGGACATCCGCTGGTCCGACACGCTGCACAAGCGGCTGATCGTGCAGCAGCGGCAACTGCGCTATTACCTGTCCAACCTGCGCGACATCCGCGCCGGTGCCCCGTCGCTGGAGGATCTGCGCCACACGCTGGCCCTGATCGAAAGCCGGCTGGCCCTGGCCTTGAACCAGGTGACGGACGAGATTGCAGCCTTTGGCGGGTCGGAGGCGCAGGATCTGGACCATCTGCGCCGCATCGCCAAGCGCATGCATGAAGGGCTGCCGCTGCGTCTGGTCGACGCGACGGAGGCGATCGAGTTCGTGAACCGGGGTATCCGCCTGTCCGCCGCCATCGAGGGTGACCAGGCGCTGGCCACCGTGGAACAGCTGGCCGTGCTGCGCGCCGAACTGGCGACCTTTGGCCTGGGCATGGCCCATACCCATGTCCGCCTGAACAGCACGCAGGTGCATAACGCCATCCGCAAGGCCGTGGGCCTGGACAGTGCGGCGGATGATCCGCGCTATCGCCAATCCTATCTGTCCACCCTGACCGATCTTCTGGACAAGGTGGAACCGGTCGACATCAATTTCGGCTCCGTCGTGGCCGAACGCACCAGCGCCAAGCGCCTGTTCATGGTCGTGGCGCAGATGCTGAAATATTCCGACGCGCGCACGCCCATCCGGTTCCTGATCGCCGAGAGCGAGAGCGCCTTTACCGTCCTGTCGGCGCTGTACTTCGCCAAGCTGTTCGGCGTGGAGGACCGGGTCGATATCAGCCCCCTGTTCGAAACGGAAAAGGCGCTGGAAACCGGCAGCCGCATCATCGAGCAGCTGTTGGAGAACCCGCATTACCGCACCTATGTGCAGAAGCGGGGCCGGTTGTGCATCCAGACCGGTTATTCCGATGCCGGCCGCTATCTGGGCCAGACGCCGGCCAGCGCTTCGATCGAGCGTCTGCGCCTGCGTGTGCTGCGCCTGTTCACCCGCCACGCGCTGAACAATGTGCAGCTGGTGATTTTCGACACGCATGGCGAAAGCATTGGCCGCGGTGGTCACCCGGCCAGCCTGCATAACCGCCTGGCCTATGTCAGCCCGCCGGCCACGCTGGCCTTTGCGGCCAAGCACAATATTGATCTGAAGCAGGAAGTCAGCTTCCAGGGCGGCGACGGCTACACCTATTTCGTGACACCGGCCTCGGCCCTGGCGGTCGTCACCCGTATCCTGGAATATATGATCGGCACCGCCAAGCCGGACCTGGATCATGACGTCTTCTATGCCAAGGGCGACTATATCCGGGAATTCTTCACCACCGTGAAGACCTTCCAGGTCGGACTGGTCGAGGACCCGAACTATGGCGAATTGCTGGCCGCGTTCGGCACCAACCTGCTGTTCCCCAGCGGCAGCCGCGCCATCAAGCGCCAGCATGATGCCGCCCCCGACCCGGCGGCCCGCGTCATGGCCGGGCAGTTCCGCGCCATTCCGCACAATGCGGTGCTGTTGCAGATGGGTCTGCCCGCCAATGTGCTGTCGGGTGTGGGCGAGGCCATTGACCGGGATCCGGAGCAGTTCCGCGCGCTCTATGCCACCTCGGCCCGGTTCCGTGAACTGATGGGTATCGTCGTCTATGGTGCGGCGGTCAGCTGCCCCGACGCGCTGAAGGCCTATGTCGACACGCTGGACCCCGGCCATTGGCTGACGCGGGCGGCCCGGGCCGAAAACCCGATGGAAGCCGATGACATGCGCCGCATTGCGGCCGTGCTGGAAGAAACGCCGACCCAGGCCCGTCTGATCCGCATCTTCCGCAAGCTCTATCGCGATTACGGCGTGTTGCGGCAGAATCTGGAACGGGCGGGAGCGGCACCGAAGCCCAACCCCGACCTGGACCGGCATCTGTCACTGCTGCATGCGGTGCGCCTGTCCCTGATCCATCAGATCTATCGTCTGGCGATCCATATCCCGGAATTTTCCAGCCAGCATTCCATCACCAACCAGCGGCTGGTGACGCGCATGCTGCATCTGGATGTGCCCTGGGCCCTGGAACAGCTGGCCCGCATCTTCCCGGCGCGCACCGATGCGACGCTGGATGAAGGGTTCGGGGAAGTGGCGACCTATGTCAGCGACGAGAGCCAGGATTACAGCCAGGAGAACCAGAATATCTTCCGGCCCATGGCCTCTCTCTATGAACTGATCCGCCGGACCAGCAATGCCCTGACCCAGCGGATCGGCTTCTTCGGCTGAACCGCATGGTGGCCAGCAAAAAGGGGGGTGACGGTTGATGCCGTCACCCCCCTTTTTGCTGACCGGCCCTCACCCCCAGAAACCCACATCCCGCTTCAGCTGCGGCGGGATGCCGTGGCGGTAGCATTCGCCGGCCAGCAGTTCGGTCAGCACCGACTGCAACTGTCCGGCCAGCCCCGACAGGGCCGTGGCCCGGCGCGAGGGCGGGGTGGTGGGGGCAAGCGGCAGGGTTTGCGGCCGCGACGCGGCCCCATGGGCGAAATTCAGCTTTTGCATTGTCAGGGTTCCTTTCCGAACCGTCCGATCAGGTGGGCTTTGTTGCCCTCTTTATCGCTCCATTCCGACCTGGACGACAAACGAGTAATCCCGATAGGATGCATCAGCCAGTTTTGTGCATGAGGGTCTGTGATGGACAAGCGCCTGCCCCCGCTGAACGCCCTGCGCGCCTTTGAGGCGGCGGCCCGCCACCTGTCCTTCACCAAGGCGGCGGACGAGCTGGCCGTGACACAGGCGGCCGTGTCCTATCAGATCCGGCAGTTGGAGGACCATATCGGCCGCGACCTGTTCCGGCGCCTGACCCGGCGTCTGGAATTGACGCCGGCCGGGCTGGAGATGCAGGGCGCGGTGGAGGATGCGTTCGACCGTATCCGCGCCACCCTGCACAAGCTGACCGATGCGGCGGAGGACAAGGTGCTGTCGGTGACGACGCTGCCCACCTTTGCCTCACACTGGCTGGTGCCGCGCCTGGGGCATTTCCAGCTGCGGCGGCCCGATCTGGCGGTGCGGCTGGACAGTTCGGTGGGGCTGGGCGATCTGACCCACCAGTTCGATGTGGCCATCCGGTCCGGTCTGGGCCAATGGCCGGGCCTGGTGGCCGAACGGCTGGTGGAATACCGGCTGACCCCGGTGCTCAGCCCCATCCTGGCCGAGCGCATGGGCGGCATCCGCCACCCGTCCGATCTGACCCGGCTGCCACTGCTGGATTACAACCATCAGGAGGATATCCGCTATTGGCACCAATGGTTCGCCCTGGCCGGCGTGACCGTCGATGGCATGCGCAGCGGCCCGCAATATGACATGCAGGCCATCACCGGGCAGGCCGCCGTGATGGGGCAGGGTGTGGCCCTGGTCTGCCCGGCCTTCTTCGCCGCCGATATCGCGTCGGGGCGGTTGCTGGTGCCCTTTCCCGATCTGGTGCTGGTGACCGACCGATCCTATTGGCTGGTCTGTTCGCAGCGTCGGGTGGATGAACCGAAGATCAAGGCCTTCCGCGACTGGATTTTGTCGGAAGTCAGTGCCTGTGAGGGCCAGTGCGGGGCGCTGGGCGGATCGTTGAATGTGGGGCTGGCGGGGCCAAGGCTGGTCGTCAACGGCGGTTGAGGGTCAGTCAACGCTGCGCCAACCCAGGCCGGCGGCGGCACGGGCGGCCAGGATGCCGACCAAGGCACCGGCGGCCGCCGGCAGCAGCGCTACGGCTGCTGCGATCAGGCCACGTTCCAGCACGGGCAGCGAACTGCCCGGCGGCGGATAGGCCAACAGATGGGCCAGCAGCACGCCCAGGCCCAGGCCCAGCACACCCAGGGCGGCCAGGCGCGGCAGGAACAGGGCCAGCAGGAAGGCCGAGGCGGCAAGCATGGTCAGTGTGCCGCCCAACGTGTCGGCGGTGAGGTCCCACAGGCCGGCAACGGCCCCCAGAAGGGCCGCCAGACTGGACAGGACCAGGATTTTCATCGTCACACTCATCTGCCGTCACCTTGTGGTCATCGGGCGCCTTGCGGCGTCCATGTCCTTCAAGATGGGAGCAGATTGCGGCGAAAGCCGGTCAAGCGCCGGGCGGTGACGGGGCGGGGCGACGGATTTGCCATGGCCCACCCCCCATACCGGAGCTTGTCACAGGTCTATTCCGCCGCGATGATCCCGCGTGACGGGGGCGTGAACAGGGCGACCTTGGGCAAGGGCCGGTCACCGTGCAGCGAGGGCATATGGTCGCCCGCAGCCATGGCGGTGCGGGTCAGTTCGGCATGTTCGCGCACCAGATTGCGCAGCACGGCCCAGTGGCGGCGGATGCTGTCCTCCACCTCGCGCAGGCGCATGTCGGGTTGGGCAGGTTCTGCCGTCAGGGCGGCAAGAATTTC
>JAIXTS010000195.1 GCA_027483805.1 Azospirillum sp. | reverse complement strand
ACGGCGGTGCTGAGATTGCGCAGCGACGACAGCCGCGACCCCGTGCCCCGCTCCATGTTGCCTCCCGCCCTTGCCTGCATATTGGGTCAATCGGCGCAGAGACTAACCAATTCTTGTGCCAACTTCATCCATTCGTTGGAATATTCCCTTCCGAACGGGGCAGATTGATCCAGGAAGGCAGCGTCGGGGTCAAAACCGCCGCCCCGCAGGCCAGCGGGGCGCCTGCCGACAGGGCATCCAGCCGGATCAGGGCCAGGGCAAGGTCGGCGCGGCCGCTCCGGATTTCCCCGACATCGGCCCCATCGCGCGTCACGATGCTGCCCGCCTCGGGCAGGGGACCATCCACCCGCACGGGCACCAGCCGCTTCTTCACCAGGCCGCGATACTTGGTGCGGGCCGTCAGTTCCTGGCCCACATAGCAGCCCTTGTCCCAGGCGATGCCGGCCAGTTCATCGAATCCATTATCCAGCAGGATGGATTTTTCCGGGATCAGGTCGCGGCTGCTGTCGGGGATGCCCAGGCCGATGCGCAGACGATCCCAATCGGCGATGTCACCCGTGGCCACCCTATCGACGGGCAGGATCAGGCGGCGGCCCAGGCCGGCATGGCGCGGGTCGATCAGCGACCAGCCGCCCGGCACCGCCGTCACGGCGCCACGGTCCCCGGCATCCCGATCCAGTTGCGCAAAGACCCCCTGTTGCCCGGTCAGGTCGGTCAGCTCCACCTTGGCCCGCAGCCGGAACATGCGCAGGCGCCGCAACAGATCCTCGCGCCGGGCCGCCTCCACATCCAGCAGCAGGCGGCCATCCTCGGCCAGGATGATGAAGTCGTGCAGATATTTGCCCTGAGCCGTCAGCAGTGCCGACCAGACGGCCCGTCCGTCCAGCCGTGTCACGTCATTGGTCACCAGACCCTGCAGGAACGCCACGCGGTCATCACCGGACACGGCGATCAGGGTGCGGTCGGGAAGGGGGATCAGCGGCAGGTCGGCCATGATGGTGGTTCGTTCCGGGAACGGTTGGGTGCAATCTCCATCATATAGACAGGACTGCGGCAATTCGTAGTGCGGATTACGCTTCATGATTGCGCGGCGCCGGTTTATGCAAGGGGCAAGGGGCGCTGATATCTTGGGACGGGGACGGCGCACATGTCGGTCTTTGACGGCACAGGCCGGGTCTTCACATCCTTACTCGCAGTTTTCGGGGCCGTCATCCTGGCGGTGCTGATGCCGCTGGTGCCGCTGGGACTGGCGCCGGGCATGGCCGTGCTGTCGGTCCTGTGTGCGGCGGCCTTCCTGTGGCACCGGCGCTTCCTGCCGCTGCCGGATC
This sequence comes from Azospirillum sp., assembly GCA_027483805.1. GTDB lineage: Bacteria > Pseudomonadota > Alphaproteobacteria > Azospirillales > Azospirillaceae > Niveispirillum. The sequence continues at coordinate 5,197 of JAIXTS010000195.1, read as the reverse complement.
GCCCGCTGCTGCTGGCGCTGGGTCTGTTCCTGGCCTGGACGGGGATCAGCCTGGTCTGGACGGCTGGCGGGGGCAAGGCGATCAAGGGCTTTGTCAGCTTTCTGTATCTCTGGCTGCCGGCCCTGCTGCTGCTGACCGTGCTGCCGGTCGTGTCGGACGGCGCGGCGCGGCGGGTCGCACGCTGGTTGTTGCCGGCGGCGGCACTGGGCGTGGGACTGTTCGCGGTGGAACTGCTGGCCGGTCAGCCGATCCAGCATTGGGCGGCGGGGTCGGACAAGGAACTTCTGGATTATGAGCGCGATCTGAACCGCGCGGCCCTGCTGCTGGCGCTGCTGGCGGGTCCGGTGTCCCTGCTGCTCTGGCGGCTGGGTTGGCGGGTTCTGGCGGGGCTGGCGCTGTTCCTGCCGCTGCTGATGGCGGTGGACAGCAGCAGCCAGTCATCGGTGGCGGCCCTGGCCGGGTTGATCATCCTGCTGGCGGTGGGGGTGCTGTCCTGGCGGGTGGCCGCGGGTCTGGTGGCGGCGGGGATCGTGGCTGGCTTCAGCCTGTGTGGGCCGGTGGCGCAATGGATGATGGCGGCGGGCCTGTCGGAGGCCGCCTGGATGCCGGCCAGTTTCCGCCACCGCATCATGACCTGGAATTTCGTGGCCGGTCACCTGGGCGACCATCCCTGGATCGGCTGGGGGCTGGAAGCGTCGCGCGCCATTCCGGGCGGGCAGGCGGTGTTTCCCGATACGGGGCCGCCCGGATGGCCTGTGCTGCCCATCCATCCCCATAATCTGTTTTTGCAGGTGCGGCTGGAACTGGGCTGGGTGGGCGCCGTGCTGGCGGCGTTGCTGCTGCTGGCCATCCTGCGCTGTCTGACGCGGCTGGATGCCGGTATCCGGCCCATGGCCATTGCCCTGCTGGGCGCCTGCATCTTCACCCAATGCTTTGCCTATGGCGCCTGGCAGGGCTGGCTGATCTGCGGCATGCTGTTCGGCGGGGTTCTGGTGGCCCTGGCCGCGCGGGTCAGGAGCCCTTCTTGACCAGACAGTCCGATCCCGCGGCCTTCAGCCGGGCGCACAGGGCATTGGCCCCGGCCTGATCAGCAAAACCGGTCAGCAGCACGCGGGTATAGACACCCCTGGTACCCAGGTCGGCCTGCACCAGCGTTGCCTGCCGCCCGTCCAGGATGCCGGCCTGCCTGGCCGCCAGCGCCTTCCAGTGCTTTTCGGCTTCGTCCCGGCTGGGCAGCGACCCAACCTGAACCACCCAGCCACCGATGGGCGCGGGCGCCGCCGCTGGCGGGGCGGGGGGCGGCAAGGGTGCTGGTGTTGGTGCGGCGGCGGGTGGCGGCGGGACGGGGCGGGCCACGGCCACGGTATTGGGTGCAGGCTGCGCCGCCGCGGGGGGGCGCGCGCTTGCCGGGGGCGCGGGAACCGGTGCCGGGGCAATCTGTGCCGGGGCCGGTTCTGCCCTTGCTGCGGTCATGGGCGGCGCGGGCTTCGGTTCAGGCTTTGCCGCCGGGGGTTTGGCCGGTGGGGGAGAAGCAGCGGCGGGTTTGGCCGCCTGTGGTGCCGGTTTCGGGGCGGGCGCAGGGGCAGGCGGGGTGGCGCTGGCCATGGGGGCAGCGGGGGACAGCGGCTGCATCAGGCGGGCCTGCGCCTCCTTGATCTGTTCCGGCGTCGCCTTGGATTCGATTTCTTTTTCCAGCTTGATGGCGGCGACCAGCCGCTTGGCCGAGGCACGTTTGGCCCAATGCAGGGCATCGACCACGTCCTGCTTGGTGCCCAGGCCGAAATAGAGCAGGGCGGCCAGGTTATTCTGGGCGTTCATGTCGCCGGCCTGCGCCGCCGGCCGCAGATAGGTCAGGGCCTTGGCATAGTCGGCCGGCATATCCTGCCCGAAGGCGTAGAGCGCGCCGGCCAGGCTCTGTGCCCCCACATGCCCGCCGGCCGCCGCTGATTCCAGCAGCGCCATGCCGCGTCGCGCATCCTTTGGGATGCCGCGCCCCTGCACCAGCATTTCGCCGGCCAGATATTGCCCGGAACTGTCGCCCGTCTGGGCGGCGGCATTGAACTCCTTGAACGCCGTCGCATAGTCGCCGGCGAAAAAGGCCAGACGGCCGGCCTGCAGATCCGCCAGGGCCGGCGGCACCGCCAACAGCGCGAGCGACAGAATCAGGACAGCGGGGCCGGTACGGCGGAAAGGTTGCGGCATGCGGGTCGAACATCCGTCTTAGGCGTGTTTCTCCTTCATAGCTGACACGGGCGCGCTTGACGATGCCTCTCAAACGGGCTTCAACCTGCGGCCAGAAACATCGCCATGGAGGGCGCCGGATGGCCGCCAAGAAGAACCCGCTGAACCTGAACCCGTTGCAGCTGAAGACCCTGACCCTGTTCCAGGCCCTGGCCGAGTTCGAGGATATCACCCGGCCCGTGGGCGATGGTGCCATCGAGGTGATGGAATTGCCCTTCACCAGCCACGGCAACCATTTCCATCTGGGGCCCTGGCTGGTCTATGCCCAGGACGCCACGGGCCTGCGCAATATCGCGCCCTGGACGGTGCTGGAGCGCAAGGGCCTGATCATCGGTAATTTCCCGATGTCGGTGACGCTGACGCGCGAAGGGCTGGCATATGAAACGGGTATGCGCCGTCAGATTCTGCAGGGCTCCGACCACTGATCAAGGGGATAGAAGGGGTCCAATTCCGGCCCCATCTTCCGGCCGCGGCTTGCGACCCTTCCCTGCCCCTGCCATCCTGCGCAGGGCAAGGGGCAGAAGGGGGGTTCCATGATCCTGTCGACGTTGGAGAACCCGGCCGGTTACCGGGTCGTCCGCCATCTGGGTCTGGTGCAGGGCAGCACCGTGCGGTCCAAACATCTGGGTCGCGATATCATGGCGGGCCTGAAGGAGATCGTGGGCGGTGAACTGCGCGGCTATACCGAGCTGCTGAACGAGGCGCGGGAGGAAGCGACGGCGCGCATGCGGGCGGCGGCGGCGGAACTGGGCGCCAATGCCATCATCTCCATCCGCTTTGGCACCGCCAATATCGGCAGCGGGGCTGCCGAGGTTCTGGCCTATGGCACCGCCGTTGAGATCGTGGCGGAACAGGCCGCGTCGTGAGCGCGCGCGACTCCGAATTGCCCCCGGGCCTGGAATGGCTCGAATTTCTTGTAAAGATGGGGGATCAGGACGATCCGACAGGCTGGAGCCTGTGGGTCGGCGGCGTGGTGGTGGCGCTGCTGTTCAATGCCGCCATCCTGTTGCTGGGGGCATGGCTGGAAAGCCGCCATGACCGGAAGCTGCTGGAGATGGAGGCGGCCACGGCCGGCGTCCGGATCTTCGCCGGCCGCCCGCCGCCAGACCTGATGGGGGTGCCGCATCTGGTGCAGGCGGCGATCGTCATGGCCCCGGCGCCGCTGGGCCGTCTGATGCTGCTGATCCGGCGGATCATCGGCGGACGTGTGGTCACACGCCAGCGCGACATGCAGCGCACGCGGCGGCTGGCCCTGCTGCGCCTGCGCCAACAGGCGCGCGGCCTGGGGGCGGGTGTGCTGGCCGGGGTGGAAGTCTGTCAGATCGGGGTTGGACGGGGCCGCTTCGCCCTGCTGGCCACGGGCACGGCGCTGATCGGCCCGCCTCCGGCACCCGCACCACAGGTGACGGAGTCGATTGGTGCGGAACCGCCCCGGCGGCGTCGGGAGATCGTGATCGCGCTGGCTTTGTTGATCCTGGCCGCGGCGGCGACGGTGGAAATGGATTATCTGGTCGACACTTATTTCGGCAATTTCTGGAAGCGCTGGGTCTTCCATATCAAGGAATGATACCTGCCGCCGGAAATCTTGGCCGCTTGAACCAGAAGGTCCAGACGGCCAGCGTGCCCAGGACCGCCATGCCCAGGCCCGACAGCGTCATCAACAGCCGGTATGCCAACCCGCCCACCTTGGCCGCGTGCAGCGGGTAGACCTTCATGAAGGCCTGTTGTCCGGGGGGCAGGGTCAGGGCGTCGCGGGCATCGATGATGCGGCCATCGGATGGGTCAAACCAGACCAGGGTGCGGCCATTGGGCAGCCATTCATCCCGCTGTTTCAGGCGCAGGGTGATCAGATCGCCGGGCCGGCGCGGCAGGGACAGCACGCGGAAATCAGCATCGGGGAACCGTTCCCGCGCGGCGGACAGCATGGCGTGCCAGTCGGGGTGTTCCGCCAGCGCCCCGCCCGTCACCCTGGGTGCCGCCGTCGCGGCCCGCCATTCGCTGGCCGGGCCCAGCGGGCGCAGGACCAGATCGGCCACGGGCCGCAGGGTCAGCATGGCGCCGGTCAGACAGGACAGGAACAGCAGCGGTGCCAGCACCACGCCCAGATCGCGGTGATGGCGGATGATCGCGGGCCGCGACATCCGCGCGGGCCAGAGTTTGACCTGGAAGGTCCGGCGCAGCTTCCACCACAGGATGAAGCCGGAGATCACGAAAAGCAGCCCAACCAGCGCGACGATGCCGATGAAGGTTTCCCCCACGTCACCGGCCAGCAGGTCATGGTGCAAATCGAACAGCCACAGTTCCGGCCGTGCCCAGATGCCGTCCCACTGTGCCATGATGGTGCCCGTCTGATCGACATAGGCGCCCGCCCCGTCACCGGCGCGCAGCCGGTGCAGGCCGAAACTGTCGCTGGCAAAGATGATGCTCTCCGGGTGGACGGGTCCGCTGACCATCCGCTCCACCGCGTCGGCCAGCGCTGCCGCATCGCGGATCAGCGCGTCGCCGGCCCCCGGAGCCCAGACCCAGGCATCCTTGTGGACCAGCAGCGCCCCCGACAGGCCCAGCAACGCCAGGACCAGCCCCAGGATGCCGCCAGCCCAGCGGTGGAGAAGATCAAGCATCTGCATCAGAAGCTGTAATCCCAGCCGACGGTCAGCGTCCGGCCTCGGCCGGCATAGTAACGCTGGCTGTCGGACAGGCGCTGGGTCTGGCTGTTATAGTCGATGAACTGCCGGCCCAGCAGGTTCTGCACCGACAGGGTGACCCCGCCGACCGGCAGTTCATAGCGGATGGAATTGTCCACCACGGTATAGCCGCCGAAGCTGGCAAAGGTTGTACCGCTGCCGACATCGCCCGACAGATAGGTCTGGGCCTGCAGCCGCGCCGTGATCCTGTCCTGAACATAGGTGGCGGCCAGGTTCAGGCGGTCGGGCGAGATGTTGGCGCCATCCAGCTT
>JAIXTS010000367.1 GCA_027483805.1 Azospirillum sp. | reverse complement strand
CACACCCTGTTGCAGCTTTATCACGTTGCGGGCTGGCGTCCGGTGTAGCTTTCTGGTAACAGTGTCCCCCTGGTTCCGACAGCCCAAGGCAGACGCTTTGCCCCGTTCTGGATCGTCACACGCAAGCAGTCACTTCTCCGGTGTCACCGCATGACGGCAACGGCGCCCGGCATTGCGCCCCGGTCGGATGGGCTTTGGCGGCGGATTGTGCGTTGGTCGCGGGGGCGGCATCTGTCCACCTTGGCCGGTATCCTGCTGATCATTGCCGCCATTGCCGCCGGGGCCGCAACCTATGCCGCGCTGACGGAGACGCTGCCCGTCGCCATTGATCAGAATACCCTGATGCTGCTGCTGACGCTGGATGGCGTGCTGCTGCTGCTGCTGGGGGCGGTGGTGGCGCGGCGGATCGTGGCGCTGTGGGCGGAGCGGCGACAGGGGTTGGCGGCGTCACGGCTGCATATGCGGCTGGTGGCCGTGTTCTCCATCCTGGCTGTGGCCCCGGCCATCATCATGGCCATCTTTTCCGCGCTGTTCTTCTATGTCGGTCTGCAAAGCTGGTTTTCCGACCGGGTGCGGCTGGTGGTGGATGAAAGCCTGGCGGTGGCCGAAGGCTATCTGAAGGAACATCAGCAGACCCTGTCGCGTGACGCCGAAGTGATGCGCAATGATCTGGCGCGCCTGCCCCTCAACATCTATTGGGACCCGCCGCGTTTCCGCCAGTATTTCCAGTCACAGGCCCTGATGCGCAATGTGACGGAGGCGGTGATCTTTGACGGCACGGGGCAGGTGACGGCGGTGTTCGGGCTGGGCTTTGCCTTTGATTTCACCACCGTGCATGCCGAGGATCTGGAGCGTTCCCGCAAGGGCGAGGTGGTGCTGATCGTCAGTGAGGGGGGCAACCGCGTCAATGCCATCGTCCTTCTCGATCAGGATTTTGACCGCTTCCTGTTCATTGGCCGCCCGGTGGAAAGCCGGGTGCTTGAACATATGGATGTGACGCAGAGCGCCGTGCAGGAATACCGCCATATGGAGGAGCAGCGGTTCACGCTGCAGACCCGCATGGCGGTGATCTTTGTCGGCGTGGCGGTGCTGCTGCTGCTGGCGGCCATCTGGCTGGGCCTGAACTTTGCCACATATCTGGTGGCCCCCATCTCCGCCCTGATTGCCGCGGCCGAACGCATCCGCGCCGGCGACCTGACGGCCCGTGTGCCCGATAGCGGGCTGGAGCCGGAGGATGAACTGGTCAGCCTGAGCCGCGCCTTCAACCGTATGACCAGCCAGTTGGAAAGCCAGCGGTCGGAACTGGTTGAGGCCAACCGACAGCTGGACCTGCGGCGGCGGTTTACGGAGGCGGTGCTGGCCGGCGTGTCGGCGGGCGTGCTGGGCCTGGACCAGCATGGCCGCATCAACCTGCCCAACCTGTCGGCGGCCAATCTTCTGGCCGTGGGGGACCCATCGTCGCTGATCGGGCGCGACCTGCTGGAGGTGGTGCCGGAGCTGGATGAGCTGATGGGCAATATCCGTCGGCGCGGCGGCAAGCAGGTCGAAGGACAGGTGCAAATCCGCCGGGGCGGACAGCAGAAAACCCTGCTGGTCCGTGTGGCGGCGGAAGTGGTGGGGGGCGAGGTCAAGGGCTATGTCGTCACCTTCGACGACGTGTCCGAACTGATGTCGGCGCAGCGCAAGGCGGCCTGGGCCGATGTGGCGCGGCGCATTGCGCACGAGATCAAGAACCCGCTGACGCCCATCCAGCTTTCAGCCGAACGGCTGCGGCGCAAATATCTGAAAGAAATTACCAGCGATCCCGACACGTTCAAGGCCATGACGGACACGATCGTGCGCCATGTCGATGATATCGGGCGTATGGTGGATGAATTCTCGGCCTTTGCCCGCATGCCGCAGCCGGTGATGAAGCCGACGGCCATGCAGGATTTGACCCGGCAATCCGTACTGTTGCAGGCCTCGGCCTATCCGGCGATCAAATTTACCTGCGACATGCCGGATGCCCCGCTGGTCGTCACCTGTGACAGCCGGCAATTGGGTCAGGCGCTGACCAATCTGTTAAAAAATGCCGGCGAAGCCATCGAAGGCCGGTTGGAGGATACGCCGCCCGGTGCCGAAAGGCTGCCGGGCGAAATCACGGCCCGCATCCGGGTGGAGGATGAACGGGTCCTGCTGGCGGTTGAGGATAATGGCAAGGGTCTGCCGCAATCCGAGGAACGCGACAGGCTGACCGAGCCCTATGTCACCACGCGGGCCAAGGGCACAGGCCTTGGCCTCGCCATCGTGAAGAAGATCATGGAAGACCATGGCGGCGCGATTTTGCTGGAGGATCGGCCGGGCGGTGGCGCCCGTGTCACACTGGTCCTGCCGCGCAACATCGCACCCACGGCCACGGTCGTCCCGGAAATGAACACCGCCGACGCGCGGAGGGGTTGAGAAGACATGGCGCACGACATTCTGATCGTCGATGACGAGGCCGATATCCGCATGCTGATCGCCGGCATCCTGGAGGATGAAGGCATGAAGACGCGGGAGGCGGCGGATAGCGACCAGGCGCTGGCTGCCGTCGCCGCCCGCCGGCCCAGTCTGGTCATCCAGGATATCTGGTTGCAGGGCAGCCGCCTGGACGGGTTGCAGGTGCTGGCCGAACTGAAGCGTGATCACCCGGATGTGCCCGTCGTCATGATCTCCGGCCATGGCAATATTGAAACGGCGGTCGCGGCCATCAAATCCGGCGCCTATGACTTCATTGAGAAACCGTTCAAGGCCGACCGCCTTCTGCTGCTGGTCGAACGCGCCATTGAGGCGGCGCGGCTGCGTCGGGAAAACCGCGAGCTGCGGGTGAAGGTGGGGGCCGATTTCGACCTGATCGGCCGCTCGCTGCCGGTGAACCAGCTGCGCCATTCGGTGGATAAGGTGGCGCCAACGGGGTCGCGCGTCCTCATCTCCGGCCCGCCGGGCAGCGGCAAGGAGGTAGTGGCCCGCATGCTGCACGCCAAGTCGCGCCGCAATGACGGGCCGTTCGTGGCGCTGAACTGCGCCACCATGCGGCCGGACCGGCTGGAGGTGGAGCTGTTCGGCACCGAACATGGGTTCGAGGGTGGAGGCCGCAAGGTCGGCACCTTTGAACAGGCCCATGGCGGTACCCTGTTCCTGGACGAGGTGGCGGACATGCCGCTGGAAACCCAGGGCAAGATTGTCCGTGTGCTGCAGGAACAGACGTTTGAGCGGGTGGGCGGCACCTCGCGGGTGGAGGTGGATGTCCGTGTCATCGCCTCCACCAATCGCGACCTGACGGCAGAGATCGAGATCGGCCGGTTCCGCCAGGACCTGTTCTACCGCCTGTCCGTCGTGCCCCTGAAAATGCCCCCCCTGAGAGAGCGTCGGGAGGATATCCCGCTGCTGGCCCGGCATTTCATGCAGCGGACGGCGGAGACGGCGGGCCTGCCGGTGCGGGTGTTCGGGGAGGATGCGATGGCGGCGTTGCAGGCCTATGACTGGCCCGGCAATGTCCGGCAGCTGCGCAATACCGTGGAATGGCTGCTGATCATGGTGGCAGGCGACCCGGGAGAGCCGATCCGGGCTGACATGCTGCCCCCCGAAATCGGTGCCATCACACCCACGGTTCTGAAATGGGACAAGGGCGGGGAAATCATGGGCCTGCCGCTGCGCGAGGCGCGCGAAGTGTTCGAGCGCGAATATCTGCTGGCCCAGGTCACCCGCTTCGGCGGCAATATCTCCCGCACCGCCAGCTTTGTGGGCATGGAACGCTCAGCATTGCACCGCAAACTGAAATCGCTCGGCGTGCATGGCTCTGACAAGAACGGGTTGAAGCTGGTGGAGTGAGGGGCGGTCGGTTGCGGCGCTTCCTTTCCCGTCAATTACTGACAGGGTACCCTTCATGAAAGTCATCGTCTGCGGCGCGGGTCAGGTCGGGTCCAACATCGCCAAATATCTGGCGTCGGAGGGCAACCATGTTACCGTCATCGACCAGTCACCCGAACTGATCCAGAAGATCAGCGACACGCTGGATGTCCAGGCCATGGTGGGCTTTGCTTCCCATCCCCATGTGCTGGAGGCGGCGGGGGCGGCGGATGCCGACATGCTGATCGCCGTGACCCTGGCCGATGAGGTGAATATGGTCGCCTGTCAGGTGGCGGCCAGCCTGTTCAATGTGCCGACCAAGATTGCGCGTGTGCGGCATCAATCCTATCTACAGCCCATCTGGGCCGATCTGTTCTCCCGCGAACATCTTCCCATCGATTTCATCATCTCGCCGGAGATCGAGGTGGCGCGGGCGGTATCACGGCGCCTGCAGGTGCCGGGTGCCTTCGACATGATCCCGCTGGCCGACGGGCTGGTGAAGGTGATCGGTGTCGTCTGCACCGATAACTGCCCGATCATCAACACGCCGCTGCGGCAGCTGACCGGCCTGTTTCCGGATCTGGCGATCGAAGTGGTGGCCATCATCCGCGGCGACCGCCAGTTCATTCCCGGCGGCAACGACCAGATGCTGCCCGGTGATGAGGTTTATTTCGTCGCCGACACCAACCACGTCGCCCGCGCCATGGCCGCCTTCGGCCATGAGGAGCGGCAGGCGCGGCGGGTGATCATCGTCGGCGGTGGCAATATCGGTCTCTGTCTGGCCGAAGAGATTGAGCAGAACCAGCCCGGCGTGTCGGCCCGCGTGATCGAGGTTGATCGCCGCCGTGCCACCATGGTCGCCCAGAGGCTGAAGCGCACCATGGTCCTGCATGGTGACGGGCTGGACCCGGCCATTCTGGAAGAAGCAAACGTGGCCGCGTCGGAGACAGTCGTCGCCGTCTCCAACAGTGATGAGGGTAATATCCTGGCCAGTCTTCTGGCCAAGCGGAACGGCTGCAAACGTGCCATCACCCTGATCAACAAGACAACTTATCAGCCGCTGGTTCTGCCACTGGGTATCGACGCGGTGGTCAGCCCGCGCTCCATCACCGTCTCGTCGATCCTGCAGCATGTGCGCCGGGGCCGGATCAAGGCGGTGCATTCCCTGCGCGAGAATTTCGCCGAGGTGATCGAGGCGGAGGCGCTGGAAACCTCCACCCTGATCAACACGCCCTTGAAGGATATCCGGCTGCCCGACGGTATTATTGTCGGCGCCATCGTGCGCGCCGGCAAGGTGATCATCCCGCGCCCCAGCACCGTGATCAAACCCAACGACCGGGTCATCATCCTGGCTGAGGTGGGACAGGTGAAGAAGGTGGAGAAGATGTTCGCCGTGCGGCTGGAGTTTTTCTGAGCCTTCTATAAAAGCCGCTCCAGCAGAGTGCGCCCCCACGGCCAATCGCCGAGGCCGCTGGCCCCATTGATGTGGCCAAGCGCCCCCGCCGGGGCCAGATCAGACCCCCACGCGCTGGCCAAACCCGCCGCATGGTCGATGCTGCCATATGGATCGTTATTGCTGGCGACGATGATGGTAGGAAAGGGCAGGGGGCGGCGGGGGACCCGTGCGAAACCCGATGCCTGTGTGGGAAAGGCCGGGCCCGCCGGATCGGGCGGGGCGACCAGCAGCGCGCCCGCGACCGGCGTCCGACCAGCCCAATGCGCCACGAGCAGGCAACCCAGGCTGTGCGCAACCAGCACAGGCGGGCGTTCGAACGCAGCGACCAGCCGGTCCAGTCCCGCCATCCATTCCTCCAGATCCGGTTGGTCCCAGTCTGACACGGACAGCCGTCGTGCGCCGGGCAGGCTATGTTCCCAACGCGTCTGCCAATGTGTTTCCCCGGAATTGCCGATACCGGGAATGATGGCCAGTCCTCGCATCTCCATCCCCTTCCGTCATCAGGCGACCAGCAAAACCGACATGCATCCCAAGTGCAACTGCCGCAATGACAATTCCGCCACTTGACCGTGCAGGGCCGGACGCGCGACATCTGGCGCATAGATCACCTTTGGACCAACCTCCATGCCCCGCATCGCCTATGTCAATGGTCGCTACCTTCCGCACGCTGATGCCAGCGTCCATATTGAGGATCGCGGATTTCAGTTCGCCGATGGCATCTATGAGGTGGTGACCATCGTTGATGGCAAGCTGGCCGACGCTGAAGGGCACCTGACCCGGCTGGCGCGATCGCTGAAGGAACTGTCGATCCCCTGGCCGGTGAAGCCCGCGACCCTGCGTTTCATCATGGGCGAAATGGTCCGCCGCAATCGCGCGCGCCATGCGCTGCTGTATATCCAGATCACGCGCGGCGCGGCACCGCGTGATTTCAAGTTCCCGAAGCAGCCGGCCCCGACCCTGGTCCTGACCTGCCGACGTACCGCGTTTCAACCGGCCTCTACCCTGGAAAAGGGTGTCGCGGTCATCACTATGCCGGATATCCGCTGGCTGCGCCGGGATATCAAATCGACGAGCCTGCTGCCCCAGGTGCTGGGCAAGCAGAAGGCGGCGGAGGCGGGCGCGTTTGAAGGTTGGATGGTGGATGGTCAAGGGTTTGTGACGGAGGGCTGTTCGTCGAATGCCTGGATCGTCACCGCCGACGGCATCCTGGTCACCCGCCAGCCCAGCAACGAAATCCTAAACGGCATCACCCGCCTGTCCATTCTGGACTGCGCCCGCGACCTGGGCATAGCGTTTCAGGAACGGGCCTTCAGCGTGGCGGAGGCCTATGAAGCCCGCGAAGCATTTGTCTCCAGCGCCAGCACCTTCGCCCTGCCGGTCACCCGCATCGATGGAAAGGCCATCGGTGATGGCCGGCCCGGCCCGCTCTGCCTGCGCCTGCGTCAGGCCTATATGGACCATATCGGTTCCAACGACCCTGTGGGTGCAAAGTGACCAGCGATACCTTGTCTGCTCCGTTTGACCGGCTTCCCCGCGCCATCCTGTTCGATTGGGACAATACGCTGATCAGCAATTGGCGCTGCGTCCATGCGTCCGTTAATGCCGCATTGCGTGCTTTCGGCAAGCCGGAATGGACGCTGGAGGAAAGCTATGGCCGCATCCGCAAATCGCTGCGCGACAGTTTTCCGGAGATTTTCGGGGACGAATGGCCGCGCGCCCGCGACATTTTCTATGCGCATTTTGAGGAAAACCATCTGACCCATACCGATGTTCTTTCAGGTGCCGAGGAGATGCTGCGCACCCTGCATGGCATGGGTATCCGGTTGGGTGTCGTTTCCAACAAGACGGGGCGGTTTCTGCGGGCGGAAGCCGACATGCTGGGCTGGGCGTCCTTGTTCGATGCGCTGGTCGGGGCCACTGATGCGGTGGCGGACAAACCTGATCCCGCCCCGGTTCTGCTGGCACTGAAGCCCATGGGTTATGAACCCGGCCCCGATATCTGGTTCGTGGGGGATGCCGATGTCGATATGGAGATCGCCCACCGCACGGGCCTGACCCCCGTGCTGGTGGGGGATACGCCGCATGTGGGGGATGGCTTGAACCGGTTTCCCCCCGCCATAAGTCTTGACGGGTGTGCGGCGATTTCATCCTTGGTTAGGGAGATTGCTGCTACCATATCCAGGGATATCCGCACTGTTGGCTGAAAGGGCGATTGTCGGATATCCTGTGCAAACTTGGGCCCCCGTCGGATGGGTGCCCCAATAACCCGAGCATAAGCGAGGCTGCTCCAATGTCAGAAAAATCCCAGAACGTACAGGACGTGTTCCTGAACCATGTCCGCAAGAGCAAGACCCCGGTGACCGTGTTCCTGGTAAACGGCGTCAAGCTGCAGGGCATCATCACCTGGTTTGACAATTTCTCCGTGCTGCTGCGCCGCGACGCCCATTCGCAGCTGGTCTATAAGCACGCCATTTCGACCGTGATGCCGGCGCATCCGAT
>JAIXTS010000178.1 GCA_027483805.1 Azospirillum sp. | reverse complement strand
CCCTGGCAGACGGGCCAGCAGGCCCATATCCAGCGGTGTGGCATCCCATTCGTAACTGCGTGTGCGGCGGGTCATCGCGGTCAGCCCCTATAAAAGAACGAACGGTCGTATTATACGTGGCGACAGGATTGGGTCAACCATTCGCGCAACACATCGCTTCGCCGGATTGTGGACCGTTATTCTCTAGCGTAGGGTGCGCCTGCAATCATCACCGATGCCGGTTTCCGGGGCCAACGACCAATGAGCAGCACCAGCACGCCCGCCCGCGACGTGGAATTCCTGCGCAAGGAATTCCAGCTTCACCGCCAATGGCTTGACGGGAAGGGGGGACGACGTGCTGAACTGGCCTTCCAGGACCTGTCGGGCCTGAACCTGAAGGGCGCGCGTCTGGCAGAGGCAAAGATGGCCGGGGCCAACCTGTCGGGATGTATTCTGGAGGGGGCTGATCTGGCACGCGCCGACCTGTTCGGTGCTGATCTGGAAGGGGCGGAACTGACCAGTGCCAATCTGACGGGCGCCGATCTGCGTGGGGCCAACCTGCACCGTGCCACCCTGAACGATGTCATCCTGCGTGGGGCCGATTTCCGCTCCGGCACCCTGTCCGACAGCAGCGGCGCCACAAAGCGCGACGGGGCCGCCGTACTGACAGAGGCACGGCTGGAACGCGCCATCCTCTGTTCGGCCAAGCTGACAGGCTGCGATCTGACGGGGGCCGACCTGATGGATGCCGATCTGGCCGGTGCCGACCTGTCCAAATGTGTCATGCTGGGCGTGGACCTGACCGGTGCCAACCTGTCGGGCACGCAACTGGCGGGCACCATGGTGGACAGCGATACCCTGTCGCGCGGCCGGCACGTGCCGGACGGCGTGATCAGCATGATCGCTTCGCCCACTCGCCGACGCATTCCCACCGCCGAACTGTCGGCGATGATTGACGCCCATGAACAATGGATCGAAACAGGCGGGGCCAAGGGCGCACGTCTGGACCTGGACATGGCGGAACTGGACCCGCTTGTCCTGCATGGTCGCAATCTGGCCGGGGCGCGTCTCCGCCGCTGCCGGCTCGTTTCGGCCAACTGGGCCGACAACCGCCTGGAAATGGCCGACCTGTCCTACAGCGACCTGTCACAGTCCGTTCTGGATGGGTCGGTCCTGTCGGGTGCGACGCTGCGCCGGGCCAACCTGTCGGGTGCCCATCTGGCGGGGGTGGACCTGACGGCACAGACCCTGTCCGGCGGCCGGACCTGGCCGGCCAATCTGGATGGGGCCATCCTGCGTGGCGCCGACCTGACCAACGCCATCCTGTCGGGGGCCATTCTGCGCAAGGCCGATCTGGCCGGCGCCATCGTCACCGGTGTCAACATGCGCGGTGCCGATCTGGCGGGTGCCACACGGGCGGGCGAGGGGGATGCCAAACAGCGTCGCCGCCTGCGCCGGTTCGTGCAACCCCATCTTGCCGTGGGCAGCCGCAAGGGTACCGCCCGTACCCGCAACTGGTCGTTCGGCGGTCTGGCCCTGGATGCCGACCCCACCCTGTATCAGGAAGGCGAACTGGTCACGTTGCTCGTCGCGGCACCGGGTGCCGGCGATCCCGTTCCCGTTCAGGCGCGGGTCATGGCGCTGGACGCGGCCACCCGTTCCGTGTCAGTGAAATTCGAGCCGCTGACGCCCGAACTGAAGACCTATCTGAACGGGCTGGTGGCGCCACGTTACCGCCTGGGCTGAGGGTATTCCCATGCCGCCGCTGTTTACGTCACTGACGCTGCTGGATGGCATCGCTTTTGTGTGGTTCGTGCTGCTCTGGTGGGGCTATGGCTGGCTGACCGACCGCCGTCAGGGCGCGCCGACCAGTTTGAACCAGCATATGCTGCGCATCCGCATCCGCTGGATGACCAACATGCTGTACCGGGACAACCGGGTCATGGACAGCATGCTGATGGGCCATCTGATCCACAGCGTTTCCTTCTTTGCCTCCACGACGGTCCTGGTCCTGGCCGGTCTGCTGGGCATCCTGGCCTCGTCGGAAAGCTCCTACCGGGTGGTGATGGAACTGGGCTTCACCCAGCCCACGGCCAAACCGGTGTTCGAGGCCAAGCTTCTGCTGTTGCTGGCCATCTTCGTCTACAGCTTTTTCTCTTTCACCTGGGCGGTTCGGCAGTTCAACTACACGATCGCCCTGATCGGGGGCGCACCGCTGGACCCGGGGGACGAGGCGCTGACCACCGCCAAGGCAGCAGCCAAGATGATGACGCTGGCCATCACCAGCTTTAATCGCGGGCTGCGCGGTTATTATTATGCCTTTGCCAGCCTGGGCTGGATGATCCACCCCTATGCCTTCATTGCCCTGGTGGCACTGGTCACCTACGTGCTCTGGCGCCGGCAGTTCCATTCCGCCGCCTTCGATGCGGTTGCCCGCTACTCCGCCCACGGCATGGGCGAACGGCCGGTGGGCGGGAAAAGCCAGGGCGGGATGTGAGGGCAGGCGGGATCACCCGTACCGCCGCCCGGCCTCAATGGTCAGGCCCAGGCCGACGGCGCCGAACTTGTCGCCTTCGACGATCCGGGCTTCCGGCAGGGCGCCGGTGATGGCGCCGCGAACGGCGGGCAGCAGGGTGGAACCGCCGGTCAGGAAGATGGCGTCCACCTGATCGGCGCGCAGACCCGCCTGACGCAGGCAGTCCGTCGTCATGGCGGCCAGCCTTTCCACCGGATCGGCCACGGCCGTGGCCAGACGGCCGCGCGTGGAGGGGGCATCCAGGCCCTGTTCGACCAGCGACAGGTCGATATCATAAGTATTCGCCCCCGACAGGGCGATCTTCGCCTCTTCCACCTTCATGGCCAGTGCATGGCCCAGATGGTCTTCCAGCACGGTGACCAGACGGCGGATCAGTTGCGGATGCTTCGCCTCCTTCACCAGCCGCCCGACATCGGCCAGAACGGCGGGGCTGTACAGGAAGTTGATCTTGGCCCAGGTGGCCAGATCCACATACAGGTGATTGGGTGTCAGCAGGCCCGGACGCAGCAGCGGGGAGCGGTAGCCCAGATGCGGCATCACCGCCTCCAGGCTCAGCAGCCGGTCGAAATCCGTGCCGCCGATGCGCAGACCATCATTGGCCAGGATATCGTCGGCGCGTTCCGTCCGCCGCGCCCGGTCTGGCCCGATGCGCACGATGGAAAAGTCCGAGGTGCCGCCGCCGATATCGGCGATCAGCGCGATCTGCTCGGCATTGATCTGCGCCTCATAGGCCAGCGCCGCCGCGATCGGCTCATACTG
>JAIXTS010000459.1 GCA_027483805.1 Azospirillum sp. | reverse complement strand
GTCATCGCAGATGCTGGGGTCCGCGACAGAGCTTTCCTCACAGGCTGAACGGCTGGGCAATGAGGTCGACCGGTTCCTTGCCACTGTTCGTGTCGCGTAGGCCGTTCAGGAGACGCGTTTCGGCGACAGCTGCCAAAAGGCCCCGCGAGCGATCCGTTTGGTTCCTTATGGTGTTCCCCCGTGCCTTGCACCACGTGTGGATGGCCCCGCTTCAACAAGATCCAGGCGATAGAAGCTGCGCGGCACATGACCGGTGGCCCGGAGGGGGTTTGCCAAGCGACTTCCCAAAACGTGTGCGAGCCTGATCGCCAAAGGTATCTGCGGAAGGTCTCGCTTGTCGGTTCGACCTCATACCGGCGGCATGAAATCTTGACCGTTGGTCACTCTTTCCTGCCCTCAATCGCCGGCGCCCCTATCCATGGGCTTGGCGACGCACCACGTGGCGCGCGGTATCAGGCGGATGCTCAGCTCCGCCAGCGCAGGACGGTATCCTTGACCGGGTTCAGGAAGTCTCGTCCCTCGTCCCGCGCGCGCTGATATTCGTTCTTCAACTGGTGGTACCAGCGGGCCTGGGTGTCGGCGTCCTTGATCAGCATCAGGGTCGGATCATGGGCCAGCCCCTTCTGCTGCATCACCACGACGTCGCGGTCCTGGCCCAGGAAGCGGCGGACGAACCGGCGCAGGATGGGCTTGGCCAGATCGGCCCAGCCCAGGGTCCAATAAAAGCTGTTGGTCACTTCCGTATTGTTCGCATCCAGCGGGGTGACGGTGGTCAGGTTGACGATACGGTGCCGGCCGGCGGCGATATGTTCGGTCCGCACACCAGGAAGGCGGAAGGTGATCTCCGTCTCCGGCGCGCCGCCCAACAGCTTGTAGGCGGCGGAGTTGGCGGAGGGGCGGTGCCGCTTCATGGCAAAACCGAAAGGGGCGGGGCCGAAGGCTTTTGCCTTCTCATGGATGGACCGTGACGATCGCCAATACCAGCTCTGATGCACAAAGGGACCATGGGCCGGGTCCATCAGCCCGATCACGGCATGGTCGACGGGACAGGGGAAATGCATCACCTCTGTCAGGTTGGGGACGCGCCCCTCCATGTCGGGCATCTGCGGCGGTTCCCCCTCCGGTGCGCCGTCACCCATCCAGATCCAGAGATTGCCTTGCGCCTCCACGACCGGATAGCGGCGGACCTTGATGCGGCTGATATCGAAATCCTGTCCCTCTACCAGAGACGGAATCGCGGTGCAGCCGCCGCCGCCATCAAAGCGCCAGCCATGATAGCGGCACTCCACCTCCCGCCCGTCGAATCGGCCACAGGAGAGCGGGATGCCCCGGTGCGGGCAGATATCGCGCAGCGCGAAGGCCGCCCCATCATTATCCCGCGCAAACAGGACCGGCTGACCCAGCAGGGACTTCGCCTGCATCTTTCCCCGCTTCAGCGCGGCCGATGGCAGGGCGAAGTACCAGATGTCGGTCAGGAAGGCGGGGGTATCCACCGTTCTTGCTCCAGGCGTTGACTCACTTTGCGTGCACCATAGGCGGGAGCCGGGGCTTCGTCCATCTCGGGGCTGCTACTGCAATTGTGGATGTTATGGAGTTCAATTATCTTCAATCGATACAAGAACAGGGTTGGGTGGTGATAGCGATGAGGGGACTTCATTTTTGCTTTTCGGCTGTCTTGGCTCTCAGTTTGTTCTCTGCGATCCCGTCATCGGCTGATGACATGGTCCAGATGCGGCAGGGATTCGAAAAATCCTGCGCTGATGGTAATCCGGAGGGCTGCTTCGGTCTGGCGAACATGATGCATGCGGGTGCCGGTGGCCCGATGGATGAACCGCAGGCGCGGGTTTTCTATGCCAAGGCGTGTGACGCCAAGGAACCACGCGCCTGTTTCAATCTGGCAACCATGTATGAGAGCGGTGCGGGCGGCCCCGTTGATCTGGTCAAGACCCGCGAGTTGTTGGGTCGCACCTGTGACCTGGGGGAACTCCAGGGTTGCGCGGTTGTGGCCACGATGCAGAGGAATGGCGAGGGCGGTCCGGCGGATTTTCCTGCTGCCCTCAAGAATTACGGTGCGGTCTGTGATTCTGGGGACAGCAACGGATGCATGATGGTCGGTATCATGACCTTCACCGGCCAGGGCACCAAAGCCGACCCCCAGGCCGGCTGGGGCAAGATGACCGATGCATGCAAGGCCGGCAATCAGATGGCCTGCGATACAGTAAAAGAGTTGGAAACCCTGATGCGCAAGAAGGGTGGCTGACCGCCAGCCACCACATCATTGCTGGTGTCACAGCCAGGCCGTCTCCACATCCAGGACCGTGCGGTCCAGGCTGGTCAGAATGGCGGCCTGGGTCGTGGTCTTGGGCAGTTCATGGGCGAAGAACCAGCGGCAGGCGGCCAGTTTTCCGTTCAGATGGTTCACGTCGCCGCGGCCGGCCTTCAGCCAGGCCTCGGCCACCAGGGCCTGGCGCAGCCAGACCCAGGCCATCACACTGTGCCCGAACATTTCCAGATAGGTGGTGGCATTGGCCAGCGACAGGGCCACCTGGCCGGCGGCGCGGACCTGGCCCAGATGGGCGGTGACGGTCGCCACCCGCGTCAGGGCATCACCCAGCAGCGCAGCCTGGGTGGACAGCGCGGGACTGGCGGCGGCCAGGGCGATGGTGGCCTTGATCTCCGCGCCCAGAACCTGCAGCGCGGCCCCTTGTTCCATGAACACTTTACGGCCCAGCAGGTCATTGGCCTGGATACCGTAGGTCCCCTCATGGATCGGGTTCAGGCGGTTATCGCGGTAATATTGTTCAACCGGATAGTCGCGGGTATAGCCATAGCCGCCCAGGATCTGGATGGCCCATTTATTGGCTTCCAGACAATGCTCCGACGGCCAGGATTTGGCGATGGGCGTCAGCAGTTCCAACAGCAGGCTGGCATGGCGGCGGGCGGCTTCGGTCTCGGCCGTGCGCTCCTCATCCACCAGCCGGGCGCAAAGCAGGCAAAGCGCGATGGCGCCTTCCGATGCCGCCTTCTGCTGCAACAGCATGCGGCGGACATCGGCATGCTCGATGATCGCCACCATGGGGCTGGCCGGGTCGCGCGCTTCCAGCGGGCGGCCCTGCGGCCTGGTACGGGCATAGTCGGCGGAATAACGATAGCCGGCATAGCCCAAGGCCGCGGCCCCCAGGCCCACGCCGATCCGCGCCTCGTTCATCATCTGGAACATGTAGGACAGGCCGTGATGCGGCTGCCCTACCAGGAAGCCCTGGCAGCGCCCCTCCTCACCAAAGGACAGGATGGTGCTGGTGGTACCGCGATAGCCCATCTTGTGCAGCAGGCTGACCAGCCGCACGTCATTGTCGGGGCCGAGGCTGCCGTCATCGTTGACGCGGTACCGGGGCACGATGAACAGGCTGATGCCCTTCACACCCGCCGGTGCGCCCTTGATCTTGGCCAGCACCATATGGACGATGTTGTCCGACAGCTCATGCTCGCCGGCGCTGATCCATTGTTTGGTGCCGGTGATGGCGTAGGACCCATCATCGTTGGGTGTGGCGCTGGTGCGGATGTCGGCCAGGCTGCTGCCGGCCTGCGGTTCCGACAAGGCCATGGTGCCGAAGAACCGGCCGGTCAGCATGGGGGCCAGGAACCTGGCCTGCTGCGCCTCACTGCCGAAACTGCGGATCAGGTTGCCGGCGCCGATGGTCAGGAAGGGATAGGCGGCGGTAGCGATATTGGCGGTCTGGAAAAAGCTGAAAGCCGCCTGCACGATACACCAGGGCAGCTGCAACCCGCCCAGTTCCTCGTCATGGTGGGCGGCCAGGAAGCCGGCCTCCGCAAAGGCGTCCACAGCCTCCTTCACGGCGGGCAGCATCACGACCTTGCCATTGATCCGGTCGGGTTCGTGCTTGTCTGCTTCGTGATAGTGCGGCCCGAACTTCTCGTCGGCCAGACCGGCGGCAGTGTCCAGGACCTGGGTCAGGGCGTCGCGATCCAGATGGCTGAAACGGGGCCGTGACAGCAGGCTGTCCAGATCCAGCAGTCCATCCAGGATGAAGTCGATCTCACCACGGTCCATCCGGCTCATGCCACGTTCCTCCCGAAATCCGTTCCTGGCCGGGTCGACCGCCAGCCTTCAAACAGATGTTTAAATCGTCGGGAGGCAGGTGTCGAGGGGGCGGTTCAGCGCCGCCAGAAAGATGGGCTGAGCAGGACAAAGACCGTGAACAGTTCCAGTCGGCCCAGCAGCATGGCCAGCGACATGATCCACACCGCGAAATCATGCAGCGGCTCGTAATTGCCGACAGGACCGATCATCGGGCTGAGGCCGGGACCGACATTGCCCAGGGCCGTGGCGGCGGCCGAAATGGCGGTCACATAATCCAGACCCGTCAGGCCCAGCAGCACCGCGAAGATCAGGATCAGGGCGATATAGAGGAAGGTGAAGCTCATCACGGAGATGATGACATCATTATCGACGGGCTTGCCATTATAGGTCAGCGGGATAACCCGGTTCGGGCTGAACAGCCGGTTGATCTGCATGCGCAGGGCCAGCCACAGAATCTCAAACCGGAACATTTTGATCCCGCCCGAGGTGGACCCCGTGCATCCGCCCACCAGGGTCAGGATAAAAAACAGGGCCACGGGACCATGGCCCCAGGCGAGATAATCGGTAGAGGCAAAGCCCGTCGTGGTGATCAGCGAGACGCAGTTGAACACCGAATGGCGGATCGCCTCCATCGGGTCCAGATGGTCCTTGGCGATCACATAAAGGGCCAGCAAGCCCGAAACGATCAGGGTGAAGGCGGTGTAGTTCCGGACCTGGCTGTCATGCCACAGCGCCTTGGTATCGCCCTTGATCATGGAGATGAAGCGGACAAAGGGCAGGCTGCCCAGGAACATGAACAAGGCCAGGGTCCATTCCACGCCGGCATTCTGGAAATAACCGACCGAGGTATCCTTGGTAGAGAAGCCCCCGGTGCCCAAGGCGGTCATGGAATGGTTGATGGCGTCGAACATCGGCATGCCGGCCAGCCGCAGCATGATGATGCAGGCGATCGTCAGCGCCAGATAGACCCAGCCAAAGCCCAGCGCCATGTCGGCGGCGCGCGGCACCACCTTGTCCGACTTGTCGGAGGATTCGCTGCGGAACAGTTGCATCCCGCCAACCCGCAGGAAGGGCAGGATAACGATGCCCATGCCGACAATGCCGATCCCGCCCAGCCAGACCAGCAGCGACCGCCACAGCAACAGGCCCGGCGGCAGCGTCTGGACCGTGGCATAGGCGCTGGCGCCCGTTGTCGTCAGGCCGGACATGGCTTCGAAATAGGCGTTGGCGTAGGTCAGGCGCTGTTCAGCCAGGGTGAAGGGCAGGGCGGCGAAGGCGCCCACCACGATCCAGGCGAAGGTGGTCAGCACAAAGGTCTGGCGCAGGGACAGGGCGATGCGGTCGGCCCGATTCGTCAGCATCAGCAGCACGCCGAAAAACAGCGTCAGCCCGGAGGATGTGGCAAAGACGCGCCAATCATCCTTTCCCGCCGCCAGATCGGCGATCATCGGCGCCACCATCGCAACCGCGATGACGGACAGAAGCGCACCGATCACATAGAAAATGGGACGGACGTCCAGGGAGAGCATGGCACTCCGGCGGCTTGACGGGAAACTGCGGCCCTTACGGCGCGGAAAGCGTCACACACCCTTGTTGAAGGCGGCGTGGCAGTCAAGCCTGCTGTGCCCGGCCCTCAAAGGCAACGGCCGGGGAAATCCCCGGCCGTCATGGATGATCAGTGCGCCTCGATCACTCGATCCCCAGGGCGGCCTTGTACAGTTCCAGAAGTGCGTCCATCTCCTGGCGGTCTTCCTTTTCCATCCGGCGGATGCGGATGATCTGGCGCATCACCTTGGTATCAAAGCCGGTGCCCTTGGCCTCGGCATAGATGTCCTTGATGTCGTCCTGGATGCCCTTCTTTTCCTCCTCCAGGCGCTCGATGCGCTCGATGAAGGAACGCAGGCGGTCGGCCGCGATTCCGCCGACATCATTGGAGGTTGCGGCGTCAGACATGGTGTCTCTTACCTTGGCAAGTATGTTGGAAAGTGCCGGGACCTTATCCAGCCGGGGCCATGGACGCAAGCCGGTTGGTGCGCCGCGCGACGAGCATCAGGCCCGCCGCAGCACCAGGGCAACGCCGACCGCCGTCACGGCCATGCCGCCCAGCGCCAG
>JAIXTS010000299.1 GCA_027483805.1 Azospirillum sp. | reverse complement strand
CCGCGATCGGCCCGGACCAGCAGCGCCGTGATCAACTGGCCCACGGGCTGGTCGATTTTGTCCACCCGTGCCAGCCAGGCCAAGGCCCCAACCTTGTCCCGCACCGGATGATAGGTGGTCAGCGTGTCGATCAGGTCGCCATGGCGGCCATTAAAATGGTCGGCCGGGTAGAAGTTGCCGCGCCAGCGGCCCGTCCCCAGCGCCTCTTCGGCCTGATATTCCCAAAGCTTCTTGTTCAGCCGGCCTGCCGGCGACAGTTTGGCGTCGGGAAAATCACGGCGCAGGCGGGCCAGATCAGCCTTCATGTCTGCGTCATTGGCAGCCAGCGCCGCCTCGGACAGGTCGTCCCAGGACCCTTGATCCCCAGGAAGACCGAGCGCCGTCCGCATTTCGGGCGATCTGGCCGCCTGCCGGGCAAAGGCTTCTGCAAAAAAGGCGTTCAGTTCAGGATCGGCATCGGCGGCATGGGCGGGACCCGACAACAGACCACCGGCGAGGGTCCAGGCCGCAAGACCACAGCATGAACAGAGAAGGCCACGACGGGTGACGGCCGGATTGCTGATGCTGGTACCCATGATGCTCCCCCGATTGCTACAGGGGCGCAAGCTTGGCGCAAGCGCAGGGAAGGGGCAAGGGGTGTGAACAATCCCGCCGGCTCCGCCCACGCCATGCGCGGTTCAGCGCGTGGCCGCGTATCGCGCTTCCATCGCATCCCACAGGATGGATTCCAAGTCAGACCCATCCAGCTGGTTGATCTGCTGAATGCCCGTTGGGCTGGTGACATTGATCTCCGTCAGATAATCGCCAATCACGTCGATGCCAACAAAAATCATGCCCTGGGCGCGCAGGGTGGGGCCAATGGCCTCACAGATTTCCTGCTCGCGCCGGGTCAGCTGGGTCTTGCCGGCACTGCCGCCCGCATGGAAATTGGCGCGCGCCTCCCCATCCTGCGGGATACGCGACACGGCCCCCGCGGGCTTGCCATCGATCAGGATGATGCGCTTGTCACCCTTGCGGATCTCCGGCAGATATTTCTGCACGATGATCGGTTCGCGGTAGAGCTGGGTGAAGGTTTCCAGCAGCGCGCCCAGGTTCTCATCATCGGGTTTCACGTGAAACACACCGGAACCACCGTTGCCGAACAAGGGCTTGACGATAATGTCCTTCCATTCGGCCCGGGCCGCCAGGACCTCTTCCCCCGATGATGTGATGATTGTGGGCGGCATCAGATCGGGGAAGTGGGTGACAAACAGCTTCTCCGGTGCGTTGCGAACCGCGGCCGGATCATTCACCACCAGCGTCTTGGGATGGATATGTTCCAGCAGATGGGTGGCGGTGATATAGGCCATGTCGAAGGGCGGGTCCTGGCGCATCAGCACCATATCCATGGTCGACAGGTCGATGATTTCTGCCGCACCCATGCTGTGATGATTGCCGCGTTCGCGCCGCACCTGCATCGGGCGGACCTTGGCGAACAGTTTGTTGCCGCGCAAGGCCAGATCACGGGGATGGTAGTGCCATAGGGCGTGGCCACGGCGCTGTGCCTCCAGCGCCATCATGAATGTGCTGTCTGTGTCGATATTGATGGACTCAATCGGGTCCATCTGGATGGCGACCTTCAGGGTCATGTCGGGATGTCTCCGGCCAGCGGAAAGGAAGATGGGCGCAGCAAAGCACAAGCCCCGCGCCGATACCATGCGCGACGTCACAAGGCAGGGGATTAATTCAGACGCCCCCGCAACTGCCGCAGCAGCGTGCGGGTATGGTCCAGCAGTTGGGGCGACGCTCCACGCGCCTGACCAATGCGCAGGAAATTCTCAAACGCCGCGATCCCCGCCGTCAGGTTGCCCAGATGGGCGTTCAGCAGACCGGATTCCCGCCACAGACCGATATGGTCCGGTGCGAACAGCAGCATATCCTCAATCACCGCCAAGGCCTTGTCCGGCTGATCCGTCGAGAGATGGCGGAGTTTCAGATTGTTCTGCAGGCGCAGCAGGATGTCGCGGTTGGAGACCGGGGCATAATGTTCGGGGGTCAGTTCCGCTTCGATGCCGGCCGTCTGTTTTAACATGTCGCGCAGTTCGCGCGGGCCCAGGGGGGCCGCGCCGCTGAACGGGTCGATGATCTGCCGCCCACCGGCATGATCCAGGCGTAGCAGAAAATGACCGGGGAAATTCAAACCCAGGATGTCCCAACCGTGGGAACGGGCGGCCTGGATCAGCAGGATGCCCAGGGACACGGGCAGACCCCGCCGCCGGTCGATGACACGCACCAGATTGGCGTTCTGCAAATCCTCATAGGTTTCGCTGTCGCCCGCATAACCATGCTGTTCCAGTAGCCGGTTCAGCGCCAGGACCCGCTCGGGCAGCGCGTCCGGTACATCCCGCATCACCTGGCCAAGGTCCGCGCCCAATTGCGACAAGTGTCGTCGATAGGGGCCAAGATCGGCCGGGTGGTCCAGAATGGCCAGGGCCAGGGCAGCCTCGCCCACATCAATGTGATCATCCGCCACGGTGCCGAGGCGGCGCAGATAATCCAGGGCCTGTTGGCGCGGCGTCACGGGCGGGATGCTCGTTTCTGGTTCAATCGCGCTTCCCATAGCGCAGGCGGGGGCGGGGTGTCGAGCCTTTCGCACACCCCGCCCTGACGTCTTGTCTGCCCGGCGCATTGCCATATTGCCTTGGTAATGCCATTCGCTCTAGAAAACACTCAGCCCGATATAGGGTTAAAAGAAAGTTAAACCAATAACCTTTGTTTCCGGAAGAAAACGATGTCGATCTCTCCCACGATCGCCAAGGAACAGGAAAGCGAATTTCACGGTTCGCGTGTCCGGCAGACGCCAAAAAGCATCGCTACACATCAGCGCATCATTGAAGCAGCCATCCGTTGCTTCCTGGAAATTGGTTATCACCGCACCACGACGTCGGAGATCGCAAAGCAGGCGCGGGTGACCAGAGGCGCCGTACAATATTATTTCCCCACCACGCCAGAGGTGCTGCGCGCGACGGTCGACCATATCATCCAGGGCTTCACAGCCGAATATGCGGTGGCCACGGCCAATGTGGCGCATGAGGGTGGGGAGGGGCTGGACCAGGGGATTGACGCCCTGTGGCATGCCGCGCACAGCCCACTTTGGACGGCTTGGAAGGAACTGGAGGCCGCTGCCCGGACGGAACCGGAACTGGCCGCCATCATGGGCCCGGCCAAGTCGGCCTTTGCCGCCCGCTGGGAACAGACCGCCAAGGAACTTTATGGCTCCTTCCTGGTGGCCGACCCGGTCAAGTTCGAGATGGGCCGCCATCTGGCCTGGCAGTTCCTGCAGGGCCTGGCCAGCAGCCGGTTCAACCACACGGAAGAAGACAAGGCGGTGAAGGCCCGGCTGCTGACGGAATTCAAGCATCTGATGCGACAATATTGGGGCCTGGAGGGCTGACCCATCAGCGCTCCAGCAATTTCAGCCCCACGACACCAGCCAGGATCAGCGCCACACAGGCCACGCGGGCAGGGTCCACCCCTTCCCGCGCCATG